>JANWZJ010000017.1 GCA_025054525.1 Bacteroidia bacterium | reverse complement strand
CCTAAAGCATTCAGACCTACAAAAAGCAAAACGGAAAGTTGGGCTATTCCCATCAGTAATGGATAGTCGCTGGTGCTTAGGGCAAAGAAGAGGAGTTTGCCCACCCCCGGCCAGTCAAAAACTTCCTCTACGAACAAAGCCCCTGTAAAAAGGCCTCCCAGCCACTGCGTCAGAGACACGCTAAGGGTAGGCAAGATATTTCGCAGAACGTCGCCGAAAAGGATAGGCAGAAACGCTTTCCCTCGGGCATGCGCACTGCGAATGAAATCCTGCTGGAGGATGTGCTGGGCTTCGGTAGAGGTGAGTTGGAGCAGGTGGGCAGCGGGTCTGAGTCCCAGAGCCAGTGCAGGAAGGAGGAGGTTTTCCCAGTGATATGAGAGTCTTTCTGCAATGGGGTCATAGCTGTAGATATAACCGCCTAAGGGCATCCCTAACTGAAAACCCATCACAAATAGTAGGAGCAGACCCACCACATATCCAGGTAGCGAGAGAAAAAGAAGGCTAAGTCTCTGGAGGAGGAAAGAGGGGCGATAGGCTTGCCAAAGTCCCAGGGGGATTCCCATGCACACAGCAAACATCATAGCACATAAGCTCAGCAGAAGGGTGGCAGGGAATCGCTCAGCGTAGAGTTCAACCACGGGACGGGCGTACTGATAGGAGGTACCAAGCTGCGGAAGTTTCCATTTTTCGCCATCATATGGCATCCACTGCGCCCAAGCATATAAATATTGCTGCCAAAGGGGTTTATCTAAGTGAAGTTGGGCTCGGATTGTCTCTAAGGCTATGCGGTCTGAACGCTGACCCAGTAGCATTTGGGCGGGGTCTCCCAGTCCCCGCAGTAAGAGGAATAGCAGAGTGAAGCTCAGGACAAAAGTAAGTGCAGCTTGTAGAAAGACTTTCAGGAGGAAGCGGGCCACTGCCGAGGAAGCCTACGCCAGCACCACTTCGCTCTAATCATACCTTCTGATAGATAGATAGCCCCTGCGGATGAACGAAGCATCGCTTTGAGCACTGTTTGGTCCTGGGGTGCGAAACACACAGAGAGCCCCTGTTCTTTCACCCACTGCGTGCGCACTTCCTCGGGTGAAGCTGTCATCCCTACGACTTTTACTTCCTTGGGTAGGGCTAATAGAAATTCTTTCCACCGTTGTATCTCGACGGGGCTTAGCGACTCTAAGCGCTGTGCTATAAGTACTATGGCTTCTCCTGAGAGTTCATCTACCTGACAAGGGGAATAGCGAGCGGGTACATAATCTGTAATCATCGGTACTCCTTGCGCATTAGGTTCCAAGGCTTTTTTGAGATTCTGGCCTACGAAATAGGGAAGGAAATCCAGCGCGGGTAAATACAGGTAGAAGTATATCGTAAGTCCTGCAATGAGTGCTACTGCGCCCCATGCTGCAATGTGGCGGACCAAAGGGGCTTGCAGCCATGAAAAAATCTCTTCCCTTTTGAGGAAGATATATCCGATGAAGGTGGATAGAACTACATCCTTGCCGAAGGATTGCCAGGGTGTGAATTTGATGACATCTCCGAAGCATCCGCAGTCAGAGACAGCTTTCGTTACCGCAGAATAGCCCGTTAGAAATGTGAAGAAGATGATCATCAGCAGCAAGCTCCAAGCGGTGAACCTGCGCCAGTAGCCCAGCAGTAGGAATATAGCGAGACTTGTCTCAAAGACGGCGATGAATCCGGCGATTCCCACACTCCATGGGCCGAAAATCTCATGAAAGGGTATGCCTGTATGCTTGAAAAAGACTTCAAAGTACTCGTCTAACTTGTAGGCGAAGCCCCGGACGTCATTCACCTTGATAAGCCCTGATACGGTGAAGAGAATCCCTACGAATAGCCGAGAAAAAGTCAGGAAAAAGTCCCTTTTAGCGCGCATAGGCGGTACTTCTGCGTTCTCGTATGACAATAACTTTGATTTGACCTGGATATAACATAGTCTTTTGAATCTCCTCGGCTACACTTTGGGCGATGCGGTCGGTGTCTGTATCGGAGAGTTTGTCGCTATCTACGATAATCCGTAGTTCTCGTCCTGCCTGGATTGCATAAACCTGAGAGACGCCTGCAAACTTTTTCGGTAGGGCTTCCAGTTCTTGGATGCGCTGAATGTATTTCTCTACGGTTTCTCGGCGAGCCCCTGGGCGGGCCCCGCTGATAGCATCGGCGATTTGCACGATAGGAGAAATAATCGTCGTCATTTCTATCTCATCGTGATGAGCGCCCACTGCATTCAGAACCTCCGGATGTTCTCCATGCCTTTTGAGTATCTCCATACCCAGCAGGGCATGGGGCTTCTCAGGGTCTTCATCGGAAACTTTACCTATGTCATGAAAGAGTGCGGCGCGTTTGGCTAGCTTGATTTTTTCTCGGGGCAGTCCCAGTTCTGCGCAGATAAGGGCAGCCACACGAGCCACCTCTTTGGAATGGTGCAGCAGGTTCTGTCCGAAGGAAAATCGGAAGCGCATTTTGCCCACAAGGTCTCGTATCGCTGGGGCTACCCCGCGTATATCTAAGCTCAGTAGAGTCTTATGCCCAATCTCTCGTATCTCTTGCTCCATCTCTTGCTCTACTTTTTTGACCACCTCTTCTATGCGGGCGGGATGCACGCGTCCATCCGCTAAGACACGCTGCAAAGTACGACTGGCAATTTCCCGACGAATAGGATCATAACAGGATATAACTACCGTTCCAGGTGTATCATCTACGATGATTTCCACCCCTGTCAGGTTCTCCAAGGTGCGGATGTTGCGTCCTTCGCGTCCGATAATCCGCCCTTTCTGCTCATCACTATCCAGAACAAACGTGGTGATAGAGTGGGGAATAGCTTGCTCCACGCCTACGCGTGAGAGGGTGGTGGCGATGATTTTCTGGGATTCTTCGGTGGCGCGCAGGCGCATCTCCTCTAAAATCTGTTGGATTCGCATTTGAGCTCGGCGCTCTGCTTCTTGGCGAAGCGACTCCATGAGCTGCTGAACTGCCTCTTCTCGGCTCATGCCCGCCAGCTCTTCTAAGCGACGCTCTATTTGTTGCTCTTTCTCCGTAAGGGCTTCCTCTCGGCGAAGGATTTCGCGCAGTCGCTGCTCCTGCGTTTCCTTCTGCTGCTCCAACCGTTCAAACTCCCGCTGAAGGGAAGAAAGCTGCTGTTGAATCTGCTCTTGACGCAGATTAAGCTGGGCTTCTAACTCTAATACCTGCTTGTTCCGCTTCTCGGCTTCTTCCAAATGCGCCTCTGCCCGCTGAATAACTTGCTGGCTATAATTCTCTGCTTCCTGAATGTGCTGACGCAGCTTTTCTTTGATATGTTTCTCGGCTTGCTGGGCTGCTTTATTATATCGCTTTTCGGCTTCTCGCAGGGTGCGTCGGGCTTTTTGAGTGAGAGCTTGGGCTTTCTCCTCGGCTTCCCGCTCCAAATCCGCTAACCGTTGTTGATGAGCCTGAACTTCAGCTTCCATCTGGCGCCGATGACGACGCACTGTCATTTTCCATCCTGCATATCCTATACTCGCTCCCACCGCTATGCCTCCTATTACTGAAAGGATTATGCTCATCATAAACCTTGACCTTTATTTATGATATGCTCCATGCGAATGCAGAAGTTTTCATATTCCTGTATCAAAACAGCCATGTTCTCTAACACGCTCAATAATCCCATTAGCCAATAAGTGGTCTCATCGGCATCCGGTCGCACGTGACGGAGCGAACGCCCACGCGCTTCTATCTCATGAAGGAGAAACTCCAGGAGTCTGAGGGTTTCGGGAGCACCTTTTACGCTGAGGGTGCGCCCAAACAAAGTCCATGTGCGCATTTCTTCTCTCATACTGTAGCGCTTCCGCTATCTGTCTCTGCAAAATAAGAATCTCCTCTCGTATCTTCTGCTGCTGATTCTCCCATGCCTGCTGGAGGGCTTGCTTTTCTTGGAGGGCATTATTGTATCGCTGCTGCATCTCTAAAATCCCCTGTTCTATACGTTGCAGCCGGGCTCTAACCTCTTCCAGCGAGAGAGTAAGCATGATTGGCAGGTTGAATGTCGGGCGACCATCCAAAAGGGTCTATCTCTATCTTTACCACAGGCTGCCGTGTATAGAAAACCCTCAGAAAGAGGCGAGGTTCTTTGGCCCAGGCCTCAGCAGGAAAATACCAAAGGGAAGAAGCTCCCCCTTCATAAGTGAGCTTAACCCACAGAGGCCATACTAATCCACCCACATTCCGAAAAAGCACCCGCACTTCATAGATGCCTTCTTTATCCTCACGACGCAGATAACTCTGACAGACCTGAGCCGTTTCTTGAAATTGTTTCTTGCTCAGAGCGAGTTTCTGCTGATAGCGAATGTAGCTGCTATCCACATACTTGTCTCTGATTTCTCGGCGCTTGTCGGTGAGGAACCGAAGGGATTGCGTGTCTTTTGCTAGTACTTGAAGGTATCGTTCCACAGCGTGTGTCTCCTCGCTGAGCAGGATTTCTCGGGTTCGGGATTCAGGACCCACTTTGACCTGGATAGCGGTATCTATCGCAATATCCACAGGTAGGGTATCTAAAAACCAGCCTTTCCAGAACCAGCCTAACTCCTGACCGATACTGCTACTGAGCATGCGGAAAAAGTCCCAGGGTTCTGGGTGCCGGAAAGCCCAGGTGCGCGCATATCGCTGAAAAGCCGTATCCCACCGAGCCGGGTCTAATACATAATTGCGCAGAAGCTCTAATCCTATCGCTGTTTTGAGATAGGCGTTTGCTCCCATCTCGCGGATGGTGTGAGGGTGTCCCAAGATGGGCTGACTGCGCCGATTAGCCAAGTAGCTGCGCACTCGTTGGTACTCAGCTATCTTCTCCTCGTCTCGGATAAGCGGCTCAAAGGTTTCTTTGGAAAGGTTCTCTAAATAGGTATTCAGTCCTTCATCTAACCACATCCAGCGGCGCTCATCGGAGTTGATGACCATCGGGAAGAAGTTATGCCCTACTTCATGAATAACCAGCGAAATGAATGCCCAGCGGGTCGCTTGGGTATAGCTTCCGTCTTTTTCTAAGCGCTGCCGCCCACAGAAAACAATCATCGGGTATTCCATCCCATACACCCCTCCATAGGTGATACTCATGGAAGGATAAGGAAAAGGCAGCGTATAGCGACTATATTCATGCAGGGCGTGTTCAGCCGCTGCAACTGCTAAATGCTTCCAGAGAGGGGCTATCTCGGGTGTGTAAAAGGCTTGAACTAAGGTAGGTTGGGGGGCGCCAGGCACTTGGGTCAGGCGAGCCTCCCATAGGTAGTTCGGGCTGGCGGCGAATGCAAAATCGCGTACATTCTCCGCTCGGAAACGCCAGGTTTGAACGCCCTTTCCACCCTTTAGAGGCAAGTCCTTCTCGCTAATGATAAAGGAGTTCGTTTCTGAGCTTACTCGCTGCAGGCGTTCTCGGATATTCTCTGGGAGTACGCTCTCGGGATTGAGGAGTCTGCCTGTGGCGGCTACGATGTACCCGCTCGGCATGCGCACACTCACTTCATAATCGCCGAACTCCGTAGCAAATTCACTGGGTCCATAGTAAGGCATTTTTTCCCAGCCCCGTATGTCATTTAGCAGCACAGGACGAGGATAATACTGGGCTACTTGGTAAATCGGACCTTTGTCGGTGAGCATGTAGCCCCCCCTTCCTTCTACCAAGGCATCATTCAGGGTGAAGCTCCAGCGCAAGCGCAGGGTGATTCGCTCCCCTGTACCCAGTAGCCGAGGTAAAGTAACCTCCATGAGCGTCTCTTCTATCCGATAAGGCAGCGGTGAAACCGAAACCCCTTCCTCCAAGGCTACTTCCTCTAAGGTGAAGTTTGTTTTTTGATAGTTAGCGAGTTGGCGGGCGTACAGTTCTATGCGGGGTATTTCGCCGCGGCGCACATCACGCTGGAAATTCTCCCAGAGGAAGTTTCGGCTGAGGTGCCCATACCCTTTCAGACCGAAATAGTTAGGTTCCACCGCAAGCCACAGGTACATTAGGGGAAAAGGCCCATGATGCGTGTAAGTGAGCCGAGCAGAACCTCGGAGGCGGTGGGTGGCAGGGTCTATTTCTATCTCCATTTGATAATCGGCGCGGTTCTGCCAGTAGGTAGGTGAAGGAGTACCCAGCACAGTGCGCGAGGGAGGTGGAGGCGGCGCAAAATCCTCCAACGGCTGAAAAGGGTCTGTATGAAAGGCTGTTTGAAGCCAAAATAGAATCAGGGTAGTTGCCATCGCTGAAACTCTTGGGCTTTGAGACTAAGACCTTCTTCGCGCAAAGTTTCTACGGAGATTCCTTTCTCAGCTGCCATGGCTCGCAATTGATGGGTAAGCTCCATAGAACAGAACTTAGGTCCGCACATGGCGCAGAAGTGGGCAATTTTAGCGCCTTCGGCGGGGAGGGTCTCATCATGGTAAGCCTGTGCGCGCTCTGAATCCAGCGCCAGATGAAACTGATCTCTCCATCGGAAGTCAAACCGTGCCCGACTCAGGAGATAATCGCGCCATTGGGCAGCTGGATGCCCTTTGGCTATGTCGGCGGCATGCGCAGCTATCCGATACGCCATGATTCCCTCCCGCACATCCTCTAAATCAGGCAGTCCCAAATGCTCCTTAGGCGTTACATAGCAAAGCATGGCAGCTCCAAACCATCCTATCATCGCCGCTCCTATAGCCGAAGTGATATGGTCATAGCCTGGTGCGATATCCGTTACCAAAGGGCCCAGGGTGTAAAAAGGTCTCTCCATGCAGGTTTCGTGCTCCTTTTGCATGTTCTCCCAAATAAGCTGCATCGGGATATGGCCAGGTCCCTCTATCATGACCTGGACATCGTAGCGGTATGCGATTTGAGCAAGCTCACCTAAGGTTCGCAGCTCTGCATATTGGGCTTCATCACTGGCATCGGCGATACTGCCGGGACGCAGCCCATCCCCTAACGATATACTCACATCATATTGCCGAAGGATATCGCAGATTTCCTCAAAGTGCGTGTAAAGAAAGTTTTCCTTATGGTGCGCCAAGGACCAGCGAGCCATAATAGAGCCGCCACGGGATACGATTCCCGTGATGCGATCTATCGTCTTCGGAATATAGGCTAAGCGTACCCCTGCATGAATAGTGAAGTAATCTACTCCCTGTTCGCACTGCTCTATGAGCGTCTCTCGGAAAATTTCCCAGGTGAGTTCTTCGGGCTTACCGCCCACTTTCTCCAAGGCTTGATAGATGGGCACTGTGCCCACGGGTACAGGGCTGTTGCGGAGAATCCATTCTCGGGTTTCGTGAATGTAGCGTCCCGTAGAAAGGTCCATAATAGTATCGGCACCCCAGTAGGCAGCATAAATCGCTTTCTCTACTTCTTCGGCGATAGAGGATGCAGCAATAGAGGTACCTAAGTTAGCGTTGATTTTCGTGCGGAAGCGCCTACCGATAATCATTGGTTCTGCTTCAGGGTGATTGATATTAGCGGGGAGAATAGCCCTACCGGCTGCAATCTCTTGTCGTACAAACTCAGGGGTAATCTCTTCTGGCAGTTCTACGCCCCATCCCTGTCCTTTATGGAAGCGGGGCGGCTTCTTACTTATCTTGCGATAGGCTTCCAGAAGTTGATTCTCTCGGATGGCTACGTATTCCATCTCGGGGGTGATAATACCTGCTTTTGCATAATTAAGCTGAGTTACTGTGCGTCCAGGCTGGGCACGCAAGGGCAGGTGAGTGTGGGGGAAGGCATAAGGGGATTCGCGGAGTACTTTTTGAGCATATTCTGTGGAAAAGTGCGGGAGTTCTTCCACATCTTCCCGAGAGCGTATCCAGGGCTCTCGCAGACGGGAAAGTCCTTCATAAATATTGATTTCATGCAGCGTGAATTCGCCGCTGGTGTCGTAGGCATAATACGCAGGATATTCTGGGTCGGATAGTTGAATTGCCCGCATGCCTACCCGGAGATGAGGGTAGAGCTTCCCGTGCGCAAATACCTTTTGGGAGGCAGGGTAGGACAAGCGGAGTATCCGATGGGAGGGTAGGGTACCGGCCTTAGTCATGTGTGCCAAATATAGAGAATATCTACCTTTGCAGCGGAAAATCTCATACCACTATGCGAGCGATTTTCAAACTCAGAGTAGGAACAGCCTTGGCTTTAGTGGGTAGCCTTCTTCTTACCCACTGTGCTAAGTTCAAAGGCACTGTCGTATCTGTCAATCCTAATCCTTTGGAGGTGCATGCGGACTCGGTCAAGTACAGCATCAAGGTTACTGTACCACCGAAGTCAGGCTTCCGCCGCAAATCCACCTACAACGGTAAGCTGGTCGTGAAAAGCGGTAGTAATCGCTACGATGTGCGCACCGTTACTATCTCGGCAGACCAGTACCCTAAAAAGCAGCTTAAGAAGGAAGGGGTTACCGTTTCTACCCAGGGGGTTTTTGCCTTCCAAGAGGGTATGGATGGGGGCATGCTCGTTGCAGAAAACTCCTATGAGCGCAAAGGCAAAAACTTTGACCTGCCTGACTTTGATTTGGCGCCCTGCTGTATTACGACCTCTCGCTTAGTAGATACGCGTCCCCAGGTGCTATTTGAGCAGCATAGCTACCTATCTAAGCGCCCTATGACCATGGAAGCTCTCTTCCAATTCCCTCAGAATGTGCATCTCATCCAGCCCGGGGAATACGAACGGCAGTCTGTAAAGGACATCGTGGCTTTCTTGCAGAAGAAGTATCCTGCTACTTCTGTAACCTTAGCGGGTTATGCTTCTCCGGAGGGACGCTTCAAGCGAAATCAGTTCCTTTCCCTCAATCGCTATAAAGAAGTCCAGAAATGGCTCGTAGAGCAAATGCGCAAAGAAGGTTATACGGCTTACTTGGATAGCAGCTTCTTCAAATTATCCGCTACTCCGCAAGACTGGGAAGGTTTCAAGAGGAACTTGGACCAGACGAACCTACCCGATAATGTCAAGCAGCAAGTGATTCAAGTGATTGCCTCTAATCTCAACCCCGATGTGAAGGAACAGAAGGTCATGGCGCTGGTAGGCGGACCTAAGGAAGTGGAGTTTATTTTATCGCCGCTGCGTCGTACGCAGGTGCGTCTGGAAGGTTTCTCTAATCGTTACTCTGATGAGCAAATAGATAGCATCGCAAATGCCTTTGTCTCTGGTAGCCTATCTCAAGATAATCTGCTCAATACGCTCCAGCAAGAAGAGCTTTACTTTGCTACTACTCGGCAGAAAGATAATGCTCGTCGGGAGAAACTGCTCAAGGCTTATGCATCTCGTTATACCCAGTGCCATCGTGCGCTGAATGATTTAGGAGCGCTGGCGATTTTGGCGGGTCGTTTAGATGAAGCGATGGATTATCTCCAGTCTGCCAATCGCCTCTCCCCTAATAATCCCGCTGTCCTCAATAATATGGGGTTAGTATATGCAGCTAAGAAAGATTACAATCAAGCTCTGCAAAACTTCCAGGCTTCCTATTCTGCTCGCAGTACGAATCAAGCCGCCTTCAACATGGGCGTGATATATGTAAAGCGTGCGCAATATGCTGCTGCGGCAGAAGCCTTTGGGAATGCTGGAGATTTGTCCGGAGCCGCCTACAATATGGGACTTTCTCGCCTCCTCATGAATGATTTGGCTGGAGCCAAAGCAGCTCTGGAGAAAGCCATCCAGCAAGAATCCAATAACGCGCTGGCTTATTATGTGATGGCTATTGTAGGGGCGCGTTCTGCTGATAATAACCTCTTAATCTCTAACCTGCGTAAAGCGGTTCAACAGCAGCGCGATTTAGCTCGCAAGGCGCAGGGAGACTTGGAGTTCCGCAAGTACCGCGAATCCTCGGAGTTCAAGGCTGCTATCGGCTCCTAACTCCTCAGCTTCAAACTCTATGTAGTGGGGGGGCAAGTGGCTTAGCCTACTTGCCCCCCCTTCCTTTAGGCAATTCCGTAGCTTTGTGGCATGGCTATTTTACTGGATGCCCACACTAAGGTGATTGTACAAGGGATTACGGGACGAGAAGGCACTTTTCACGCCCAGCAGATGATAGAGTATGGCACTAAAGTCGTAGGAGGCGTAACTCCGGGCAAAGGAGGACAGATGCATTTGGGCGTGCCTGTCTTCAACACCGTACGAGAAGCTGTGGAAAAAGCTGGAGCAGAAGCCTCTATCATTTTCGTACCTGCGCCGTTTGCAGCAGATGCTATCTTGGAAGCAGCCGCTGCGGGAATTCGCCTGATAGTAACGATTACAGATGGCGTGCCTGTACGCGATATGCTAAGGGTCAAATACACCCTACACAGTGAGTATCCCCATGTGCGCTTAATCGGGCCCAACTGCCCTGGGGTGATTACTCCAGGCCAAGCCAAAATGGGCATTATGCCGGGTTTCATTCACGGTACGGGGAAGGTTGGTGTGGTGAGCCGTTCGGGCACACTCACTTATGAGGCAGTGTATCAGATTACGCAGTTAGGATTAGGCCAATCCACTTGTGTAGGGATAGGAGGGGATCCGATTATTGGCACGAGGCACATAGAGGTTATTCAAATGCTCATGGAAGACCCTCAAACGGAGGCTATTGTGATGATAGGCGAGATAGGCGGTACGGATGAAGAAGTAGCAGGTGAATGGATAAAGCATCACGGGACTAAGCCGGTAGTAGCTTTTATCGCTGGGCAGACCGCTCCGCCGGGACGACGGATGGGGCATGCAGGTGCCATCATCGCCGGAGGGAAGGGAGGGGCTCGGGAAAAAATGGACTTCTTAGCTTCCTGTGGCGTGCACGTAGTAGAGAGTCCCGCCGAGATTGGCAAGACAGTGGCTCAAGTCCTCCAGCGAAGAAGATAGCCTGAAGTTAGCACAAAGTTTGGTTTAGACAAAAAGTATTATATTTGTAGTATGCGATA
The DNA here is from genome assembly GCA_025054525.1 of Bacteroidia bacterium. Lineage (GTDB taxonomy): Bacteria > Bacteroidota > Bacteroidia > SpSt-205 > SpSt-205 > SpSt-205. The sequence goes on along the minus strand of JANWZJ010000017.1, from coordinate 21,001 downwards.
CATATGGACCTTGCTGCTCGTGGGGCTACTCTGGGCACAAGAAGAAAGTCGTACCCCTGTAAAGGAGACCACTACCCGTTCAGCAAAGGTTTCTCCACGGAGTGGAGGGGCATCTAGACCAGCTAAAGAAGAGGTGGTCGTCATGGAAACTATCAGTGGTAAGGTCGTGGATAAGAAGGGTAAGGAATTGGGTCAGGCTCACCTCTGGTTCATAGACCCTCAGACAGGAGAGACCTTAGCTGAATCGCAAACAGATAGTAAGGGTAACTTCGCAGTGGCGGTACCCCGCCGAGAAGAACTCCTTGTGCGCATAGGGCATGCTAATAAGACCTCTGAAAAGCCCTATCCTATCAACGAGCTACTTGAAGAGTACTTAGAACTGGTATTTGAGTGAGAAGGTTCCTCTTGGGAGCGCTCCTGTGGGCTCAAGAATCCGTATGGCCGGGGCGTGTACTCTTCAAACTAAATGAGGGGTATAGCTTAGTCGCTCCGCCGGTGGAGCTAAGGCAAATCCAAGAGACAGTAAAGGGGCGGATTAAGCCCCGATTCCCTTCATTGCCCTCTTCCCGCCCGATTTATCTATTAGAATACGAGTCAGGTTTCCCTCCTCCCTATGTAGCGAAACTCCTTCGTCGTAGCCCTGCTGTGGGTTATGCAGAGCCAGAGTTCATTCCTCAGCCTGTGGGTCCCCTTCAGGAGATTACCTACACCCCAAATGATCTCCATGCTAATAACTACGCACTCAGCCACCTCCGCGTATTGGAGGCATGGGATAGTACGTATGGGGACACGAGCTATGTGGTAGCTGTAGTAGATACCGATGTGCGTTTTGACCATCCTGATCTGGTGGAGAATGTTGCTTACAACTGGAATGACCCCATCAACGGCATAGATGATGATGGCGATGGATATGTAGATAACTTTCATGGCTGGGATATTGTAGGAAACTCCTACACAGGTTCAGGGCCGTTCAATCCCGATAATGATCCCCGTACTCCTTCTCCTGGACATGGGACTTGGGTAGCGGGCTTTGCCGCAGCTACTACAAACAATGGCATAGGGATCGCGGCGCCTGCTTTTCGCTGCCGTTATCTGCCTATCAAAGCAGCACCGAATGGTTCTTCAGCCCTCTACGGGGCTTATGATGGGGTGCTTTATGCGGCGCAGCGGGGGGCTCATGTCGTTAACTGCTCGTGGGGTGGTACCTACTGGAGTCAAGCCGCCCAAGACTTTATCCAACAGGTCGTAGATACTTACGATCCCCTCATCGTCGCTGCCGCTGGGAATGTGCTTCCCGATACACCTGCTGTATTTTATCCCGCTCAGTATCCTGGGGTAGTTGCCGTGACAGCGGTTTTCACGAATGATGTATGGCTCAACGAAGTGCAGATTGGATATGGGATGGATTTAGCGACTACGGGACGTGGAAGGACTACCTCGGGGCTCAACGGTTATACGGATTGGACGTGGCGGGCTTTTACTTCTTTTGCTTCGCCGCAGGCAGCTGGATGCGCCGTCCTACTGCGCTCTTGGCGCCCCACCCTGAATGCCTACCAAATCGCCGAACTCCTCCGCATTACAGCCGACTCTTTGGAAGGGGTCAATCCGCCAGCCCTGCATTATCGTATCGGCAGGCGTATCAATCTACTACGGGCTATCCAGACTCGCGATACCCCAGCATGTAGAGTAATCATTTGGCAAGCCTATGATAGCAACGACTCCCTCTTTTTCTCGGGCGAACAGATTAGCATACTCCCTACCTACCGAAACTTTCTTTCGCCTGTTTCGGGATTAATTGCTTCTGTTCATCCGCTGACCCCGCATTTGCAAGCAGTAGCTGGGCACAATAGCTACAATATCGGTTCCCTAAGTACTCTGGCTACTCATGCACAACTCTCCAATCAACCCTTCAAGCTGGCGGTACAGCCAAGCTGCCCTATTCATGCGACGCTACCTGTGATGATACGATGGCAAGGCAGTGGGGGTTATCGCGACTACCAGGTGATAGAAATCGGACCCATCAATCCGGCTTATGTTCATCTGGACTCAGCCCAAGTGCGCACTACAGCCTGTGGAAATGGACGAGTCGGATATTATGATACACCTCGCAATCAGCAGGGACGCGGTGTGCGCTGGCAAGGCGAGCCTTCGTGGCTTTATGAAGGTGGCTTCTTTATCGCGGACGACACTAGCGCTCATCTCTGCACGCGCAGCAATAGCTTCAATCCCTACCAGCACTTCAAACCTACGGCATTACCTCAGAAATCTATACAAGGCCTCTACGAGAAAGCCTTGCTAACCTTTCAAGATACTGGGGGCACTCGGGGCGCTAAGGGCTTTGAAATCAAACTGCACGCTTATGCCCCTCGCCTCTCTCCACTGGATAGCTTCGTGGCTTTTGTGTACGAGCTGCACAATCCCACTGGTATCAGTTATGCAGACTTATCTGTGGGATGGTGGATGGACTTTGATGTAGGGAATAATCCTGCACGGGATGCAGCGGGAAGCGTACCAGGAATACCCCTTCTCTATGCAAAAGATGAGCATGGACACCGCTGGATAGGCGTGGTGCTCCTCTCTTCCAAACATACGCCCCACCTTCATGCAGGACGCACCTATCTCTTTGGAGGGACGCCGTTCGCTTACCTCAGAACTATTCGGGATAGCACAGGCACAGAGATAACCCAGAGTGATGTGTTTTTAGTCGTAGATGCCCGTGGGGTGAATCTACCAGCAGGAGGGCGCGATACCGTGGCCTTGGCATTGATAGGTGGCTCCTCTTTGAGTGCGCTGATTCAACAAGCGCAGGTCGCCCGCCAGTGGTACGCTTGCTTCATAGAAAACAAAGGACCTGTGGTAGACTTGGGTCCGGATAGGATTTTCTGTGTGGGGGATAGCTTGGCTCCCGATGTACCAGGAGCAGTCGCCTACTACTGGTCCACGGGCGCTAATACACCTGCGATTTATCCTCAACAGAGTGGGGCTTATGAGCTGCTGGTTCGGGATGCTATGGGCTGTTGGGGCTATGATGCGGTGCTTCTGGATGTGCGCAGCTTGTCTGCCGCTCAAGTGAGCTTCTCGCCGGGACTTAGCTTACAAGTAGGGCAAGCCCTCATAGGACAAGAAATAAGCGGCGCACCTTATACCTTCACATGGAAGGTTCAGACCTCCTCGGGATGGAACACGTATGTAGGTGCTTCCTTCTCTCATACTTTCTCACAAGCAGGCACTTACACAATATGGCTCTATCGTTTAGACCCTCTCTCTGGTTGCCAGGATAGCCTAAGCTGGCAAGTGGTAGTCAGCCCCACTTCTGCTGTCGTCATCAACCCCCTCCCTACAATCCAAATCTATCCCAACCCCACAGCGGATGCTTTTCTTATAGACCATGATGGCAGTGTGGAGGGTAAAGTCCTTGAGTTCTATGATATGACGGGCCAATGCGTGTGGAAAGCACCTGTGCTCGCTTCTGGGAGTATTTATCATTTGCCTGCTTTCTTGAGTGGAGGCTTGTACGAGTGGAGGATAGGTATCCTGCGGGGAAGCCTTCTTCTTCTGCGCTGAGAACGGATTACCTTATCTTTGCCCACATGGCTCGCATGTGTCAAGTTACGGGGAGGAGGCCTCGTGCCGGCTACAACGTCTCCCACTCCAATCGGCACACAAAGCGCCGATTTGATATCAATCTTCAGCGAAAAAGTCTTCCGCTGGAGGGTGGGGGTACTGTTCGGCTACGCATCACGACGCGTGCCCTCAAAACCCTCTATCGCAAAGGCTATTTACCCTCTTGAAGTTTCTTCAGGGCTTTTCCGAGGCTCTGAATTAGGAGGGCGGCCGTGAGAGAGGCAGCGTGAATTCGCCTTAGCAGTAGGCGCGCAGCTAATCGTTGCACATAAATAGAGAGTAGAGCGGCTCGAAGGGGAGGGATACCTTGCGCCATGAAGCCTACTATCATGCCCGTCAAGACGTCACCACTCCCTGCTTTGGCAAGCGCAGGCTCTTGGAATGAAAACAAATAGCTTTCCCCTCGGGGGGTAGTTACAATAGGGTTGGCCCCTTTGAGCACGACGATAACTTCTCTTTTCTGGGAGAGGCGTTGGGCCGATTCCAAGCGCCGAGCCTGTATATTCTCTGAGGTAGTGCCGAGCAAGCGTGCGGCTTCGCCAGGGTGGGGTGTGATAATGCTGCCTTTGGGTACGCGTTCCCAGAGCTCTTCTCGCTCTGATAGGATGTTCAGCGCATCTGCATCTAAGACGCAGGGAGCGTGGAGGTGAAGTAGTAGTTCCTTGAGGAACCCCTGAGTATCCAGAGTATTACCTAAGCCAGGTCCGATAGCAATTGCATTTTTTTGCTGGAGGTGGGGTTTGGCCCAGAGAGCGGCGGTTTCGTTGAGGAAAGGCACTTGAATGTCCCCATACGGCAAGCTCATGGGGCTGAGCGCATGCCGCTGAAAACTGGGTGTTGCAGAGCCTGGCACCATCGCTGTAACTAGGCCCGCTCCCACCCGCAGAGCGGCTAAGGCAGCCAAAGCAGCAGCACCTCCCTTGCCCCGAGAACCTCCAATCACCAAGGCATGCCCAAAGGTCCCCTTATGTGCATCCGGAAGACGCTCCGGTAGATAACTTCGCAGAGAAGCCTTTCCTACATGAAAAGTTTTCGTGCCAATCCGCTCAATCACCTCAGGATACATTCCAATATCCATCACATGTACTTTGCCGCAGTAAAGGGCAGCGGGCGTTACCAAATGACAAATCTTAGCCGTTTGGAAGGTGATCGTGTGCTCACAGCGAAGCGGTTCATTGATGAGAGCACCCGTATCCCCACTCAAACCAGATGGGAGGTCTACGGCTACGGTAGGTAGATGGAGTTCCCGAAGGAGTTCTATGAGGGAGTTGAGAGGGGGACGCAGGGTCTGCTCCAACCCCACCCCTATAAGAGCATCTATAAGAATAGGTTTCGGGTCACTTTCAGCGTAGGCTTGCAGCAGGCGAAGATTATCCGGGGAAAGGATATGGCAGGTGAGTCCATATTTCGTTAGAATATCATATTGGATACGAGACAAAGAAGAGAGTTTGTCAGGGTGATGGGTGAGTAGAATGAATAAATCTTTTCCCATTCGGCGTAGATAGCGGGCGATAACTAAACCATCGCCGCCGTTGCAGCCTTTACCTGCGACTACAATGAAGCGAGAAGCATGAGGATACAGTTGGCGGATTTTGTGGGCGGCTTTTCGTCCTGCTGTCTCCATGAGAAGAATACCCAAGTATCCATATTCTAACTGCATGATTTCATCGGCGCGACGAGCTTGAGCGGAGTTGAAGACGGGGCGCATGGCTAATCAGGGGGCTTTCTGGGCTATCGCACCCGAACTGCGCACCAAAGGCTGATATTTCCGAGAAGGGGAAGGAATGAAGTTCCCTATTCCGTACTCCTCCCACCTTTTATCTACTAAATCTATGATATCCTGAGACATGACGATGACATTAGGCCATGGACGCGTGAAATCATCTAACTCATAGGTTTTCGTGCTGGCATCCAAGACTAAATGCGGTCTCCCCTCCGCATCATAGACTAAAGCACTATCGCGACGCATGTCAGTATTATTGGCGAATCGCCAGAAAACATCCCCCAAATCTTGAATGGTCATTTCTCCATCTACGAGAAGGATGACTTTAATTCCGGAGAATGCGGGATGCTGGGCTAACTTCTCCCCTAATCGGATTCCGTGGCGTTTTTCAGACTTGAAGAAGCAAGCTATCCATATAGGTATGCCTTTCTCAATGAGTCGGAGATTGACTTCTCGCAGTTCGGGAAAGAGCGGACGCAGCGCTTCTAATCGCAGAGCTTCAAGGTCGGGCTGGGGGTAAGCAATCGGGGGCAGAATTCGTTCTTCGGGGTATTTGCGAGTGCCATCTATCCCGAGCTTACCACCGAAACCCATTTGGCTGCAGGCATGGTCTAAGACATCTATGGGGCCTTGGCTGAACACTAAATCCGTGCGTAAATCAGTATGCTCTGCTAAGGTGCGTGCTACTTCCCAGTAGTTCTGAAGAGATACGCCTTTGTCTACGATAAGAGCGATCTTTGTAAACATGAGCTGACCTGCGCCCCACATCGTGTGAATTGCCTTCATGCCTTGTCCTGGATATTCTTTCTCTATGGAGGCAACAGCGAGATTGTGGAAGACACCTTCTACGGGCAGTTCTATATCCACTAATTCAGGTAGGAAAGTCAAACGGAGGGGAGCCAGGAAGATTCGCTCGGTAGCTTTTCCCAACCAGGCATCCTCTTGGGGTGGGATTCCTACAATCGTAGCGGGGTAAATAGCGTCTTTGCGATGAGTAATAGCCGTTACATGAAAGGCAGGATAATAGTCTGGCAGTGAATAATAGCCTGTATGGTCGCCAAAGGGTCCTTCCAGCACCAGGGGTTCGTTAGGGTCTACGTATCCTTCTATGACGATGTCGGCATCGGCAGGCACCTCTATGGGCTGGGTGAGACAGGGTACGAGTTGGACGGCTTTCTGGCGCAGAAAACCTGCTAAAATGTACTCATCTATGTTTTCAGGGAGAGGAGCGGTAGCTGCGTAGGCATAAACAGGATCGCCACCTAATGCAATCGCTACGGGCATGCGTTTGCCTGTGGCTTTCCATGCCTCGTAATGCCGGCGCGATACTTTGTGCAGTTGCCAGTGGATAGCAGTGGTATAATCATCAAATACCTGCACGCGGTACATGCCTACGTTGCGCTGATGGGTCTCGGGATGATACGTATGGACTATGGGCAGAGTGATGAAAGGCCCTCCGTCCTCAGGCCAGCAAGTGAGAATTGGAAGCATGGAGAGGCGCGCTTCCTTACCGGTATAAACGACTTCTTGGCAAGGAGGGCGTCCGCCTTTCCATTTACGGGGCAGATAGCTGGCGACTTCGCCGAGGGTGGGAAGGAGCGAGAGCTTCTCCCATAAGGATGCTCGCGGTGCGGTCAGTTGCCGAAACAGCCCTAAAATCCGCTGGGATACCGCTTCTATCTTTTCCACACCGAGCGCCAGAGCCATGCGCCGCTCCGACCCATAAGCCCCTATGAGAAGTGGAAAGCGCGTGCCCGTATTTTCAAAAAGTAAGGCAGGTCCTCCCGCTTTGATAACCCGATCCGTGATTTCTGTGATTTCTAACTTGGGCGATACAGGAATAGGAATGCGTCGCAGTTCTCCTGTCGCTTCTAAGCGTTCTACGAAACCTTGCAGCCCCTTCGGACGAGCCATGCCTATCCTAACAAAAACCCTTATTTTAGCCTAACCTTTCTAAGACCAGTGCCGACGCACCTCCCCCCCCATTACAAATTCCTATAGCTCCATACTTACCACCCATAAACTCCAAAGCCGTGAGCAAGGTGACCGTAATGCGAGCACCACTGGCACCCAAAGGATGCCCCAATGCCACCGCTCCTCCTAAGACATTCAGCTTCTCTATGGGTATATTCAGTAGCTTTTGATTGGCTAAAGCTACGGCAGAAAACGCCTCGTTAATCTCAAAGGCATCTATTTGGCGAATCTCCATGCTTGCCCGATGAAGGGCCTTTTGGATGGCGTCAGTAGGGGCGATCGTGAACCATTCGGGTTCTTTGGCAGAGTCCGCCCAGCTTATAATTCGCGCTAAGGGACGGAGATTATAGCGGCGTATCGCCTCTTCGCTTGCTAAGATTACTGCCGCTGCCCCGTCATTAATCTTAGAGGCATTCGCCGCTGTAATAGTGCCATCTGGCTTGAAGGCAGGTTTGAGCGTGGGTATTTTTTCAAAGTTAGCTTTACTGGGCTCCTCATCCTGTGATATTAGCTGAGTACCGCTGCGGCTACTTATCGGAACAGGTACTATTTCCCGCTGGAATAGCTTCTTTTCTTGAGCAGATTGTGCGCGTTTGTAGGATAAGATGGCATATTCATCTTGCATTTCGCGGGAGAGACCATAGGTAGATGCACATTTTTCGGTGATATTGCCCATTGTCAGCGAACAATAGGCATCTTCTAACCCATCGCGTAGAATTCCATCTACTGCTTGGGCATGTCCATAGCGGTTCCCGCTGCGGAGGTGAGGAAGGTAGAAGGGGGTTTGGCTCATGTTTTCCATGCCGCCTGCTGCTATCAAGTCCGCATGCCCTAAGGCGATTGTCTGTGCGCCTATCATGATGGCTTTGAGCCCGGAAGCACAGACTTTGTTGATGAGGGTGGCAGGTACAGTAGGGGGAAGCCCAGCTTTGAGAGCGACTTGAGTAGCAGGGGCTTGTCCTAAGTTGGCAGAGAGGACATTCCCGAAATAAACCTCTTCTATGGTATCGGGTGCAAGGCCTGCTTGTTCCAGTGTGGCTTTGAGGGCGATGGCGCACAGTTCTACAGCTGGCACAGAAGCCAACGAACCCATGAAACTACCGATGGGTGTGCGTTTCGCCGCTACGATATACACGCTTTTCATGCTACAAATTTGCTGGATGCTCCTCAAACTGGGACCTGTCCTTGTGGTGGATGAGCGTTCTTCTTGGGATGGGCGATGGGTGACCCTCACCCTCCGCGAAGAAGGCATTCAGCAGATAGAACCCGCCCCCCCAGGAGAATGGTATATTTCGCCGGGATGGGTAGATGGGCTGTGCTGGAGCGGACAACCGCAAGATGTAGCAGAACCCCTGGCTCAGTTAGCTCATCGGGCGATGAAGGGGGGATTTACTACGATATGGGTAGGGGGATGGCATGGGTGGGAAGAAGAGGCTATTCTGGAGGAGATAGCGGCTCAGAGAGTTCAGCTTCCCGTGGCGATTCACTTCATAGCCGCCTGGGCTGACAAGCAGGGAAAAATCACTCCTATAGAAAGTCTGAGAGAGAGAGGAGCAGCAGGGTGGAGCTTGCCCCCCTTGCACATCATGCCGTGGCGTACTTTGGCTCGGTGTCTGCCTTATTTGCGGCATGTAGGGGGCGTTGTTTTTTGCCTGCCTTACTGGGAAGGCGCAGAAGGGGAAGGGGGCGTTCCAGATGCACCGGACCTAGCGCTCTCTGGCTGGCAGGGTATTCCCGAATACGCTGAAACCGCTGCGATTCATTTGATAGCCGAAGTCGCTCAGCACTGGGGGGGCTCTATTGCAGTCGGGCCCATTACCACCGCTAAGGGCTTACGCTTAGCCCGAACTTATGGATTGCATGTCTTCACGGCTATTCCGTATCTCGTAGCGGATACGACGAAACTCTCAGAATATGATGCTTTTTGGAAGCTGCATCCGCCCCTGCGCACTACTGACGATAGAAAAGCTCTTTTGGAGGCTATCTGGCAAAGCGACATGGACATGATAGTTAGCTGGGATTATGCAGCCTCCCCTGAAGAAAAAGATAAGGAGTGGAAGCATGCGGGATTTGGGCAGAGAACCTTGGAGATAGGTGTGGCTCTCCTGTGGAATGAACTCTGGAACCTTGCGCAGGGAAGAGTATCCCTCACTCATTTAGTCAGGGCAATGAGCGAAAAGCCGCGTCGTCTGTTGGGGCTTCCTCCCTGCAGGATTGAAGTGGGTCAGCCTTTAGATTTTACGGTGTTTCGCCTCAAGCCACAGCCTACTCCGCTTCCTCCCCCTTGGGATGCGCATAGCTCCGCCTTGGAGGTGGGGGGAATCATCCGCCGCTTAGCCGACGCCGATAGTCTTCGTAGCCAAAGGTTTTGACGATGCGATAGCCTTTCTCTTCTTGGACAACGAGAGCAGGATGAGCTACGCCGTTGAAGAGGGTAGTTTTTACAAAAGTGTAGTGGGCCATGTCGTGGAAAGTGAGGATTTGTCCGACGCAGAGCGGCTCCGAAAAGCTATAAGGTCCCATCTCATCTCCGGCTAAGCAAGTAATGCCGCCTATCCAGTAAGTAGGGTAGCGCTCATCTACCTCGGGGAGGGCTTCTCGGATGCGGGGCTTATAGGGCATTTCTAAGGTGTCTGGCATATGGGCTGTAAAAGAGACATCCAGCATAGCCCACGACCGTCCCTCAGTGGAAGTAAGGTCCAACACTTCGCTGCGCAGATAGCCGGCTTCCCATACGAAGGCAGCGCTCGGTTCTATGAAGATAGTTTGGAGGTTCGGGAACTTTTGACGCAGGGAATGAATAGCGTCTCCAAAGAGGCTTATGTCATAACCTTCTCGTGTGATGAGGTGGCCTCCGCCGAGATTGAGCCAGCGCACCTGACGCAGCCAAGAGGAGAAGTGCTGTGTAAGTGCCTCTGTCAGTTTAGCGAAGGCTTCGGCATGCGATTCACATAAAGTATGCACGTGGAGTCCTGTGATTGGGGAGGGCAGTTCTTCCTGGGCATAAGCGGGTGGCACACCTAAGCGGGAGCCAGGGCGTCCGGGATTATAGATGTCTGCGCCTGCGAAACCATAATGGGGATTCACGCGCAGGCCTACCTCTATCTCCGGGGGAAGCAGAGATGCGTACCGCGCATATGCACTAAGTGAGTTGAATACCCAGTGTCCCACGATGGGTAAAAGAGCTGGTATATCCGCAGGACGATAAGCCGGCGCAAAGAGATGTACTTTTTTACCCGAGCTGTGATAACCGAGGAGAGCCTCACTGAGGGAACTCGCTGCGATTCCCTCTACTGCTTCTGTGATGTCGGGCATGAGAGCGGGCAGAGCGAAACCCTTGAGCGCAAAGAGAAGCGACGCGCCCGTCTCTTCCTTCAACCTACGCAGCTTGGCGATATTGGCACGCACCTTAGAGCGTTCTATGACGAAAGCAGGGGATGGTAGCATGTGAGCAAAAATGCGTAGCTTTGGGCTATGTTTGGGCTGGGATACGGGGAGTGGCTGCTCATCTTCGCTGTACTCCTTTTGCTTTTCGGTGGGCGAAAACTACCTGAGTTAGCGCGTGGATTAGGTGCCAGTATCCGAGAGTTTAGAGAAGCGATGCGGGGAGACAATAATCAGCGTACCCTTCCTGAAAACACTGCCCCCAGAGAAAAAACGATGGAATGACTTACGGTGCGCTACGAGCCTCGGTGCTCAAAGGAGAGACTTCCTTTGAGCAAGCGGTTCAGTCCATGCTCACTCAAATCGCCTCCCATAACCCCCATCTGAATGCTTTATTAGAAGTCTATGAGGAAGAAGCCTTGGAGGCAGCGCGCCAATATGACATCCAAGTATCTCAGAAGAAGTCTCTTCCACCCTTGGCAGGGCTGGTGTATGTGCATAAGGATAATATTGCTTTAGCGGGGCATCGCCTCAGTGCGGCTTCACGCATATTAGAGGGGTATGTATCACCTTTTAGTGCTACGGCGATAGAACGGCTACAAGTGGCGGGGGCTATATGCATCGGCAGAGCGAACTGCGACGAGTTTGCGATGGGGTCCTCTAACGAAAACTCTGCTTATGGGGCAGTACGGCATCCTTTTCTGCTGGGGTATGTGCCTGGCGGTTCTTCGGGCGGTTCGGCGGCAGCCGCTGCGGCAGGCTTCTGCCATGTCGCCTTAGGAAGTGATACAGGGGGCTCCATTCGGCAGCCAGCCGCTTTTTGTGGGCTTTACGGACTCAAACCCACTTATGGGCGCATTTCCCGATATGGACTGATTGCGTATGCCTCCTCTTTTGACCAAATAGGGCCTATTTCAGCTTCCCTGCCAGACTTGATAGCGGTGTATGAAGTAATGGCGGGATTGGATCCTCGGGATGCTACCAGCAGTGCTCGGCCTGTAGAGCCCTACCAACCCGCGCCGTGCCCTCGTCGGTGGGCGGTGCTTGCACCGGAAGGGCTTCATCCCGAAGTAGCCCATCGCTGGGAAGACTTGCTCCTTCGCCTGCGGCAAGCTGGATTTACTATAGAAAAGATAGACTTTCCATATTGGGAATATCTCGTACCGACTTACTACATCCTCACGACGGCTGAAGCCTCCTCAAACCTCGCCCGATACGATGGGGTGCGCTATGGCTATCGCTCTCGCCAAGCCAATAACCTATATCAGCTCTATGCTCTTTCTCGCAGTCAAGGCTTTGGTCAAGAGGTCAAGCGGCGCATTCTCTTGGGGACTTTCGTATTATCTGCAGGATATTACGATGCTTACTACACCCGAGCGCAGAAAGTTCGCCGAATCCTCTATGAATACACCGAAAAACTTCTTAGCCAGTACGCTATCTTGCTGATGCCTACAAGTGCCACGCCTCCCTTCCGCTTGGGCGAAAAGACCACAGACCCCATTCAGATGTATTTATCTGACCTCCTCACGGTGTATGCGAACTTGACGGGTCATCCCGCTCTGCAAGTACCGCTCCCAGGCGAAGGAATGCCCGTAGGTGTCCAGCTTGTGGGCAAAATGTTTGCAGAAAATACCCTATTTTGTAGTGCAGATGCGATGGTTAGGCTATATTCTTAGCATAAGCCTTCTGTGGGCGCAGGGTGCGCCTCTTGGTATCGCACAGATAGATAGTCTTTTACGCTCTTATTTAGCATGGCAGCGAGAAGGCGGCGAGAATCCCCCTTTTCCCCCTGAGGTGGTGAGCCTTACCCCAGAGGAATATGAAGAGCGCCTACACCTGCTTCACACTACGATCCCGTTAGAACTCAACTCCGTGACGCTGGCTTTCATAGACCTTTATCTGCACAAGCAGCCGGTTCTCACAGCGCGATTACTGGGGCTGGCTGACTATTATCTGCCTGCGATAGAAGCAACTTTGCGCTCATACGGGCTACCCCCTGAGCTCAAATACCTACCTATTATAGAGAGTGCATTAGTGCCAGAAGCACTCTCCCCCATGGCTGCAGCAGGTATATGGCAGTTTATTCCAGCTACAGGCCGGTTGTATGGACTGCGAGTGGACCGCATAATAGATGAACGCTACGACCTTGTCAAATCCACGCATGCCGCTGCTCGGTATCTGCGGGATAGTTATCAGATTCTGCAGGATTGGCTTTTAGTTATCGCTGCGTACAACTGTGGGGTGGGTAGAGTAGTGCGAGCTATCAAGATGGCAGGAGGACGACGCAACTACTGGGAAATCGCCCCCTTCCTACCCGTGGAAACGCGAGGTTATGTGCCTGCTTTCGTAGCAGCCTGCTATATCATGAACTACGCTACGAGTCACGGGATTCAGCCTATTTATCCGGACATTCCTCGGGAGGTAGATACGCTGATTATTCCGATGAAAGTCCGCTTATCTATGCTGGCGCGTATGGCTAAGGTGCCGCTCAGTTGGCTCAAGTTTCACAATCCTGAGCTTCGTGCGGACATAGTGCCTGCGGGGTATGTTTTGAAAGTGCCTACTGTGATTGCGTATGAAGTAAGTATAGCACGCGCACAGCTTATGGCAGGAGAAATTCCTCGCCAGCCTGTGAGCAATGCTATACAGAATGGGCGCGGCTACTTCTGGCACATAGTTAAGCCAGGAGAGTCTCTGTACCGCATCGCGCGTATGTATCGGGTCTCTCCTTATCAGCTTGTTCGTTGGAATCAGCTCTGGGGTTATCGCGTTTTTCCTGGTATGCGGCTCAAGGTCCGTCTGCAACCTGAGACAGACCCCGAGACTTGGGAAACCTGGGGCGGATACATGGAGGGCATAGAGAGCTGGCAACGCGACTTCATTCCTCTCTTTTCCTATTTGATTCCTAAGGATGAGATTCCTCTGTTAGAGGTGGATGTGGTTCCGAGTGAAGTACCACAGCCTCCTGAGGTAGCGGTAAAGCCTTCCACCCCCGCTCGTAGGCGGCGCTAAAGAAGGCTTTCCACTCAGGGATATTTTCTCTGCGCTCATGCAAGACGACTATATCTCCTGGACGCAGACGACGGAGGAGCTCCCTGCTCCAAGTGCCACCCCGTCGGAAGTCAGGCGGCATCAGGTCCCACCATACTATGCGCAGCCCTTTGGGCAAAGTCCTTGGATAGTGTTGTCCATAGGGCGGGCGGTAATATAGGAGCGGCGGCGCACCTACTTCCTGCCAGAAGAGATGGGCATACCTTAGGCTCTGTCGGACCTGCCAGGGAAACATCCGCCAAGGCCGCAGATGCGCTAACCCATGCAGACCCAAGGTATGCCCTTCATGCAACAGGCTCTGGAGGAGGTGGGGTGTCTTCTCTGCCCGAAAGCGACTCCACACCCAGAAGAAAGTAGCACGCATGTCATAAGCTCTGAGAATCTCTAATAAAGCCGCTGTGGTATAGCCGCTAGGCCCGTCATCTATGGTCAGATAAAAGGACAGGCTTGGGCTTCTCTTAGGTGTCCATCCTCCCAGCATTTTTTGAAGCCAACGGGGTAGCCGCCACCTGTGCCCTCTCACGGAGAATGCCAATACCTCAGCGTATGAATTTCCCCTTCACTCTCTATCCGTAGGAGATAAACTCCTTCAGTCAGGGCCTCAGGTAGAGAAAATGTACATTCTCCCGGAGAAAGCGAATAATCTCTAAGTCGCCACACCTCCTTCCCGAAAATATCATATGCCGACAAGTTTAGGGAGAGAAGTGACTTATGTAGGTGAAGGTATAGTTTTCCTTCATGGACATAGGCTTTTTCTATGAAAGAAGCCCCTGTAGATAAATAAACCGGATGAGCGGGCATGAGACGATGAAAGGTATCTACAACTATGCTATCTATGAATAGATTATTTCCCCAGCCTGAAGTCCCTTCAAAGCGTATGCGCACGTGGCTGCTTCCTTTGAAGGCGCTTAGCAGAATTGTATCCGTTCGCCATCGGTTAGAGTCGGGAGAAAATCGGGCAGTATTAGGGATTCCGCCTATAGCCTGAATGCATAGATTAGGAATGGTGGCGAGTGCTCTGCCAGCTTTTTGCCAGACCCTTTGCCATGTATTTCCGCAATCCGCTGAGACATATACAGTAAGTTCATCTTCATAATGTGTGCGGTGAGCAGGCGGACTTGTTCCTGTATTTTCGTAGGTTAGGCACGCATACGCATACGAAAATCGGAGCCTTACTTGAACCTCAGGCTGGGTATAAGGGCTTAGATTTAGGGGAGGGGTGATCCAACTGTCCTTCTCATGATAGTGGTTATAGTCAAAGAAGCGGAGGGCTGCACTACTGCGCGACCTACCGTAAGCACCATGCGGAGGAATGAAATTAGTAGTTCTATGCCAAGTTTGTCTCTGGTCGGGATTGTATATGTAGGAATGAACAGGGGGAAAAGTAGAGCCCTCAAAGCTCTCTCGGTAGGGTAGCCTCAGTGCGGTATCTTGAATAATAAGATACTTAGTTTTGGTGAGAGTATCGCGTCTACCACTGAGATTTTCTACAACTAAGCGAACCGTATAAGTATCCGGCTGACTAAAGGTGAAAGCGGGACACTGGGTATT
The DNA here is from genome assembly GCA_025054525.1 of Bacteroidia bacterium. Lineage (GTDB taxonomy): Bacteria > Bacteroidota > Bacteroidia > SpSt-205 > SpSt-205 > SpSt-205. Next base: position 5,694 of record JANWZJ010000017.1, on the reverse strand, counting down.
TGCGGTGCGATTTTCTCTTCGCCCTGTGATGATCCACTGATAAATATGAGGCATACCCATGCTGTAACTGTAAAGTCGTACAGGCTGTCCTACGCAAGCGACCGGCGGCCACGCAGTAAAATAAGCCTTGATATACCCATAAGGTCCTGTGCCAGTGATTTGGCGAAGTGTGGGTTGTACGAGGGGGGTGAGTAGGGTATTTCCATGAATAGCAGCATAGGCCCGGTCTATCTGTCCTGAAGTAAAATGCGTCATTTCTGCATCAGGGACATAGTCCATATAGTTGCGCATGTTATCGGGCATATCTGGGGAATCATTCGTACAGGTATTCTGGCGGCGAACCGCAAAGTTCCCATCTATCTGGTTTGTAGGTGGAGTGTCGCACACCTTATCGCCCGTATTCAGGCAATTAGTACTACCGCATCCTTCGTTGAAAGGATGGTACAAGGCTAAGTTATGCCCTAACTCATGTACTAAGGTCCTATCGGATCTCGGTTGGCCTGAGCCCCAGAAGAAATCGGCTCCTATTACCGTTCCAAATAACACCGCACGAGACGTCGGAAAGTAAGCATAGCCGGCTACCGTATTACAATTTGTGCAGCTGGCACCTTGGGAGGGGGCTACGCATAGACGAGGCACGATCCATATGTTGAGATACTTGGAGGGGTCCCAACCAGTGGCTCTTTTCATGCTTTCATCTTGGGTTTCTCGGCAGAAGTTGGGGGAACTCCAGTTGAGTGGGGGTTGATACAGGCGCCAATACACTACACCTGTGGTGGGACGACCATTTGGGTCTTTTGTAGCTAATGAGAACTCTATTTCCGAATCCACACCTGCGTTAGAGTAGCCTTGAGTTTCAGGTACTCGGCGAAAGTCTTCAAATACTCTGAGCATTTGACCCCATACGCGCTCAAAAGGAATCATGTTAGAGGCATCCGAGTAAATCACATGTACGACCATAGGAATAACATAGTGAGAGGTTATGCACCGAACATTTTCTTGTTGAGCTTTGCGATGGGAAATGAAGTATTGGGCTTGGTCTAAAAGTACTTTGCGCAACTGAATCTCAGGGTTCTCGCGAAGGAGAATCTCTTCATATCCCTGAAAGCCGCACCATCCTTCTTGTGCGAGTAATCTACTCAGTGCTAGCACATATCCCAGATACCGCTTCATGCCTTCAAATATAGGGAAACTCGCTACATTCGCTTATGCGCGATAAGAGGGTGGGGATTTTGGGGGCGGGTACGATGGGCAAAGGGATTGCCCGAGCGTTCGCTCAAAAAGGGTACCGTGTCATGCTATGCGACCCTCACGAAACAGCCCGCCAAAAAGCCTTCCATGAACTCTCTGCGACTTTACCTGAAGGCAGTTTCAGCATCCATAGCGCACTCCCGGAAGTGAAAGACGAGATAATCATAGAAGCTGTACCCGAAGATTTCGCCATAAAACAAGCCGTTCTTCAAGAGATAGCTCCTCACATATCCGCTCAGACTATAGTAGCTACCAATACTTCCGCACTTTCCGTGACGGGATTAGCTAAGGATTTACCTTACCGAGAGCGGTTTTTAGGCTGGCACTTCTTCAATCCTGCTTATCGGTTGCCTCTGGTGGAGGTGATACCCACGCCTTTCACTATGGCGGCGGTAGTAGAGGAAAGCCAAGAGATACTACGATCCATAGAAAAGGTACCAATTATAGCGCCGGATTTGCCGGGGTTTATTGTGAATAGGGTGGCGCGTCCCTACTATGTGGAAGCTCTTCGGTTAGTAGAAGAAGGCAACGTTTCGCCTGAGGTGGTAGATAGGCTCATGGAAGGATTAGGCTTTCGGATGGGGCCGTTTCGGCTGATGGACTTTATTGGGATTGATGTCAATCATGCGGTTACAGAAGCGGTATGGCGGGGGTTATGGATGCCGCCTCGGTTCCGCCCCTCGTGGCTCCAAGCACAGAAGGTAGCTGCCGGTCACACAGGCAAAAAAGCCGGTCAAGGTTTCTATTCTTACCAGTAGCCTTCCGCACCCCAAAAGCCTAAGTAGGGATAGCTCTAATCCTTTGGATGCCTTTTTCTTAGGAGACTTTCTCCCTTGTCCTAAGCTGATAAGAAAGGAGCCAGCACCAGCGCTACAATCCCTGTGAGCTTGACTAAGATATTCATAGAAGGGCCTGAAGTATCTTTGAGAGGATCGCCTACAGTATCGCCTGTAACTGCTGCTTTATGTGGCTCGGACTTCTTATAGTAGGTCTGACCCTCTAAGCTAACGCCCTTTTCAAAAGATTTTTTGGCATTATCCCATGCGCCGCCAGCATTACTCTGGAAAAGCCCCAGAAGCACTCCACTGGCTGTTACACCCGCCATATAACCACCGAGTACTTCTGCCCCTAAGGAAATTCCGACTAAGGCTGGTATAATCAGCGCAAGGGCGCCGGGTAGAATCATTTCTTTGAGGGCGGCTTGTGTGGAGATTGCGACGCAGCGCTCATATTGTGGTTCGGCTTTTCCTTCCATGAGCCCGAGGATTTCTCGGAACTGGCGACGCACCTCTTGGACCATTTCCATAGCGGCTCTGCCCACTGCAGAAATAGCCAAGGAAGAGAAGAGAAAAGGCACCATCGCCCCCACTAAGAGCCCTGCCAAAACCGGGGCTTTATAGATGTCTATGCCGTCTATGCGAGCGGTTCCCACATAAGCAGCAAACAAGGCTAAGGCGGTGAGGGCTGCCGAAGCAATCGCAAAACCCTTGCCCATGGCAGCAGTGGTATTTCCCACAGCATCTAAAACATCGGTGCGCTCTCGTACTTCTTCGGGTAAACTGCTCATTTCGGCGATTCCCCCGGCATTATCTGCAATCGGACCAAATGCATCAATCGTAAGCTGCATCGCAGTCGTACTCATCATACCTGTGGCTGCAATTGCTACTCCATATAACCCTGCCAGTGCATAAGCGCCCAAGATACCCACCGCCATCACAACGATAGGCAAAGCTGTGGATTCCATTCCCACGGCTAACCCCCCTAAGATGTTGGTAGCATGGCCAGTCAGAGACTTTCTTACGATGGAGAACACAGGGCGTCGTCCCATGCCTGTGTAGTACTCCGTAAGCACACTCATGAGCGCTCCAACAAGCAGTCCAATACCAATTGCTCCGAAGACTCGGACAGGCTGGATTTTTTCTCCGCGCAGTTCTGCGCCGTGCGGGAGCATCCACTGCACCAAAGCATACGAAGCCAACACAGTCAGGATAATCGCCGCCCAGTTTCCGAGGTTGAGGGCTTTTTGTACTTCGGAAGGGCCTGCTTGGTCTTTCGTGCTAACGAAAAAGGTAGAGACGATAGAGAAAAAAAGCCCAGCTCCTGCCAGCAGAAGCGGTAGGAGAATAGGACCTAAACTGCCTGCGCTTTTGGTCATTTCGGCGCCGAGTACCATCGTCGCTAAGATGGTCGCCACATACGAGCCAAAAAGGTCCGCACCCATACCCGCAATATCTCCTACGTTGTCGCCTACATTATCGGCTATTACGGCGGGATTACGAGGGTCATCCTCGGGAATGCCCGCTTCTATTTTGCCGACTAAGTCTGCCCCTACATCGGCGGCTTTCGTGTAGATACCACCACCTACCCGAGCAAAAAGAGCAATACTCTCCGCCCCTAAGGAAAATCCAGTTACGACTTCTATGACTTTTTGCAGTTCTGGGTGAAAGGGGTCAGCGCCAGTGAAGAGATAGTAGAATAAGATGAAAAGTCCACCCAGCCCCAGCACTGCCAGCGAACCCACGCCTACCCCCATGACTGAACCGCCATGGAAAGCAATCCGAAAGGCTTGGGCCAGAGAAGTACGGGCGGCTTGGGTCGTGCGGACATTCGCTTGAGTGGCGATGGACATCCCAATATAACCTGCCAGCGCGGAAGTGAATGCACCGACCACGAAAGCAAGTCCAATAAGGGGATGCGAACGGGCTTCGCCTGTGGGAGCCTTCAGCGTACCCGAATAAGCTAAGAGGACAGCTACGATTATCGCAAATACCGCTAAGACTTTCCACTCTGCTTTGAGAAAGGCTAAGGCACCGCGAGCGATATAGTTGGAGATAGCTTGCATGCGGTTTTCTCCAGAGGGCTGGGCTAAGACCCAGCGAATCCGCCACAGGAGGAAAAGCAGTCCTATGCCTGCGAGCCCCAGTGGGAGCCATAGAAGGGAATCCATACGAGGCGCAAAGTTAGGAGGATGTAGGGTGCTGGAGTTGGCTTCGTTTGCGGCTGTAGAGGAAATATACGAGCAATCCCATGACTGCCCAGATCGCAAAGGCGCGTAGGTTCTCCTTGCGAGCCTGACTCATGAGAAAGATATTCACTGCTACCCCGCCCAACGATACCAGCGGCCAAAGTGGCACCCGATAGGGACGCTCCAAGTCCGGACGCTTCACCCTCAGAATGAAAACCGAAAGCGATACCAAAGTGAAAGCCAAAAGGGTGCCCAGACTCGTGAGTTCCGAGACGTTGGCTATGGGGATAAAGGTAGCCGTCAGAGACATAATCGTTCCTACTAAGAGCGTACTACGAGAAGGGGTTTTGAGGTGGGGATGTACATATCCGAAAATGGAGGGTGGAAGCAGCTTATCCTTGGCCATAGCCAGAAATATGCGGGTTTGTCCTAAGAGCATGACCATCATGACTGAAATCAGCCCCGCTACGGCTGCGAAGGTGATGATATAGGTAGCCCAACCGACGCCTGCACCTGCAAAGGCTGAAGCTACCGGCGCCCTCTCATCTAACTCCTTATAGGGCACCATACCAGTGAGCACCACAGACACGCCAATATATAAAGCCGTCGTGATGAGTAAAGAAGCCACTATCGCAAAAGGCACATCCCGGCGAGGATTGATAGCTTCGCCTGCTTGGGTGGAGACTGCATCAAACCCGATATAAGCGAAAAATACTATCGTGGCTGCCGTGAATATACCACTCCAGCCATAATGCACATTCCCTGCAGCATCCAGCTCTGCGGATGGAATGAAAGGCTTCCAGTTCGCTGGATTGACAAAGAAGAGCCCGACGAGTATCACGAAGAGCACTGCTCCGGTCTTGATGAAGACGATGAGATTATTGGTAGAGGCGGTCTCCTGAATGCCCCGCAGGAGAATCGCCGTGACAATCCAGGATATGATGAAGCCGGGAATATTGGCAGCGAAAGCAGGAGGTTCTATGCCCATCGCTTTAGCCTTCTTGACGGCTGTGAAAGGGTCATTAGTCAGCCAGAAGGGCAAATCTATGCCAAAGAGGTGTAGGAGCTTTTCAAAGTATCCGCTCCACGCCACTGCCACTGTAGTGGCTCCCATCATGTACTCTAAAATCAAGTTCCAGCCGATAATCCAAGCCACCAGTTCTCCCACCGTCGCGTAAGAATAAGCGTAAGCGGAGCCTTCCACGGGTACGATACTCGCAAACTCAGCATATGCCAAAGCAGCTAAGAGGCAGGCCGCCCCAGCTATCACGAAGGATATAGCCAGTGCGGGTCCTGCGTAGAGTTTAGCTGCGATGCCGGTTAGCGTGAAAATACCCCCGCCAATGATAGCACCGATACCCAAGGAGACCAACGACCAGCGTCCTAAGGCACGACGGAGGGCGCTTTTTTGGGCTTCTTGTTGATAAGCCTCTACGGGTTTGGTACGGAAGAGGCTTTTCCAGAATACACTTTCTGTC
>JANWZJ010000016.1 GCA_025054525.1 Bacteroidia bacterium | reverse complement strand
CCCAGGGTCGGTGCATATTCGGTTGGCGGACCTACGGGAAAAACTTCCTGAAGTGCCAGCAGGCAAGCCTATTGCCGTACACTGCGCAGGGGGGTATCGCTCGGCGGTAGGAAGTAGTATTCTCCTTGCCGCAGGCAAAACTCCCGTCTATGATGTGAGCGAGGCTATCACCCGCATCAAATAAGCGGCCCCAACTCATTCCCACACTCAGCCAGAAGCGTTTATGCTTCTGGCTTTTTTCGTTTACTTCGGGGCATGGCAGCTACCGTTACTCTCAAGGGAAGTCCCCTTACTCTTGCAGGCTCGCCCCTGCAAGTAGGACAAACAGCCCCCCAAGTCTGCTTGGTAAATCGCGAGAATCAAGAGATTTTCGTAGGTGGGGCGTTAGGAAAGCCTCAGATTCTCATCGTTGTTCCCTCTCTGGATACCCCCGTGTGCGCTAATGAAGCTAAGAAATTCAACGAAGCGCTCAGTGCCTTAGGTGACCAAATCCGCGCCGTCGTAGTGTCCATGGATTTACCTTTTGCTCAGAAGAGATACTGCGATTCATATCAAGTCGCAGGAATAGAGGTGGCTTCGGACTACCGCTACCGAGATATGGTCAAGTATGGAGTAGTTATCGCAGAGGGAGCACTGCGTGGGATTTTGGCACGAGCGGTTTTCGTCATAGATAGCGCCGGGAAAATCACCTATAGCGAACTTGTCCCCGAAATCGCCCAAGAGCCCAACTATGATGCGGCTTTAGCTGCGCTCCGAGCCCTCTTGAGGTAAGTATCGCTGACTCCACTGCCATAGATACTTGGCCATTATATCAAACTCTACATTAACTCGCATGCCTTTGCGCAGTCGAGAAAAAGTGGTATGCGTGTAAGTCCATGGGATGATTGCTACGCGAAAAGCTCCTTTTTGCACACTGGCTACTGTCAAGCTCACCCCATCTAAGGCAATAGAGCCTTTCTCCACTACTAAATGAGACCACGACTCTGGTAGCTCAAAGGTGAAGTAGTAGCTATCTTCCCCTACCTTTTCCACCTCTATAACTTCCAAGGTAGTATCTATGTGCCCCTGTACGAGGTGCCCTTCTACCCGAGCACCAAGGGGTAAGCTACGCTCTACATTCACTATGTCGCCTACTTGGAGCTTGCCTAAGTTAGTGCGCTGCAGCGTCTCTTCTACCACTTCCACGCAGTAGAACCGATGTTTGACTGCGACAACCGTGAGACAAGCTCCGTTATGAGCAATACTGCTGCCCAGCGTAATCTCCTCCACGAAAGGTGCATGAATCCACAGGCGTCTGGCTCGCTCCATCTTCTCTATCGCCTGCACCGTTCCTAATGCCTCTACGATGCCCGAAAACATATTTATCGCAGAAGGGTGATAGAACCGGCTTTTCGGTAGAGACGGGGCTCACGCGTGTCCAGCTCAGCCTCTAATACATAGAAGTAGGTGCCCTCTGGCATAGGCTGACCATTTTTCGTGCCATCCCAGAGCAGGTCTATATTTTCACTAAAGCTGACGAGAAGTCCCCATCGGTCATAAATCCAGCAGCGCACTCTTCGGATGTTGCGGTAAATAAAGGGGCGGAATACATCGTTGATACCGTCTGCGTTGGGGGTGAAGGTGTTAGGCACCATGATGACGGGACAGTTATCTAAGCAGATAGGAGGACCTAAGCGGCTTTCATTGCCCACAGTATCCCGAGCAGTGAAGGCGAAACAGAAAAGAATAGTGCCTGGTCCTCGCCAAGTGAAAGTGCGTTCAGGTTCTCGCACATAGGTGATGAGCCTGTAAGGTCCTATAGGTTCCTGCGCTATGTAAATGCCATAGCTGCCGACGTCCCCTCCACATGTAGTGTCGGGAGGCAGCCAAGAAAAGGAGACTGTATGCATTTCGCAATCAAACTCTATCCGATAAGTAGTCGGGTCAGGCAAGCAAGGAGGTACAGTATCTCTAGGCTCAGCACAGGCTTTGTTGGAGGCGTTTTCAAACCCTTCGGGTACTCCTGGGGTGTAATAAGAGCCCCGAGATAACACATAGTAGCAGTAGGTTTGGTCATTCGTAAGACCTGCGTCTAAATAAGAGAAGGTGGCTCGGCCTGAGACACGAGCGGGTATCCGTGCCACCAAACGAAAAGTACCCGGCTGAGGCGGGTCCGCTCGGAAGATATAGAAGGTATCATTCGTCCAGGGAACGTTCTGTTCCCAACGCAGCAACATAGCGCGATCCCTGGGTTCTAAGGTCAAAAATAAGCTGGTGGCGATATTGCTGACTGCTATCTCTCGGTTTGAGCCGTCTTTGAGTCGCACGCGATAGCGGTAAGGATTTTGGCTTGTGGCTAAGTTGGGGGCGGCATCCACATACCGAGTCCCGCTCAGGTCCGAGGCTACCACACTGAAACCAGTGCCTGCCATGCCAACCGCCCGTTCCAAAGTGTAGCGATAAGGAGGTGGAAAAAATATGCTATCCAAGACCAGTGGGGGGTGCCAGCTTACGAGAATAACCCCATTTTGCGAGGCAGTCGTGTGAATGCTATCCTGAAGCATGACAGGAAAATTGAGAGGAAATTCTACACAAACCTCGGGTGAAGGACAGCTCAGTACCCCCCGCAAGCGCGCTCGTATGCGATAACAATAACGGGGATTGAACTCTAAGTCTCTATCTACAAAGGTGGTATCTGTACCCCGCACCACCGCTATGAGGGTATAACCAGAGAGAGGCGCCCGACAGCAAGGCGTATCGGGATAAGGCTGCGCAGAAGTAGAACGATAAATGAGATAGTTATCTGGCACACAAGCGGCGGGGGACCAAGTGAGGGTGATTTGCCGAGGCCCTACATTAGCGGAGATCCGAGTAGGAGCAGGGGGTATCACATAAATCCGAGTGATAGCATTAGCAGCCAAAGGTGGTCGGTAAGAGAGGTTATCGTGGGCATACCAGTCTATCTGGTAGGGTTGGGAGCGTACATGCTCGCACAGGGTCTGCCAAGTTACGGTGGCTTGGGCCTGTGGGGGAAGAAAAGCAGTGATAGGAAAGACGGAAGGCACAATAGTAGCAGGGCTGGGCTGGACTTGGAATGGTCCGTTATTCCCTATTCCACCGTTATTTAGGTAGAAGTAGAGGCTGTCTCGGCGATCGGGGTCGTAAGCCGTAGCCGTGAAGCGCAGCCGACTTCCCGCTACGACGCAGGTCTCGGCTGAAACTTCTATAACAGGGGGATTATTTTGGCAGGGATAGACAAAAATCGCCATGTCCCGAATCACATGGCCGATTTTGCGACCGCGACGGTATTCTTCTATAAGGATAGCTACATTATAGACGCCTACCTGTTGGGGGGTATTCCAGCGTAGAAGCCCTGTCTGCCGATCTATGGTAAAGGTTCCTCCGAAAGCGCTGGGGTAGCGGTAGTTGGGCACAGGTACGGGATTTTGCATGAAGGTGGGGTCATATTGCTGACAGGGAATCAAGCTAAAAACTAAAGAGTCTCCATCTGGATCATAAGCCCCGGGATTATGGGTCCAGAGGCGATTCGTGCAAGCATCATCTATGGGATCGTTGAGTAGAAGGGGAGAGCGATTGATACCGATGAAGGGGTTATTGTTGAGGATAGTTTCTATGTAGAAGGAGACCGCACCCGAATTGCTCATATTTCTCACATTTTCCACTCGGGCGAAGTCCGTATAGCGCAGCTCATAACTCCCCGGCCCAGGCAGAGTGATTTCCACTATGTAGAAGTTCTTCTTGACGCGGGGTCGGAGATTAACTCCTAAACGCGCTGGCGCCGCACAGCTGGAACCCGAAGGACCATTACTGCGGGGTATATTGCGATATACATTGACTAAGGTGCGAGTAGTGCCAATGACACTCCACACCTCCAAATCGGCTGTGCATCGGTCTACTCCCGCTGCCGCTGAGTCAGTGTAAGTCGTGATAGCGACGCGGTAACGATTAGGACCCAGATAATCGTAAGTAATCTGCCCTGCTAAGTTATGGGTAGCCCACAAGATGCCGACGAGGGGAAAAGCCTGCAGCAAGCGCATGTATCCGCAAAATAAACATATTTGCCCGTGCCGCTTCGGGAAGATTGGCTGAGGGCAGCCCAACAGGTCGTGGTAGGACAGCGGGAGCCTTTGGAACAGCTTTGGATAGCACTTATCGCCGAAGGTCATGTCCTTTTAGAAGGGGTTCCTGGCATCGCCAAAACCCTCATGGCCAGTGTAATAGCCCGCCTCTCTGGATTAGAGTTTCGCCGAGTACAATTTACGCCCGATATGCTACCTTCTGATCTACTGGGAGGGGTAGTGTATGAAGGACCTGGGCGCTTTTCCGTACGCAAAGGGCCTATTTTCACTCAGGTGCTCCTCGCCGACGAAATCAATCGCGCTCCCGCCAAAGTGCAAAGTGCCTTACTCGAGAGCATGCAGGAAGGACAAGTTACCTTAGGAGACACCACCTATCCTTTACCTCGTCCTTTCTGGGTCTTAGCCACCCAAAATCCCATAGAACAAGAAGGCACTTACGCCCTTCCTGAAGCCCAGATAGACCGGTTTCTTTTTCGGGTAGAAGTGAGCTATCCCAGCGAGTCAGAAGAAGAGGAAATCCTGAATCGATGGGCACGCAGTCTCTATCCTACCCTGCCCCCTCCCCTCATCACCGCTGAGCAAGTCTTGGAGTATCAGAAAAAAGCCCGAACCATAGAGGTGCATCCGCGTTTAGAGAAATACATCGTGAATCTCGTGCGGGCTACCCGAGAACCGGTTCGTGTAGGCTTGAAAGAATGGCAAGAAAAAATTGCATATGGTGCTTCACCTCGGGCTGGTCTAGCTCTTCACAGAGCGGCCCGAGCCCGCGCCCTTCTGGAAGGACGCTCCGTAGTCCACCCCGAAGACATCAAAGCAATAGCCTTGCCCGTACTGCGACATAGAGTCATCTTATCCTACACGGCCCTGGCTGAAGGAATACGCACCGATACCTTCATCCAAGCTCTCCTCCAAACTATACCCTACTAATCATGGAGAGAACCGCGGCTGACGGATGGCTCTACGCCATAGTGCTGCTGATTATGAGCATAGGTATCGCCAATCTCTACTCCATAGAAGGTTTCCCGCCCTTTGGCTGGAAGTACGCTTATGTGCGACAAACAGCTTGGGCTCTGTTGGCGATAGGGGTGATGATCGTGGCATCCTTGACCGAAGGGCAACTCTGGCGCTATCTGAGTTATTTGCTCTACGCCAGCGGCATAGGAATCATGCTGCTTACGGCTCTTATCGCCCGCGAAGTGAAGGGCGCCCGTGCCTGGCTGGAAATCGGCGGTTTCCGTTTCCAACCCTCAGAGTTCATGAAAGTCGCTACCGCTCTAACCTTAGCTGCTTTCATGAGCCGCTACGATTTTCGCTGGAGCCGTCTCCGAGAAGCGGCAGGGGCTTTGGTTATCATCTTCTTACCCGCTCTGCTTACCCTCCTTCAGAAAGATACAGGCACCACCCTCACCTATGCAGGTTTGTTGGCAGGATGCTACCGAGGCGGACTTGCCGCATGGGTTATCGTAATACCTCTCGCCTTAGGGGTATTAGCCTTTCTGACCTTGCTCATGCCGTGGTATTATCTTGCTCTGGGGATCGGGTTAGTTGGCACTGCGTCTTACCTTCTTCTATTCCGACGGCAAAAACTCCTTCTACACCTTCTTATCATAGGCGGGCTGATCCTCTGGCTTGCTGGAGCGGGTACTCTTTACCGATATGTCTTGGCTCCCCACCAGAAACAGCGGGTGCAAGCCTTATTAGACCCCTATAGTGATCCTCTGGGCGCAGGCTGGAATACCATCCAAGCCCGCTTAGCCGTCGTTGCTGGAGGGTTCTCTGGCAAAGGCTACGGAAAAGGACTTCAAAGCAAGTTAGACTTCATTCCCCAGCGGCATACAGACTTCGCTTTCTGCGGCATAGCCGAGGAATGGGGATGGCTTGGCTCGGCTCTGTTTCTCGGACTATATGCGGTTTTCCTTCTGCGAATAGCCCACCTCGCTGAAAACTCCAACAGCGATTTCACCTTGTACTACGGCTATGCTTTAGCGGGCGTGCTTTGGATACACTGGGTGATAGATGTGAGTATGATTGTGGGATTTTTTCCTGTAGTCGGGATACCGCTGGTATTTATTAGTTACGGGGGCTCTTCCTGGATAGCGGTAGCATGGGGAATAGGCATGCTCCAGAGCCTCTATCGGGAGCGGCGCATGCGCCTATTTGGATGAAAGCATCAAGGCCTGCAGAATAGGCTCTTCGGCTATGTCTTTGAGAAGTTGAGGCTCTTGTTGGACACACTTCTCTAAGAGGGCACTGGCTTCCTTCTGTCTCCCAAGACGCGCTAAGAAAAGGGCCTGGTAGTACAAAATCTCAGGGGTTTGGGTGGGAAGCTCGCTCGCCTTCTGAATCGCTTCTTCCGCTGCCTCCAAATCACCGAAATGCATAGCCCAAAAAGCCTTGTGCGCCCACCAGCGAGGATTCATCTCATCTTTTTGGAGCAGCTCTTGCAGAAGCTGATAGGCCTCTTTCAATCGGTTCATGCGCACTAGCTCCTCATACTGAGATTGAAGGGCGGGCAAATAATCAGGGGCTACTCTGCGACATTCCATAAGAGCTTTGTAGGCTTCGGGGTCATTCAGGCGACGCAATAACCGGTACTTCTCATACCAAAGCTCTGGGCTATTGGGATGAATGCCTAAACCAATATGAATAGGCGACAACGCTTCCCTCAGCAGACCTGCTTCCGAGAGATGCCAACTCTGCTTCAAGTACTCGCTTATCATCACTCTACAAAGTTACTGAGACATAAGCGTTCCCGCAACTATGTTGTCCCCTCAGCTATCCTAATACTTAGTATAATTTTCTACGGCATTCTGAGCGGCGATAAGTGCTCCCTCTATGTAGCCCATCCAAGCAGGCGAGCGTTCCGTCCCTGCCCAGTAAAGAGGCGGTAGGGGTTTTCTTAGAACTTGTCCACAAAATCTCCACCCCCCTGGGGGAAAGTACCCCCCATATCCTCCACCGATGAAAGGTTCTCCACTCCAGGCTTGAACATAGAGGCGCTGAGGAGGCGTACCCCATAGTTTTGTGAGCTCTTGTTGATAATGGTCGGTGCGTGCTTCGGGAGAAACGGTGAGTAATGCTCTGGCGAGCGCTCCCACACCAAATCCTGTGAGCTGCCCGTAAGTAGCATTTGGGGGCGAAGTATCAAATAGAGTGCGAAGAGCGCCTGCGAGCTTGACCACATGTCCGCTGTAGCCTTTATCCCGCCAAAATGGCCTTTCGTAAAAAGCCACTACTTTCGTTATTGCCCCCATGGGCATGCGCTGCCCCAGCTGCTGATACAGAGGGGGAAGGGGAGGACTCCAGTGAATTCTCGCTGTCATGGCTGGAGGTATAGCTATGATAGCCCACCGCGCCTGAAAAGTATCACCTCGGAGCGTGCGCACTTCTACTTTATCTGGGCAGTAGGTTATTTGGATGACGGGCTGGTCTATCTGATACGGAACAAACTGAGCCAAGGTCTCCACGAGCACAGATGCGCCGGGAGTGATTTTGTAAGCTTGGGCGCCGCCCTCCGTCTCAATCAATGCCTCTAAACTCCCTGCACTGCGTGCATAGAATAGAGCATGCCAAAGAGAGACTTCTTCAGGCTCACAGCCAAGCACCGTAGCCATCCCCGTATTGAAGAGTTCCCGAGCCAGTATAGTACGAAATTGGCTTCGGCTCCACTCGGCTAATGTAATCGCTTCCCAGGTCGGCTCAGTGATATGCCAAGGCGCCTGAGGATGTACGGCTTTCATTTTGGCACGGAAGCGATGAAGCCCCCACCCTAAATCCACCAAGGCCAGCCATGGCAGCTTAGGAATACTACCCTTATAGCGCTGTATCCCACCCTCGGGAAGCACAAGCAAATGGTCTCCCTGCATCGGCGTGGGATAAAAACCCAAACCTAACTTCTCTATAAGGCGTAAGAGATGCGTTTGCTGCGGACCCACCCACTGCCCCCCCAAATCCACAGGCCAACCCTCCGGCGTATAGACCGTATATAACCTGCCACCCAACCGCGATTGTGCCTCTAACACTAATACTCTATAGCCTTTCTCTCGTAGGAGATATGCTGCATATACACCGCTTATTCCTCCTCCTACTATGAGGGCGTCCCACACTCTGTAAAGGTAACTGGCTTCCTATCTTTGCGAGGATGGAAGTAGGGATTATCCAGACTCTCAGACCTGAAATACCCATCATTTGGATAGTCTCTCCCAAGCTGACCGAAAAAGCTTGGAATGAGACACTTAGTCAGTGGGGAGTTTCTGCGGCGCAGTTTCCTCTAGGCACTAAGCTGGCTTTTTTTGTAGATGGTCAGCGCAGGTGGATTCAAGTTCGTCCCCCAGAAGAAAGTCTGGAAGGGCTACGCCGTGGGATTTTCTACGGAATGCGCAAAGCCGAAGAGGTCGGCTGGCGCGAAGTACAACTCGTATGGATCTCCACTCAAGGTCCCGAAGAACTCTCCGACTACTATCAGACGCTGGGGGAGTTTGCCCACATGAGCCTCTACCGCTTCAATAAGTATGCAGTAGAGCCGTATGTAGTGGTAGAGAAAGTACAGATTTATGCGCCCTCTTCAGCGGCACAAGAAGCAGTGCGTCGGGGAATGATCATCGGGGAAAGTGTCAATACGGCCCGAGATTGGGTGAATGAACCGCCCAATGTGCTTACTGCTGAAGAGTTGGCTCGTCGGATCGCAGAGACTGGGAAGCAAGTCGGCTTCTCTGTAGAGATATGGGACAAAAAGCGCATAGAAGCCGAGAAAATGGGAGGGCTTTTAGCTGTCAATAGAGGCAGCCTAAACCCGCCTACTTTCACTATCGCAGAGTACCGCCCAGCACAGTCTATCAACTCCCGTCCGATTGTTTTGGTAGGAAAAGGGTTAGTATTTGACACAGGGGGGCTAAGTCTCAAGCCCACCCAAGATAGCATGGATTATATGAAAGCCGACATGGCTGGTGCAGCCGCCGTAATAGGGGCACTCCGAGCGATTTCGCTCCTCAAACTCCCCTTCCACATGATAGCGCTTATCCCTGCCACTGATAATCGCCCTGGCGAAAATGCCTACACCCCCAACGACATCATTCATATATCCGATGGAACTCCCGTGGAAATCCGCAATACGGATGCAGAAGGGCGCTTGATTTTAGCGGATGCGCTGGTATATGCTCGGCGATATAATCCTGCTTTCGTGTTAGATTTTGCCACGCTGACTGGGGCAGCTGCCTTAGCCGTGGGTCATCATGCTTCCGTCTTCTTCACTAATGCCGGACCGGCTATTCGGGATGCCCTCATAGAAGCTGGATGGCACACTTATGAAAGACTGGTGGAGTTTCCTCTGTGGGAAGAGTATGGGTACATGATTCGCAGCGATATTGCTGCTATCAAGAACTCTGCCGGGCGCGAAGCAGGAGCTATCACCGCCGCAAAGTTCTTAGAGTACTTCGTGCGTTATCCTTGGGCTCATGTGGATATTGCCGGCACTGCCTACCTCAATAAACCCACTCCACCTGAACGAGGCTTTCCCCGCAGCTACCAAATTAAACATGCTTCTGGAGTGGGCGTCCGCCTGACCGTAGCATTCCTGATGCGGCATGGAGAACGGCTCTTCGGCAGCTAATCTTCCCCGAGTAGGTTTTTCCATAGGAGAGCCAGGCGGCATCGGTCCTCAACTCCTGCTTCAGTTCCTCGCCCAAGAAGGATGGCAGGAGTCCTTCATACCCATCATCTTCGGGCATAGGCGAATAATAGAGCGCTGGCGCGGGTTTTGTGGGATATCTACGCTGCGTTATCATCTCATCAAGTCTCCTACGGAAGCTGAACCCCAAAAGATTAACCTCATAGAATGTACGGCTCAGGCAGACTTCACGCTGGGTAAGCCTTCGGGTGAAGGCGGCTATTTGGCACGGGAGGCTTTTCGCGCCAGCGTTCAAGCAGCCCAAAGTGGGAATCTCTCCGTTTTAGTTACACTGCCTGTGGATAAATCTACTTTTTTCCACGAGACGGAGTTTCCCTATCGAGGCCACACCGAATATCTGCGCGCTGCATCGCCCACTCCCCCCCTCATGATGATGGTGAGCGAGAACCTTCGCATAGCCGTGCTAACAGAGCATATACCCCTGCGCGCAGTACATGAACATATCCACACCGAAGCCCTACGCTGGGCCATAGAAACCTTAAATCGCAGTTTGAGAGAAGATTTTGCTGTTGCTTCGCCTCGGATCGCTGTCTTAGGGCTCAACCCCCACGCTGGCGATAGCGGCCTAATCGGAACGGAGGAAAAAGAGATTCTCGCACCATTATTGACAGACTTCTGGCGAAAGGGCTATTACATTAGTGGTCCGTTTTCGCCGGACGGCTTCTTTGCAGGCAGGCTCTACCGAGATACGGATGCGGTTTTAGCCTTATATCATGACCAGGGACTGATTCCCTTCAAAATCCTCGCAGGATGGGAGGGATTCCAATACTCAGCGGGGTTGTCTTTTGTACGAACTGCGCCCGATCATGGCGTAGCTTATGACAAAGTAGGGAGTGCAGAAGTAGACTCCAGCAGCCTGCAGAGCGCGATTTGGGAAGGCTTGGCGATCGCTCGCCGGCGAGCTTATTCCCTCTCTGCATGAAATCCATCCTCTGGTGCCTTCCTACCGAAGAAACCACCCACTATGAAGCCATAGGTGAGCTATATCACTTGCTTCTACATCGCTTTTCCCGAGAGGACTTTATCTGGAGTGTGAGTTGGAATCCGCAGTGGAGCCGTAGCAAACCGAGCTATGTCCTTATAGTGCAGAATGCCCAACGACGGCATATAGGATTTTTAGGGGCATGGCGCCCCCGCCGCATGCGCCTCCTCTTAGAGAATCTATGGAGCGAAGAAGGCTTCGTCCCTGAGAGTATTTATACCTTCTCTCTGCCCTGGGTACAGGGCTGGCTTCCCCGCTGGAAACGCAAATACCCCCTCCAGTGGGTGGAAACCTATCCCCATTCTCTGCCACCTTATGCCTCAGAGCCCAGCAGTCCCGAACCTCACACGGTGAGCCTATATCTCCACCAAGACGCAGCGGTATTAGGTGCTCATTTGGCAGAACTCTTAGCCCTCAAAACCCATACAATCTTCGTCCTGGGCACCCCTCAAAAAGTAACCCCTCTGCGTAGTGCCGCTACCCGATTCCCAGAGCAGATAAAGCTATACTTAGGACTACCTTGGATAGAAGAAGAGTTGTACCTAATGCGCAGCCGAGTCTTGATTTCTCTGGGGAAGCCCTATGGAGAAGAAGGCATAGTTCGCACCGGAGCCACCTGGTTATGTGAAAATACCCATCCTCTCGCTGCTCGTGCTTGGCGCACTTTCCGTTCCATAGAGGAAGTGCCTTTCTTGCTTTCGGAACTTGCCGCCCACCCTCCCCT
Organism: Bacteroidia bacterium; assembly: GCA_025054525.1. Taxonomy (GTDB): domain Bacteria; phylum Bacteroidota; class Bacteroidia; order SpSt-205; family SpSt-205; genus SpSt-205. Next base: position 20,720 of record JANWZJ010000016.1, on the reverse strand, counting down.
TCAATCTCCTGTCAGCCCCTCCTAAGCCCCCTAAAATAGGAGAAGCTATTTCCCTTGGAGTAGCCTTTCCCGACGAGGAAGGCCCTATTACTACTACACATAGGCTGCGTAGGTAGAAGCCGTATTTTGTCTCCTTGAGTCAGCTTACTGCATCAGAATGAATGCGCCCCAATAATACACATGAGGGTATTCTTTGCGGAATGCTTGAATAACCTCATGGAAGGCTTGCGCCACCGAGACCTGGGCGCGTCGGGGCCACCAGTATTGATAGAAGTTTCGCATTAGCTCCTGCGTAGCCGCATCATCAATCCGCCACAGAGCGCTAATCACACAGACCGCCCCTGCTTCTAAGAATGCTCGTTGCAATCCGTAGAGACCTTCTCCTTTGATTTCGCCCAGACCCGACTCACAAGCCGACAATACGACCAGCTGCGTACCCTGTAGATTCATCGTGGCGGCTTCCTGAGCGGTTAGCTTGCCATCTTCTATATCTAAATCTACAAAAATGCTATCCCATACTGCCGCTTGTGCCAGCAGTAGGCCTCCCCGTACCAGAGGCGACCCAGTCCCCTCATAATAGTACCCATGCGTGGCGATATGAAGCACTTCGGGGGCACGCAACCGCTTGAGGTAGGCTTCGTTCGCTTGATCATCAGTAATCGGCGAAACGCCTATGAGCTTGGCGATAGCGATAGCTTCGGCCTTAGCCCCAGGCAGCACCGGGATACCCTGAGGAAAAAGCCGCTCTATCTTAGCAAGCTGTAGAAATACGGTATCCACTCCATAGAAGTTAGGCCCTCCTATTACAGCAGCTTTTCCCGATTGGACACCCACTTTTCGCCGTAGCAACCTTCGGCTTGTAGCTACATATTGCACTTGATACCGATCCAGTACATACCCTTTGCGCACGACATCATATAACGAGACGATATTTACTTTGTAATAGATACCATCCGGTGCGAAATACACTCTCTTCACATGAACTGGAATGAGCGTGTCTATAAACTTCCACATGCCCTCATAACTCACACCCGTGGGACGGGAAGTAGGTTGATAACATAAAATGGCATATGCTTGCTGCATCTGTTTCTCCCACCGAGTATTCACAGGTAGTATCTGTAGGGTGAGCCGCGGATGATGCTTTTCTGGATAGAGGAGGTAGTATAGATAGAGGATAGAATCACCGACTTCTACCCGCAGTACTTCCACCACCATCTCCTCCGGCCTGAGCGGGGGAAAAGTTGCCTCTACTTCTGGATTAGGTAGAAAGTCCTCAATAGAGGGGAGCTTTTCTAAGATTTTTCTCTCAATAGCGACTGCTCTTTGCCATACCGAATCAGATGCTTCTGTCTTTCCCTGAAGGAGAAAAAAAGCGTATTCTTCTCCCAGCTCTCTCCATTCGTGATAAAGCCGCAGAAACATAGAGTCTTTGGAGGCTTCTATCCAATAGCGCACCCCCTCTGCCGAAGAGAGCACCAGTCCTTTCATGCTGCGTGCCACCCGATACCCCAGCTCTACCATCTCTGGTACTTCCTTGCGATAAAGAGCGACGTACCGCTCAAAGTCCGTGAAGTAAGGCAGCAGGGTATTTTCCACGAGCTGTTCCCTATAGACTTGGGGTAGAATACCAAACTCCCGCCGAATACGCCGAAATGCCCGAGCTATACCCTCCTTCCAGAGCGAATCAGCCTCTCGGAAACGCCTCTGCCCCACCCTGAGCTGGCATAAACCGCCTATGAGCCCTAAATAATAAGGATGCTCTTCGCCTAAGTTAGTCTTAGCGAGACGAAATACCTCTCTGTACAAGGAGTCTGCTGAGCCATGTTTTTCTTGAAGGCGATAACAAGCAGCTAAGTTGCCCGCTGTTACTACCAAATCTCGGCTGCGTTCGCCTTGTAGTTTTCGGTAGAGAGAAACCGCTTGCAGCAGAAGCGATTCAGCCAGCTTATACTGCCGTTGAGCCTGATACAAAAGCGCTAAATTCTGCAGAGTGGCTACATAATCTACATGCTCTTTGCCTAATAGTCTCTCCTTGAGCGCAAGGGCTTCCTTGTAGAGCCTCTCAGCCTCCAAGTAGCGCTTTTGAAGCTGGTACAAGTTAGCGATGTTACCTAAGAGAATAGTATACGAAACCGTCTGCTTTTCTGCTCGTTTCTCACGAACCGTCAAGACTTGATTGTATATCCTCTCCGCTTGGGGATAAATCCCCATTTCTGCATAAAGTGCTGCGAGATTTGTCATCGTGGAGAGGTATTCGGGGTGCTCTTCGCCTACCTGTTTCTCATAAATATGAGCTGCTTGAAGATAGAGGGGTTCTGCCTCGGCATAACGCCCCTGCTTATGAAGAACGGTCGCAAGGTTGTTGAGACAGAGTGCCATGGCAGGATGATCGTTGCCGTAGAGGTTAGGTAGGACTCTGCGCGTCTCTCGGTACAACCGCTCGGCTTCCCGATAATACCCCCGTTCCACTCGGATTTGGGCTATTTCATGCAGTGCATCTACATAGTCAGGGCTAATCTTTCCAAAGAGCTTCTCCGCAACTTGACGCATCTCTTGATAAGTATGCTCTACTTGAGGCATCTTTCGCTGTTTCCTATAGAAATCTCCCATATCTCTCAGAAGCTGGAGATATGCAGGGTGAGTAGGACCTAAAGACCGAAGGAGATATGCGCGAGCCTCTGCATATGCCCCTTCTGCTTCTGGATTTTTCCCCTGTGCCTCATAGAACTTCGCTATGTCCCGAAGAAGTAATCCATAATCCACTGCGCTACCTCCTTCGCTTCTCTCCATGGCCTTGCGCAAGTCAGCGTAGATTTTTTCTGCTTCTTTGTGCCTACCCTGAGCTGTATAGACCCGAGCCATGTCTCTGGAAAGAATAGCCCTATCGGGGTGATTTTTCTCTAACAGCCTGTTATAGAGGAGGCTCGTCTCAGTGAGACATTTTTCTGCTTCTCCATAGCTACCTGCCAGAAAATGAGAGTTCCCCAAGCGATGGAGCGCATGAGCGTAAGAGAGACTCTGCTTGCCTTCTTTTTTCTCGTAGAGAAGGGCGGCTTGCTGGTGAGCTTGAACAGCAGCGGAAAAATCTCGGCGCATCCGATGATATTCCCCCTCCAGCGTAAGTAGCTGTGCTTGACTAAGGGTATCCCGTAAGCTTTGAGCGAGACGCTTGCCTTCGGAGAGCCATTTGCCCCACTGCGGCAGGTCTTGCAGGTAGCGCAAACAAGTAGCGCCACCCACATAGGCTTGGAGCTTTTGGATGTCAGTGGCATGGGCATGTCGGAGTACAGACTCATAAGCCGCCAAGGCTTGAGAATATCGCCGTTGCTGCTGATAGATTTCTGCTTCCCGCAGAAGTTCCTCTTGTGCCCATCCGACTATGACCCACAGAAGTCCTGCTAAATACCCCCTACGCATGCCCGCAAAAATAAATCCCTAACTTAGACAGGTGAAACAGTGGATAGCAAAGCACTGGGCGACCTGGCGCAAGCACTGGTACGCTCAAAGAGAAAAGCATGCCGTAGCTCACCAGAGACAGCTATTTCAGTACTTGTGCCGAGTAGGATACCAGACAGCCTTTGGCAGGGATCATCGCCTCTCCGAAGTGCGCACCTATGAAGAGTTCCGTCAGGCTGTGCCGATTTACACTTATGAGGAACTCTATGAGAGATACCTTCACCGGGCTTGGCAAGGAGAGCCAAATATCACATGGCGCGGAAAGGTATGGTATTTTGCGAAAACTTCTGGCACTACGGCGGGCGCCAAGTATCTTCCAATCACCCGCGAGAGTATGCCTACGCACATTCGCGGCGCTCGGGATACGCTCCTTCTGTATGTAGCCCGTACGGGTAAGACTGGATTTATCTCGGGGAAATGGCTTTTTCTCTCAGGGACGCCTCAATTAGAGCGCACACCCGGAGGGGCTTTATATGGCAGGCTTTCGGGAATCGTACATCACTGGGTGCCTTCCTACTTGCGCAGCCAACGGCTCCCCTCCTGGACCACTAACTGCATAGAAAACTGGCAGGAAAAAGTAGAAGCTGTTATTCAAGAAGCCGCCCAGCAGGACCTTCGGCTTCTCTCAGGCATACCCCCCTGGATAGAGCAAATGCTCCTCCTCTTGGAAAGCCGCTTCCAGCAAAAGGCTACTCAGCTCTGGCACCACCTGCAAGTATATGTACATGGAGGCGTAGATTTCCGTCTATACGAAGAGCGAATCCAAGCCCTACTGCCTGGCGTAGATTTGATAGAGACTTTTCCTGCTTCAGAGGGATTCTTTGCTTTTCAAGATACGGAAAGCCGAGAAGAAGGTCTCAGACTCCTCACCGATAATGGGATATTCTATGAGTTCATTCCTTTAGAAGAAGCTCAGAAATCCAATCCTTCTCGCCTGCCATTAGAGGAAGTTCAGGTGGGGCGCCCTTATGCGATGCTCATCACCACTAATGCGGGACTCTGGGCCTATGCCATAGGCGACGTAGTGCGTTTCACCTCTACAAACCCCTATCGCGTCCAAGTCGTGGGTCGCGTAAAGAATCATCTTAGTGCTTTTGGAGAGCATGTGATTGAAGCAGAAGTAGAAAAAGCTTTACAAGCTGCTGCTCGGGCTACCGGAGCCCGTATTCATGAATACACCGTGGGGCCCTACTTAGGGCCAGGCGCCCCCTGCCACGAATGGATGTTGGAAGTATTACAAGAGCCTGAAAGTTGGCAGCAGTTCCAAGAGATATTAGATACGACTCTGCGTAAGCTCAACCCTTATTACGATGACCTGCGGCGAGGGGAAATTTTAGTCGCCCCGCGTCTCTATCGCCTCCCCATAAATGCAGGTTATCAGTGGATGGAAGCTCAGGGCAAACTCGGTGGGCAAAATAAATATCCCCACCTGCGCAGTGATCGCCTATTATTAGATGCCCTGATGCCCTCGGCATCACCCATAGAAACTCATCCTACACCAGCTTGATATGGGATATCTATGGCTGCTTTTGCCGTTGGTAGAGGGAATCTTTGACCCTGCTATCTATACGCTGCAGTTCTATCGGGGAGAAAATACCCTAAGCTATCCCTTTCTGGGGCTGGGAGAGCATAACTATCTCACCTTAGAGTTTGATGAAGTGAATACAGGAATGCCCGAGGATTTTTGGGTGCGGATACAGCTCTGCGATGCCAGTTGGGAGCCTTCCTCTATGCCTATCACCGAATACTGGCCTGCTTTTTTGAGCGACCGTATTACCGATATTTTGCCTTCACAAGGTACCCGCATACCTTATGTGCATTACCGATACAGGCTTCTCAATCACTTTCGGCGCAGTGGGCTATACGTGATAGAAGTACTGCGAGAGAATGATCCTCGTCAAGTAGTTCTGCGCTGCCGATTTTATGTAGTGGAGAATCTTGTACGGATTATCCCAGACCGCAGTCAGCAAGTCATCACAAGCAAGCGTCAAAGCGTACAAACAGTAGCCTTTTCACTTTACCCGGGCAGTTTGGCTTCCTCTATGAATTATCAAGAATTCCAGTGCATGCTTCTTCAAAATGGGCGCTGGGATAATGCCCGTTCTAGGCTGCGTCCTACCTTCCTCCAGAGCGACCACTTAGAATATCGCTTTCAAAATGGACTGGATATTCCAGCAGGGGTGGAATTTCGGATGTTGGATTTGCGTTCGGTGCTGCGGCGCCGCAGTTTCCAGATAGAAAGGGTGCTTTGGTCTGATAGCGGCATCGTGGTAAAACTACTGCCAGAGGACCCACGAGCTGGCCTCGCTTATACTACTACATTAGACCTCAACGGAAGATTTTTTATCCAACTACGAGAAGGTTTTGCGGATACGACGCGCTACTGGTTGGGACGAGATGAAGCCTCTGCCACACAAGGCGAATACTTCTGGGTGGAGTTTCGCTTGCGAGCCAGTACGCCTTATCCTTATCCCCTTTATGTAGTGGGGGGGTTTATGCGCTGGTACCCTGATCCCCGTTGCCTGCTCATCTATGATGAGACACGCAGCGAATACCGAGGCAAGCTCCTCCTCAAACAGGGTGTCTATGATTATCTCTATGCACTATTCAGCAGTGAAGGCTTCTTTCAAACCGAACCCGTAGAAGGAAGCTACTTTGAAGCAGAAAATACTTATACCATCTTAGCATTGTACAAGGGCATTACGGATAGGGAAGTACGAGTCGTAGGGCATCGCTGGCATAACTTCTATCAGGAATAAAACCGCTTATGCTGAATCCACAGACAATATAGGCTACTCTTTAGCGGGAAGAAGGGATTACCCTGTGGGTGCGTAATAGATGCCGAAGCGGAATGCAGAGTGCTTGAAGGCAAAAATAAATCTATTAGCGGGCGCGTATGACGCTTGGAAGTGAGTCAGAAGTGCCACACCCTGAGCCCTAAGGGCAGAATAAACTTTGGGTATCATGCACGTGCACTGCCTATTTTTTATCTTTGTAGAGAATGACCCTCTCGGAGCTAAAAGAACTGGCGCGCCGCCGAGGTCTGCAGATAGACGAAGGAATACTGGAACTCTTATCCGAAGTGCTTTCCGTCCGCGCTTCGGAGTTTGACCGCTTATGGAACCGCATAGATGAACGGTTGAGCCAAGAAAGAGCTTTCCAAGAACATTATCTCACGCTACTCAAAGAGAGCTTCGAGCAGTCACTAAGACTACTCCACGAAAATCTTGATCGGCGCCTTACCCTGCTTCAGGAAAACTCAGAAAAGCAGCTCAGCTTTCTGAAAGAAAGCTTAGAGAAGCAAATCAGCTCATCGCAAGACAATTTGGAGAAGCGACTCACCTTAGTCCAAGAAAACTTAGAGAAGCAGTTCGGCTTGCTCAAAGAAAGTTTGGAGAAGCGTATAGATTTAGCTGAGAATCAGATGAGAGAACTTCGGCAGGAGATCAATCAGCGCTTCGCCGAGCAAATGGAGCAGATCAACCAGCGCTTCACTGACCAAACAGAGTACATCCATCAGCGCTTCGCCGACCAAATGGAGCAGATCAACCAGCGCTTCACTGACCAAACAGAGCACATCAATCAGCGTTTCGCCGGGCAAATGGAATATATGAATCGGCGCTATGAAGACTACAATCAGCGGCTTATAGAACTGCGAGAGTATGCAGACAAGCGATTTGAGGAAATGAATCAGCGATTTCGGTTGCTGACATGGCTGATGGGAGCAGGTATGACACTGCTTACCGTGCTCATGAGCATATACGAGTTTATCCGATAAGGGGTGTTATTTCCCCTTAGGGCAGCGTAGGGTGTGTAGTTCTATCCTACGCACACCGACCACGGTATCTTGGCGAATGTAGGGCAATATACCCACTCGGTACATTCCCTTAGCGCCGAGGTGGACCTGTTCTCCGATGACCTTTCGGAAATGGAGGTTTTCCTCGTACCACTGGCCTATGGAATCAGAGAAAGCAATATAAATCTTGCGCTGTTCTCGGAATCCTTCAGGTGTATCTATCCAAAAAAGCAGATATAGGTTAGCCCAAGGGTATGTCTCTTCCATGTAAAGGTGGAGTTCCAGTTTATAGCAGGCGGGAGCCTCCGCCACTTGGATAAGCCCCCAGAGTGTATCAGGGTAGAGCCATGTATTATTTGAGAAGCTGCGCCGTAAAACGACTGACTCTGAGGGACTACAGCTCCAGCCTATCAGGCAGAGCAGCGCTAAGGTTTTCGCAGCCTTGCTCGGTAACCAGCAGGTCATTTTCAATTCGGATGCCTATTCTCTGGGCAGGCACATAGAGTCCAGGTTCGCAGGTAACCACACTTCCCACAGGCAGGGGATCATACCGAGAACCCACATCATGTACATCTATCCCCAAGAAATGCCCTAATCCATGGGGGAAAAACTTCTTGTATTCTTCTGGGCTTGCTTCTTGGGAGAGAAGGTCTACTTCTTTGAGCTTATCCTGCAGATAGGCAGTAAAGCTACGATGCCAAGAGTCCAGAGAAATTCCGTGACGCAGAAGGCTTTGGGCATATTTTTGACATTCCTCTACCAGGAGAAGATATTTCTGGGCTAAAGGAGAAGGCTCTCCTACGGGTATTGTACGGGTCAGGTCAGCCGCTATCGGCCCTAACCTCGCTCCAATATCTATGAGTACCAGCGTACCAGCTTGGAGCGGCTGACTATTATGGTGGTAATGGAGGACGCAGGCGCGTTCGCCACCAGCAATAATCGGCGGAAAAGAGGGCTGTGCCCGATTCTTCACAAACACTCGCAGAATCTCCGCTTCTATCTCATATTCCATCACCTCCTCTTGAAGAAGCGGTAGAATAGTTTGATAGGCTTCTATCGTGATGGCGATAGCTTCTCGGAGAAGCAGGATTTCTTCGGGGCTTTTGCTTTGGCGGAGACGGGCTAAAATAGGGGCTAAGCGATGCAGGGTATGTGCTGGAAACTCCTGCCGGATTCTCTGAGCGAAGCGATGAGCGGGTGAAGGGAGAAAACTGTAGGTTTGACGGTCATGTTCGTTATAGTCTAAGGCGATACCCTGAATGCGACTCACCATTCGCCGCCAAAAAGCATTCCATTCGGGGAGGGGCTTGACTTGCTTCACGCCGCTGCGAGTAGCCGCTTCTTCTATACCGTAGCTCCACCCTTCCCACAGGCGCTTCTCTGGCGAGGCTATGGGAATGAATAGTACCTCTCTCGCTTCTTCCACGGGCGCATCGGGAAACAGCCACAGCAGTCCGCCTGGGGTTTCTATTCCAGTGAGATAGAGGTAGTTGCTATTTTGCTGGAAAGGGAGGGTGGTATCTGCCTCCCCTGGTAATAGCTCATTCGCAAATACGATAGCCGCTACGCCGGGAGGTAGAGCTTCTATCAAGCGCTGGCGATTACGCGCATAAAAACCCGTGGGTAATGCTGGATATCGGAGCATGCCCCCCAAAAATACGCCCTTAGTGCGACCTGTGCCGCCATACTGCGATCAGCGTCCCTACCAGCATAAGCCCTATTCCGCCCCATAACAGTCCAATAAAGGGCTTGTACAAGATTTTGATAGTGATAAAGCGGTCAGGCTGCGGCACTTGAGAGAGGCGAAAGCGTAGTTTCCGTTCTTGGATGAGTATGTCTTCCAGTTGTACGCCGATACCCCATTCTACAAGCGAAGCAGGCGGCGTAAGCAGCTCTTTCTCCTGCAGAGAGAACTCCACAGGTAGTATGCGGGCGGTTTCAGGTAGGGTTCGCCACAGGCGCAGCCACGCACGAAAAGTCGGATGCGGAGCGTCTTCTATCTCAGTGAGCTTGTAGAAATGGACATATAATCCGTCCCATTCTGCTGTATCGCCTAAGGACAGGAGAAGCAGCTGCTGCATAGCCATAGAGGCAGTTGGCTGGGGCACACTCGTCAGATGAATATATAAATCCCCATGCCAGAAACGAATATGAGAAGGATGCGCCAGAAGCCCTGAGTTTTGGCTCAAGTCCGCTTCTAAGTACAGAGGATAGACAGAGTTTTTGTCCAAGTCAGTGAGTCGTACGAAGTACCGGTAGCGATTATCGGCGGGTATGACAGGTAGTAGAAATAGATTGCGCTCTATCCACGGCAGTAGAGAAGGTTGGCTCACGGGATGAAAAATGCCTTTCCCCTTAGGGAAGGAGTCCGGCAGCCAAAGCTGATAGGCATAACCCAAGCTATCTACGAATCGCCAGAGCGTGAGTCCTTTCTCATGGAGGATAGGGCGCAGAATTTGGAGGGGAGGTACAGGTCGTAAGAGGCCGTGGTATTCTACCATATACCCCAGCGCGCTTGCTTTGCCTCCTAAGGGCAAGAAAAGATTGTCAGCGGCTGCGGGGCTGTGAGGGCTCAGGTTTTGGCTGAGGGTTTTTTGATAGCCGCTGGAAAATAGCGCACCTATAATGAGAAGGGCAAACCCCAGATGGGCTATGCCAGCACCCCAGGAAGAGGGACTTTTTCGCTGAGTCAGCAGGGCTAAGGCAGCACCTACCCCCACTAATGCTCCACCCAGCAGCAAGTCATCCAAGAGCAAGAATAAACTGGCACGAAGCCTATCCAGCCAGCTTTGTTCCAGGAGGGTTCGGTAGGAGGGATGATAGACGAAATCCCAGCCCAACCACCACAGCAGCCCGACCGTGCCCAGCAAGAATGCGCCTGTACCCCAGAGTATAGCGTTCCACCCTTTTAGGCGAAAAGATTCTACGAGGGCGAAACCCATCAGTCCTAACATCGGCACCGCAAAAACCCCTATCCACTCATAATATACTTGTAGGGCGCCACTACCCAGCGCCCATGCCGTGCCTAAAAGTCTATTGAGCGCAGGCAGCGAGGTCAGAACAAGCAGCACCAGCGTAATCCAGCTCATCAGGAGAATCCCCCAAGTAAGGGAGACCTTAGGCAGAGAGCTGGATAAGCCTGAGAAAGACGACCGCTGAGCCAAGAGGAGGGCGACTAAGCTCGTCCCCGTACCCCATAGCAGCAGCGAACCCAAACCCAAATCCGTAAAGCTATGTACGGAGCTGTCTGAGAGTACGCCACTTCGCGTGAGATATGAGCTATAAAGCACGAGGGGCCAACCTAAAAGCGAAAGGCTTAGAGCAATTGTTTCGCCTTTCTTGTGTCGGCGCCAGACCCAGAGCATATGAGCTGCCGCTACTAAGATCAGCCACGGGGCTAAGGAGGCATTTTCCACAGGGTCCCAGTTCCAGTAGCCGCCGAAGTTGAGGGTTTCATAGGCCCAGAAAGCTCCTAAGGCGATACCCATTCCCAATAAGCTCACTGCTATCCAGAGAAAGCGCAGGAGGCGTCGGCTGCGTTCCATAGTGAGCTTGCCTTCTCGGGCTGCCAGGAGCCCTTCCCAGAAAGGGAGAGCCGCTGCCGCATATCCGCTAAACAGCACAGGCGGATGAATCACCATCCAGAAACTTTGAAGCAAGGGATTGAGTCCGTTTCCATCGGGGGGGATAGTACCCACCGCTACATCAGAGCGCACCTCCCATAGGTAGAGAAATGGAAGGCTACCCCAGCGCTCTTCGGAGGGTAGCAGCAAAAGCGCCACAGCTCCTACGGCGGCTCGAATCGGCAGCCATCGCCAATAAAAAGCGGCTCCAGCTATCCAAAAGACCCCAATTCCCCTAAGCCAGGGATGTCCTGCCATCCATATCCCAGCTAAAAGCCCTAATCCAACCACCCTATGAAGCCAGGGCATTCCTTCGGCTGCCCATACGAGCCAAACGAAACTCCCCACAAGCAGCCATACCCATGCGCTCATCTGTATCCCCAGCAGAAACGTAGCAAAATAGGCATTCGTCAGTAGGAGTCCTGCGGTAATGGATCGTCTCTGGGAATCGCGAGTCAGCCAGAGCCCTACACTGAACACCGCATGCCAAAACATCCACAGTAGGAAGCTCCCTTCTTGTCCTTCCCATAAGGCGGCTAACACATAGGCAGTCGGAAGGAGCCGAGACCCATGGGCCCACGCATAATGATATTCAAAGCGGTGTGCTAAGAGCATATAAAGCAGCAGTCCCAGCGTGCCAGCCAGCGCCAAAAGGTGTAGAACCCAGGAGACTTTACCGGCTCTCTCCCAGAAAGGTTCTCCTCGGCGAGCTTCCCATAAGGCTACAGCCCCCCATAATCCACTTACCCAGGTCAGGGCTATTAGCGCTACACCCGCTTCTTTCACGATGCTCTCAACAAATCTAATGCATTACCTTTGACCCCTCGTGCGATACCTTTTGTTGGTGAGCCTACTCATCCTTAGCTGTGACCCTTACCGGAAGCTCGCCAAAAGCAAAAAGTTAGCTGACCGCGATTCGGCTGCCTTTGGCTATTTCCGGCGGAAGCAGTATGAGTCGGCTACCCCCCTCTTTGAGGAGCTCGTGGGCTTATACCGAGGCAATCCGCGAGCCGCTGAGGTTCTATATCATTTAGCCATAGCGCGCATGCGACTCAAAGATTACTACGCAGCGGAGCGTTACTTCGGCCAGCTTGTGGATGAATATCCTCTCAGTCCTCGCGCCGAAGAGGCGCTTTTCATGCAGGCTGAAATGAACTATACGCTCTCTAATGATTACGATTTTGACCAGAAGGAGACCAAGAAAGCCATAGAGAAGTTTCAAGCATATATGACGCTTTATCCCGAGAGTCCCCGCTTTCCCGAAGCAGAAAAGAAACTCAAGGAGCTGGAGCGCAAGTTAGAGCTCAAGGCCTTTCATGCAGCGGAAACCTTCTATCGCATAGAGCGGTATCGCGCAGCGCAGGTACTTTATAGCGACTTTCTTACCTACGGCACGCAGAGTGATCTGCGAGAAGAAGCAGCATTCAAGAGGGCGATGGCGGGCTTTCTGATGGCTGAGCAAAGTATCAAAGAAAAGCAGCTCCCCCGCTTCACCGAAGCAGAAGAATTTTATCGTACCTTTGTCCAAGAATATCCACAGAGTAAATATCTCCCTATTCTTCGGAGCCAATATGAGCACACGCAGAGAGCATTACGCGTCCCTCGCCGAGAAGTTGGGGGTACCGCAGGAGATTGAAGCGGTATCTATTCGAGAGCTTATTCGGCGCTCCTCTCGGCAGAATATCTACGAGGTCGTAGTGGCTATTAGCCAGCGTTCCGCAGAAATCCTGACCGAACTTAATCAGGAGTTTCGCCAAAAGTTAGAGGAACTGGAAGGTAGAGACGATTTGGTGCCTCGGGATGAGAAACAAATGAATCTACTACGGCAAGAACTCTCGCGTTGGCTGGAGTACTATCGGAGCTTACCTAAGGCTTCGCTGATAGCCCTGTGGGAAAAGCTACATGAGCCCCCTGCTTCCTAAGCTGTGGCTCATATACTATTAGGCATAACAGGAAGCATCGCTGCGTATAAAGCACCCCTCCTTATTCGCAAGCTCCAAAAAGCAGGGCATGAAGTAACAGCTATTCTTACGCGCGCAGCGAAGAAGTTCGTAACGCCGCTTACTTTGGAGACTCTGACGCGCCGACCTCCTTTGGGCAATCTCTGGGGTAGAGAAGCTACTGCCGAAGCACCGGGGCTCTGGACTCAGCATATCGCTTTAGCACGACAAGCCGACCTTCTGCTAATCGCACCAGCCACTGCTCATCTAATCGCTCGTTTGGCTCAGGGCATGTGTGATGATCTGCTCAGTGCTATTTTTCTCTCTATTCGCAAGCCCGTACTGATAGCCCCAGCGATGGAAGGAAATATGTACCGCCATCCGACCGTGCAGCAGAACCTACGGCGGCTGCGTCGGTTGCCCCACGTGCGCATAATACCCCCAGGAAAGGGCTTCTTAGCCAGTGGCGAACAAGATGTGGGAAGATTAGCCTCTCTTCAGCGAATCTACTTAGCTGTGGAGCGGGCTCTTCATCCACCCCTATTGCATGGCAAAAGGATACTCATTACCGCTGGGGCGACGCGAGAGCCGTGGGACCGCGTGCGCTTTCTCTCTAATGGCTCCACGGGGAAAATGGCACTTGCCCTCGCCGAAGCCGCTTATATCTTAGGCGCCCAGGAAATTCATCTCTTAGCCGCCCATACTGAAGTCGCTCTACCCAAAAACCTCTTTCATATCACCCCCGTCTCCCATGCACAGTCCCTCTTAGCAGCTTATCAGCGCCTGTACGAGCGATATGATTGGGTTCTCTTCGCTGCAGCAGTAAGCGATTATACATTTGCTCAGACTTTAGACTATAAAGTCCGAAAAAAGCCAGAGGGACTAACTCTATCTTTAGTACCCGCACCGGATATTTTGGCATGGGCTGGCGCTCATAAGAAACCTCATCAACTGCTCATAGGATTCGCCTTAGACAATCCCGGCGAAGAAGCAAACGCCTATGAAAAACTCCTCCGCAAAGGCGCCGACTGGATGGCTATCAACTTCATTTCTCCCCAAACCGGCATGGGGACCGACACAAATATCATCGTACTTCGCAGCCGACACGGACATCGCCACGAAATACCCCTGGCTACCAAAAATACAGTAGCTTTAAAGCTATTAGAGTTTATAGCGCATGCGATGGGCAGTGTGTAGTCTCCTTTGGGCGCAAGAACTACTACCTATCGTCAATGTTCAAGCGCCCGGTATCCAAGGTATAGACCGTTCTATCCTACAGCAAATGCAGCGAGATATCACTCAGTATCTCATGAATAACCGATTTTCCGAAGATGTATTCGCAGGGAACGAACGAATAAAGTGCATATTCACTATTACCATCACCGCACTGCCTAACCCCACCCGCTTTGAAGGCACGATGCAAGTCCAAGCCATTCGCCCTGTGCTCAATAGTACCTACGAAACCTTGGTCTTCAACTTCAACGACCAAAACTTTCGCGTAGATTATAGCGCCACTCAGACTTTGCAGTTTTCGGAGAATACCTACATAGACAATCTTACAGCACTGCTCAACTTTTATGCGTATATTATTTTAGGAATGGATTACAATAGTTTTGGCGCAGAGGCAGGGATTCCCTTCTTTCAAAAAGCACAACAAGTAGTCAATCTCGCCGCTGCAAACTCCAACGAATCTGCCTGGCAGCCCGCTGGAAACTTTCTGCGCTCGCGCTATTGGCTCGTAGAAAACCTACTCAATACCAGCTATAAAGCTTTTCATTCCCTCATGTATCGGTATCACCGAGATGCCTTAGACAAAATGCATAAAGACCTTCCTGCCTCGCGGGAGGTTTTATTAGAGGTTCTTCTCGGGATGGTGAAGCTGGCTCGGGAACACCCTAACTCCATCCTTACGCGTCTTTTCGTAGATACCAAAGGGAATGAGCTAATGCAGATTTTTCAGAAATCCACGTCGGAGCAGAAGCAGCGGTTCGTAGAGGCTATGAAGCAGTTAGACCCGAATAACCTCGCCGTCTACGAAAATCTCCTGCAAGAAGAGAAGGAACGTTGAAAGCGGGGCGAGTTTTTCTGATAGGAGCGCCGGCAGTGGGGAAAACGACATGGGGACGCTACTGGGCTGAGAAATGGCAAGTGCCCTTTTACGATACGGATGAGGAGATAGAGAAAAGAAGCGGAATCTGTATTTCCCAGTGGTTCAGCCAGCAAGGGGAACCAGCTTTCCGAGCAGCGGAGAGAACGATTATGTATTCGCTTTTAGTCCATGAACCTCCTCTGATTGTAGCTACGGGCGGTGGGCTTCCCACACAAGAAGGTATGGTGGATGCCTTGAGCCGAGCGGGATATGTAGTGTGGATAGATTTGCCTTGGGAGAAGCTACGGCTACGATGGAGAGCCGCTGTATCTACTCGCCCCCTGCTCCAAGCCTATGACGATGCTCAGTGGAGGGTCCTCCTAGAAAAACGGCGCTTCTTCTACAGACAAGCGGACCTACACTGGAACCCTGAACGCATCCCCTCCCCCATAGTAGAGCGATGGGTAAAGCGGTGTCTATTTTTTGGCTGTACCTTTTTTCGGCGGGGAAGTGCCCTCATTGTCTAAATCTAAATCATCCCCAAAATCCAGTTCTTCCAGTTCTGCCCCCCCCAAATCCATCCCGTCCCCCAAATCAATATCCTCTATGCCAAGTGCTTCATCCGTATTGAGTTCTGCTTCAATAGAGGCTTCTAACTGCTCCTCAGGTAAGAGGATACCCATTTCAGGGAGATGGGGGTCTGTTTCGGTTTCATATTCAGACATGGAAGAACTGGCGGAAGGTCTTTTAGAAGCATCGCCACTTCCTGAAGAGATTGGGGTAGGCGTATTCATCTCTGTCCCATGCGTATTTGCCTCCTCGCCTACATAAGTGCAGCATGGGGAAAGAATGGGGTCTATGCTGATTTCGCCGTTGATTTCATATCCGTAGGCTAAAAGCACTTTGCTTAGCGTGTCTAAGCGGACATGTTGGCTATCCAAATCCAAAACTACCTGATGCTGGACACTATCAAAGGTTGTAGCGACGACACCTAAGGGAAAGTGAAACCGGAGTAGAGAGTCCATTCGTTGAATAGGGCAGTGGGAGCAATCCCCTACATAGTCAAAGCGAATGCGAAGGTTTGGTTCAGGGCCTGAGCTGCAGGCATTGAGGATTAGAAGCAGGATAGCAGATAGGGCGGAAGAGGAAGGGCGTTTTTTGCGCCAGACGAGATAGAAGCTGTAACCCCATCGGACTGCCCCATAAGCCACGAGAAAAAAGGGTAGTCCCTGCACGACCCACCAGGGCAAATGAGCGGGAAGAGGCTTGACATACAGGTAAATGCCCATCCCCATAATCACCAGCCCCGTGAATAAACCCAGATATGCACCGAAAGGGGACATGTCAGTAAGCAGCGAGTTTGCGCACGACTTCGGGCAAGCGTTTCCAAGGAAGGAATGCCGCTTCTAAGCTCAAGCTAAATGGCACAGGCGTATCCAGCGAACCTAATCGCATGACCGGTGCATCTAACCATTCAAAAAGGTATTCGCTGATCCACGCAGCGATTTCTGCGCCTACTCCCATCGTGTAGGTGCCTTCATACAGAACTAAAGCTCTATGAGTTTTGCGGACAGAAGCCGCTACGGTCTCTTTGTCCCATGGAAGCAGAGTACGCAGGTCTATTACCTCTATATTTATATCGGGTAAGGTTTGAGCTACCTTCAACGCTTCTACTACGCCCATTCCGTAGGTAATGATAGAGAGAGAACTGCCTGTTTTAGCCACCCGAGCCGCACCCAGAGGAAGGTTATAGTAAGAAGGAGGAACAGGGTCTTGAATACTGCGATACAAGGCCTTATGCTCAAAGAAAAGGACAGGATTAGGGTCGCGCAGGGCAGTAGTGAGGAGACCCTTGGCATCGTAAGCAGTAGAGGGATAGACGATCTTGAGTCCGGGAATGTGCATGAAAACCGCTTCCAGGCTTTGAGAATGAAAAGGTCCAGCCCCGACCCCTGCCCCAGTGGGCAGCCTTACCACGACTCGCGGCGGCACCCCCCATCGGTAATGATTCTTGGCTAAATTATTGATGATTTGCGTGAAGCCGTAGCTTACGAAATCGGCGAACTGCATCTCTACCATGCTGGAAAATCCCCGCAGACCCAAGCCGAGACTCATTCCCAGAATAGCCGATTCACAGAGGGGGGTATTCCGCACTCTATTTTTGCCGAAGCGCTCCACGAAGCCTTCTGTAACCTTGAAGACCCCTCCATATTCGGCTATGTCTTGCCCCATGAGGATAAGCTTGGAGTCATGTTCCATTCCTTGGCGCAGGGCTTCAGAAATCGCATCTACGAACCGCAAGCTACGAGTACCAGGGTCAGCAGGCGGGGATACCAAGGGTTCATCCCAAGGAGCATATACTTCGGCTTCTTCTTGGGCGGGGTCTGGAATAGGCTCAGGCTCTTGAAGGACAGGTTGTATCTCAGAATCTATGAGGCTTTTCAAGTTCTTGCGCAAATCCTTGAGTTCTCTCTCAGCGAGATAACCCTCCTGTAGGAGAAACTGCTCATAGTTGCGGACAGGGTCTTTTTGGCCCCACTCTTCAAAGAGATGAGGAGGCACATATTTAGTGCCTGAGGCTTCCTCATGCCCGCGCATGCGAAAAGTAATAGCTTCCACTAAATAGGGTCGGGGGTCTTTCCGGATAGACTCAGCTATCTCGCGAATCGTACGATAAACCTCTAAAACATTATTGCCCTCTATGACGCAGCCTTCCATGCCATACCCTATCGCACGGTCGGCAAGGGATTGACAGACGAACTGCTCATGGGTAGGGGTAGAAAGCCCATAACCATTATTTTCTATGAGGAAAATCACTGGGAGCTTCCAAACGCTGGCTACATTCAGGGCTTCGTGAAAGTCGCCTTCGCTAGTACCGCCATCGCCGATGAATGCTAGTGCGATAAGGTCCGTTCCCTCCAGCTTTGAAGCGAGACCGACGCCATTAGCTACGGGGAGCATCGCAGCTAAGTGAGATATCATGCCGATTACTCTATACTCGGGGGCGCCAAAGTGAAAAGAACGCTCGCGTCCTTTGGTAAAACCCGAGGCTTTTCCCTGCCACTGCGCGAAGAGTTTGCGAAGAGGCATCCCCCGACTCGTGAATACCCCTAAGTTCCTATGCAACGGGAAAATATAATCCGTCTCTCGGAGTGCTAGCGTAGAGCCAACCGCTATACCTTCCTGCCCTATGCCAGAGAACCATTTCGCTACTTTACCCTGACGCAGCAGAGAAAGCATCTTCTCTTCAATCATCCGGGCATAGAGCATTTCTTTATGAAGCTTTAGCAGTATCTCCTTCGGAATACCTTCGGCTCGGTAAGCAAAATATGGCTTTTCGGCTACAGAAGGCTCCATCGCTGGTTATTTATTGGGCTGCTGCGCAGGAGAAGAAGGAATAGGCTGGGTTTCAATCACATTAGCAGTACGAGGGGTGGCGGTAGTCCCTTCTCGCATGCTACTATGCACAGCATGAATGAGCAAGGTCAGACCTATAAGTATCCCGAAGAGGGTCCAGGTGGCTTTTTCTGCGAAGTCGGCTGCATGACGCACCCCTAATAGCTGCGAGGCTTGGGCGACCCCTTGGATGTCTGTAGCGAGCCCACCTCCTTTGCCCTGCTGTATCAGCACAAGAAGCGTAAGCAGAACCGCATCCACTACGAGAAGAAAAATCAACGTCCCCAATAGCCATCCCATACTTGACAAAGGTAGCGAAAAAAGCCGCCGTTCGTATTATTGTGGCATGCAGCGGATTTTTCCTAATGGGACACAGCCTATCGGTCCCTATAGTCCTGCGGTACGAGCAGGAGACTGGCTTTTCATCTCGGGACAAATCGCCCTTAGACCCGATGGCAGCGTGGAAAAATCCTCCCTCCAAGCCGAAGTAGAACTTATTCTAAGCCACCTAAGAAGCATCCTACACGCTGCAAACGCCCATCCCGATCAAATCGTAAAAGCTACAATCTACCTAACCGATATGGCATTTTTTCCCGAGGTAAATGCCTTGTATGAACGCTTTTTCCCACAGGGTAGCTATCCTGCCCGAGAGACCGTAGCCGTAGCGGCCTTGCCCCGAGGTGCTCGCGTAGAAATATCCGCTATCGCCTATCTCGGATGAAATGGAAGTGGTGGAGGCTGCCCTTTCTATGGTGGGCATGCTGGGGACAACCCGAATCCCTCCCACCCCAACCCTCCCCCGAAACTATTCAGTCCTTTCTCACTCCTGACTCCCTCTACCCCTTCCTCAAAATATCCGAGAACCAGCTCTTTCTCCCTGCATACCTCACCCCTTTCTGGCAAAAAGTACGCAGCCGAACTGGAACAATTCGCATTCTGCATATCGGCGACTCGCATATTCACAACGAAGTCCAAGGTAGTGCGATTCGCGCTCGCCTCTATGCCTTATGGGGCAGTGGCGGAAGGGGATATGTATTTCCGTTTGCACTGGCAGGCAGTACGGGTGCTTATGACTACATCACACCCGGTGCAGGTCAGTGGTTGTCCAGTCGGGCTACGCTCGCTTCTCCTTCTATTCCGCTGGGTTTTACAGGTATATCTATTGGCACTTATGACCCTACGGCTACTTGGGAAATCCGCTGGAGCGCCGAGTATCCCCCCACGGGCTCTTGTGTCGCACTATTAGTGCGTACCTTGCGCCCTGGCATCACGCTAACCCTTCGCTGGAATGACACTTTACCTCTCATCCGAGATACCCTTCCAGCGGGCTACAGGCTTCTCCAATACACACTCCCAGGCAAGATTTCTTACCTAAAAGGACAGTTCTCCTGGGAAAGTAACGACTCACTCAGCTACGCAGAAATCCAAGGCCTCTTCTTAGAAGGTGGAGCGGCTTCCCTCAACTGGCACACAGTGGGCTTGAATGGACTCAAACTTAGCCAGTGGATACAACTCCCCCTCCTGCGTGAAAGTTTGCTGCTTTTGGCGCCAGACCTTATTATCTTAGACTTAGGCACGAATGACCTGTACGGTGGAGAAATGAGTTTAGGAGAGTTTCGGCGGCTATGGGAAGCTGCGATAGACACGATTCGGCGCATTTTACCCGAGACCCCCATCCTTTTGACCACGCCCCAAGACTTTTATCGGAAGTTGCGGCCTATTTCTCTTCTGCCCCAGGTATCCCATCTTATCCGCTGGATAGCCACCCAGAAAAAGGTAAGCGTATGGGATGCCTATACTATTCTGGGAAGCATGCGAGCTTGGCGATTGAGCGGCTTAGCTCAGGCTGACCATGTTCATCTCACCCCCTTAGGCTATACCCTCAAGGGACAAATGCTCTTAGCTGCTGTATTGAAAGGCTACATGGGCTACCTGCAGGGAGCGCTGCCAAACCCCGCCGAAGAAAGTGCCACTGTGCCTGCCCTTCCTGACTCGCTGCTCAAAGTCTCTGCCCCTGTGATACCCCTGACCCCATCTATCACGCAGTTTGGGGGCGCTCCTCCCACTACCTATGCGCCCCCCCGCCCCACCTATCTGTATCACAGGGTCCGAGCAGGAGAAACCTTGGGAGAAATCGCTCACCGCTATCGGGTAACCGTACAAGCTATCCGCACAGCAAATGGACTCAGGGGCTCCTTCATTCGGGCAGGACAAACGCTGCGCATACCAGTGCTTGGCTCCGTCTCTAAGAGTCCTGCCCCTTCCTCTACATCCTCTTCGCATTCTCCTTCCTCTCGGTATCATGTGGTGAAAGCTGGCGAGTCTCTATGGAGCATAGCGCAGCGATACGGCATGAGCATAGATAAACTCTGCAAGGCAAATGGACTTACGCCCCGCAGTGCGATTTATCCGGGGCCGAG
>JANWZJ010000015.1:26326-32969 GCA_025054525.1 Bacteroidia bacterium | reverse complement strand
TACGCAAATGGGTCTCCTTCAACTATTTCACCTTGCCGGGCTTTACGGACCAGCCGGCCGAATACACCGCTCTACTCACCCTTCTGCGCAGGACAGGCGCTCACATGATTCAGTGGCGCAACTTCAATATAGACCCCGACTGGTACGCTCAGCGAATAGGGATTACGCCTGAGAGTTTAGAAGAGCCTATAGGGGTGAGAGAGATGATGCGCCGACTGCGAGCAGAGCTACCTCACCTCACCTACGGCTACTACAATCCCCATCGCGGTTTCATAGCAAAGCACTTAGAATCGTTTGCGCAGGCGCTCTAACCGGCGCTTTTCTTCTCTGTCTTGGATAGAGCGGCGGCGGTCGTACTGGGTTTTACCGCGCACGAGGGCGATTTCCAGCTTAGCCCAGCCCCGCTCGTTGAAGAAAAGCCGCAAAGGCACCAGGGTGAGTCCTTTTTGGGTGAGTTTGCCTTGGAGGCGGCGCAGCTCCTCAGCTCTCAGAAGCAGCTTGCGCATCCGACGCGCAGGGGGCTGAGCATATCCAGCCCGCTCATATGGGGCGATGTACATATTCACTACATACAGCTCCCCCTCCCGAAAGACGCAGAATGCATCCTGAATCTGCCCCCCTCCTGCTCGTAGCGACTTGACCTCTGCTCCTTCCAAGACGAGCCCTGCCACATACCGTTCCAAAACCTCATACTGATGCAACGCTTTACGATTGACCACTTGCATAATTCCCAAAGCGAATTTGCAATTCTCAGCCTCTTGCTTTTTTGCCCAGAAAGAGCTTAACTTTGCTCTGATATGCGATACACACAGACTAAACTCTTCTTAGCTGCGCTCGTAGGCTTGCTTTGGGCGCAGAACCATCGGTATGGGCCTGTAGTTACAGGGAAGCCCAGTCCAGAGTTCATCCGACGAATAGAAGAGCGGCATAGGACAGGCAATGTTTACGTCCGTTCCATGGACTATGAGCCTCTGGAGCCTGGCGCGCCCTCAGGAGCTTCGCTCCGCACCCGCAGTAATGTCCTCGGCCTCACCTGGCTGCTCCCTCATCAAGACGCCGACACCGTTCGTAAAACTACCAACACCATGCCCTTCTCAGTAGGCTCGGGTGGTCCTACGATATTCGTAGGGGGGGACACCCTCTTAGCTACAGGTGTAGGGGCAGATATTCCCTCTGATAATATGCCCGCCCCCGCCTTATGTGATCACAACTACCTTGACTCAGCGGCTGTTGCATTTTTTTATACAGGAGGGGCTATTTTTAGTGCGCCGAGTCCTTATGCGGGGCAGTGGTTTCTCATGGCAGGCTCCCCTCTGTATCAATACTATCAAGATGGCAATAAACGCTACTACGATGGCGGAGGCGGCGCTCAGCGGTACAAATTCAACTTCGCTGGCATACAGAACTTCTACGTAAAAGGAATTGCCGCATTTATATCTAAGAACCGAGGCGCTGGTACCAACCAGACCCCTCGCTGTAATACGCTCACTCCTAATTATGCTACCTGGGACGGAGATGATATTCCAGAAGCTGTGTTCTTCATAGGTACTGTGGACAGTACGACATGGGGCAACTTTGGCAGGGGCACCTATGTCCATACCATCATAGCGAGGGAGACTGTACGAGTACAAAATCTACGATATGGCTCCTTTCCTACAGCTACTGGTCAGTGCATAGCCCCTGATCGCCCTACGTCGGACCTGATTGGAAGGCTTACAGAGAGACTCCACTATACCTACTTCCGAAGCCCTGTTCGCATAGGTCCTCCCACCAATCCTACGGGTACATTTAGGGATAGCATGTTTTATTTCGGCGTCATCTTTGACAGAAAGGCTAATCCTACTTCGGCTACCTCAGTATTAGATAGCCTATTTATCCCTATCGGTCCTGCTCACAGAACTGTTACCACTTCATTCGCCCAACACAACTGTAGGCATGACACGCTATATTATCTACATTTAGGGCGCACGATGGTCATGGATAATATCTATGATGTCGTCACGGGATGGGACACTGCTTACTTCTACCCTGAGCGGATGGTATGGAGTGATAGGCAGGATTATATGATGGACTATCCTATCCATCCTATAGTGCGAGTAGAGTTAGACCCGAATGCCAGTGTAGGCAAACCTATACTCGGGAATGACATCTCTGCCTTCTCAGCTCCGTATCCGAACCCAGCCACCGACTGCATCCATCTGGGGGTAGAACTTATTGCGGAGGGGCGAGTCACACTGACCTTCTATGATACGAAGGGTCAGGTGCTTAAAGAGGTAGAGCGTACGCTGCCAGCGGGTATGAGCCAGGTAGCGGTGGATGTAGCAGACCTACCAGCTGGCGCATACGTCCTGATGGCCCGCTCTTCCATAGGCGGCGGTGCTTCCTTCTGGATTAACATCGTGAAGTAAAGCTTCACGAGAGATTATCCATGGGCATAGGCAAGTGCTTGCCTGTGCCCTTTTTTATTTGTAGTGTGCTGCGCCGGCTTCTCTACCATAGCGCCGTCTATGGCTTGACAGTCGCCTTAGGTCGTCTGCTGAACTGGCTGCTTACTCCGCTCTACGTCCATCGGCTTCGGGTGGAAGACTTCGGACGGCTGTCAGAGCTATATTCCTGGATAGTTTTTGGGCTGATAGCAGCAGGGATGGGCATGGAGACTGCCTATCTACGCTTTGGGGGGGGCTTTTGGCGTATGCTGCGTCTTATGGCAATAGGAGGCGCAGTCTTAGCGGTCGTACTCAGTATAGCGGCTTACTTTCTGGCACCAAGGCTTGGCTATGCCGGCGCTGAGTATCTCTTATGGCTCACAATCGCTATCTGGAGCGTAGATGCCTGGGGCAGCTTCGCCCTTGCGCATCAGCGGGCTATCGGCGCACCCATGCGCTTTGCGATTATCCAGCTTTCTCATATCACTATCTTGCTCTTGCTCAATCTCTGGGGTGTGGGCATCCAAGGGTACGGGTTGGGCTTCATCTTGGGCGCGAACCTGCTTGCTTCTCTCTGGAAGCTGGGCTGGGCTCTACGGTATGCCCCTCCACCCACCCAACCTACCCCTCCCGAAGTGCCTTCTGACCTGGGCTTACTGCGCTATGGTATTACCCTCAGTTTCATGGGCATCCTCGGCGCAATGAATGAGGTGCTGGATAGGGTACTCCTGGCTCGGTACGACCTCACTCAGACCGCGATCTATGGTGCCGCCTATCGGGTAGCTATGGCCCTGGCCCTTTTCGTACAGGCATATCGGCAAGCCGGCGAGCCTTTCCTTCTCAAGGAGCAGCGAGGCAATCGCTCCTTCTATGAGAAAAGCTGGATTCTCTACCATACGATTGCGTTAAGTGGGGTCTTTCTCCTAAGCCTATGGGCGAAACCTATCGTTTCCACGACTTGGGGCGGGCTTCTGCCTAAGCCGCTTTTTCCCGCTCACTACCATCAAGGCCTGACTATCGTACCCGTGCTCCTCTGGGCTAATCTCTTCGCTGGCTCTCTCATCCAAGCTTCGGTTTGGTACAAGTTGCGCAGTCTTCCTTATCAAGGGGTCATTATTACTGCGGTAGGTGCCTGTATCACTTGGCTGGGCAATCTCTACGGCATACCTCGCTACGGCTATATCGCATGTGCATGGACTACCCTCCTCTCCTATGGAGTCATGGTGGGTATTTCTCTGGCATGGGGTAGGTATTATGGAGAGAGTGCCTTTCGTATGCTACCCCTTCTACCGAGCATGATGGTGGCAGCCCTTCCCACCTTCGTAAAAGAAATTAACCCACTCCTCTTCAGTATCGTAGGGCTTGGGGCGATAGGGGGATGGAGCTACTTCCTGCTGCGCAAGCTGCGCTTTTCTGTATCTTAGGGGGGCGATGACGAGTACGAAGCAAATACGAAGCATAGCGATAATAGGACTTGTTCTACTGGTATCGGCGGCGGTGGGGTGGGGTTGGATACTTCGGCAGGTAGAGCAGGGAAATCAAACGGCACTCCAAGACCTATACCAGGTAGAACGGCATCTCCTCCAAGTAGAGCTTACCGTATGGCTACAGGATTTACGCATTCGTTCTATGCTACTGACGAAACTGACGGGACAAGACGTACCGCTCTCGCTCCTGCGACAGGCGGATTTGCGCTCTGCACTCAAAGGCTTAGAGAAAGAAGCCAAACCTTATACGCGTTTGGGGCCCATTTTGAGGGAGCTCTTGGAGCGCGGGTATATTTTAGAGCGGCGCTATGCAAGCTGGCGACGCAGTCTGGAGCAGGTAGAGAAAGCAGAGCAAGTACTTCCGATTTATGAGCAGTACATAGCAGGTGCTTCTGCTCTCATTTCTTCGGTAGAGAACGAAGTGCGCCGCTTGCGAGAAGCAGTAGAGTCTGAGCAATCACAGCTTATCGCAGAAAATCAACGCTCTATAAGCCGCATACAGAGTCTCGGTCTGCTGGGAATAGGCGTATTGCTTGTAGGGGGTATAGTAGCCCTTCTGCTGATAGGACGGGCTGAAGAGTCTCAAGCGGCTCGCCTCCTCTCGGCGCCAATAAACGAACCCCTGCCCGAAGAGCCAGGACCGTGGTTAGAGCTGGCCCGCTCCTATAATCAGCTTCTCCTACAGGTCCAAGTCTTACGAAAAGCCGTATATCATCTCGCTGAGCAGGGCGGTTTGTGGGATGAAGACAAGGCTCGCCTTCCTAATGATACTCTCAGCCATTTCCAAGCGATTTTGGAGCGGGAATCCAAGCAAGAAGAGCGAGTCAAAGCTATCTCCGAAGAAAAGCGTAAAATTCTTCAGCAGCTTCAAGCGACGGAAAAGCACCTCTCCGAGCAAATAGAAGAACTGCGGATAGAAGTAGGGGCTCTGCAAAATCTTTTTCCATTAGCCGAGGTAGATGAGAAAGGAAACCTCACTAACAAGAATGACCTATGGCTGCAGCTTTCTTTGGCGCAGTCATGGAATAATGTAAGTGATATTCATTCTGAACTTGCAACCTTTGCACGGGATGGGGCTTCTAAGCAAGGGGTCCTGCCTATTGGAGATTCTTTATTTGCCTATGCGTACATAGCTTATCGGCATGGTAAGCATCGTAGGGCGTTTTTATCGCTGATGGAGGTGGGGCAGGTGATGGGGCGAATGCGAGAGATGGAAAATGCCTTAGCACAGGCACAGCGCCGATTAGGGGAAGTAGAGGGGATTTTGGCTCAGTTGCGGCAGCAGCAGAGTCAGTTGCAGGTGCGTCATAGTCAGGAAGCCGAGCGGCTTTTGCGTCAGCGGCAGAGCCTTCAGACCCTGCTTAAGCTCCCCGCCCTCCAAAGTGGCAGCGTCATAGAAGGGCTGAGCGCAATCGCCGAGGTCGCCGCTACCTTAGAACCCGAAGCACGCTACAGCTTCTGGGTCTTCAGTGAAGGGGGAATGCACTGCTTAGAAGCGTATGACCCTGCCCTGCTCACGCATTCCAATACCATAGACTTGCCTGCCGAGGTGGCTAACTGGGTACGCAAGCAGTTTAGTGGGAACGTTCCCGTCGGTCCTTATGCGGTAGAGTCTTCTCCATTAGCTCCCTATCTATCCGATAGAAAGGCTGTATGGCTCTTTCCTCTTTATTTAGATGAAGAGCTGGTAGGGGCATTTTTCATAGAGGGAGTAGCTCCTGACAAAGAGTTAGATACGGAGTATCCCTTACTGCTGGCGCGGGTGGCTTCTTTGCTGCTCCAGCAAGGACACCGCAAGCTGGTAGAACAAGAGATGCTCAGCTACATAGAGCAAGCCCACGCCTTAGAAGAAGAGTTACGGCAGAACATAGAAGAGTTAGAAGCCTCAGCCGAAGAGATGCGGCGCACGCAAGCAGAGCTTCGCGGACAAATCACCGCCCTCAATACAGCCGCACTCGTCATAGAGATGAATCCCGAAGGCCGAATCATCTACGTCAACGATGCTTTTCTGCGGCTCTTTGGACAGACGGTAGATAAAGTATTGGGAATACCCTATGTGCGTTTGCGCAAAGAGGAAGAGAGACCACTCATGGAAGAGGTCTTTGCTCGGCTCAGACAAGGCGAAGTATGGCAGGAAATGGTCTACTACACAAATGCGCTGGGCCAAGAGTTATGGCTGCAGCAGACTATTGTCCCTGTGCGTCACCTGACGGGAGAAGTGTATAAATACATCTTGGTAGGGTTTGACATCACTTTGCAGAAGCAGCAGGAGTTGGAGATACAACATGCCCTTACGATAGCTCGGGAGCATGAGCAGCTTTTGCGGGAGAATACCGAGGAGCTTCGGCGCAGTAATGAAAACTATCGCGCTTCGCAGTTGCAGCTTTCGGCTCAGATGGAGGCGCTCAACTCCGCTGCATGGCTCTTTGAGACCGATGCAGAGGGTCATATCAGCTATATTACGCAGGGGTTCGCCGAAGCAATGGGCTACACCCCTGATAAGCTCAAGGGAATGAGTTATGGAATGCTTTTTTCAGAAAGGCAGCCCTTAGCGATTCTCCAAGGACACTGGCGCAGCATGCAGGTAGGGCAAATGTGGAAATCCGAAGTGGAACTCAAAGGCGCCTTAGGTCAGAGCTACTGGGCTATTATGTCTAGTACCCCCATTATTGACCGCTCCCGAGGTGAGCGTCGCTCCCTGCTCAAGACTATCAACGTCTTATTTGACAT
>JANWZJ010000015.1:0-26300 GCA_025054525.1 Bacteroidia bacterium | reverse complement strand
GAGCAGAAAGAACAGGAGTTTCGTTTGATAGAGCAGCAGGATGCGCTGTCTCGCTTAGCTTCGGACCCTATCCTGCGCGAAGGAGATATACAAAAGGCGTTCCAAGTTATCGCTGACATAGCCCTAAAGACCTTCAAGGCATACCGAGTGAGTTTATGGTTGTATGAAGAGAATGACTTAGCTCGCTGTATAGCTGTTTCAGAGAAAGAGCCTCACTTCCATCATCCGGGCAGCGTGGTCAATCGCTCGCTTTATCCGTTATACTTCCAGAGTCTGGAGCGAGAACAGGTTATAGCGGTGGTGGATGCGCTTTCAGACCTTCGTACTCGGGAGTTAGCTTTGCCTCTCTTCAAGCCGAATAATGTTACGAGTATTTTAGACGGGATTGTTCGGGTAGGTGCCAAGACCGTAGGACTGATTAGCGTAGAGCATCGTTATACGAAGCGTGAATGGCGATTAGATGAGGTTAATTTTTTGCGCTCTTTGGCTGCCTCGGCGGCTTCGGTGATAGAGGAGGAGCAGCAGGCTTATGCTCGTCGCCTCCAAGAAGCTTACGTCCAACTGGAGAAACAAAAGCAGGAGCTGGAGGAAGCCATGCGGGATATCCGGGAAAGCATCCGATACGCAAAGCGCATGCAGAAAAACATTCTCCCCTCGGATAGTCTATTAGACCAATATCTGGGTAAAGATAACTACTTCATCATCTGGCGCCCGCGGGATAGGCACGGGGTAGGTGGGGACTTTTACTGGTTTAGTGATGCGCCTAAAGACTCTTACTTTATCATTGTAGCGGATGGGACAGGGCATGGGGTGCCCGGCGCCTTTATGACTCTCATCGGCAGCATTCTCTTAGACCAAATCATCAATAAATCCGGCATCTACTCACCCGCACAAATCCTCCATGACCTTCATATCGGCGTGCGTCAGGTGCTACGCCAAGATGTAGAAGGTGAAGAAATCGCCTCCCGCGATGGGATGGATATTGCCTTGGTACGCTATTTCCCCAAAACCTATAAGCTCGTATATGCAGGTGCAAACCTGCCGCTCTATTATTTCCATGCCAGTGAGCTCAAAGAAATCAAGCCTGACAAAAAAGCCATAGGGGGAGAACAGTTGGAAGAGGAGCGTTTCTTTACGGAGCATGAGCTTCAACTGGAGCCGGGGGATTTATTTTTCCTATTCACGGATGGGGTAGTAGATCAGTGGGGGGGACCCGCTGGGAAGCGCTTCAGCTCCAAGCAGCTCAAGGAGTTCATCCTGGAGACTATGCACGAACCCTCTATGCCGCGGCGCCGTGCCCTCTTCAATATCCGCTGGAAAGAGTGGAAAGACTACGGCGAAGAGCGAGAACAAGTAGATGATGTTACGATGTGGGGGGTACGAGCGTGGTAAAGTACTGGATAGGCATAGATATAGGTTCCCAAGAGGTGGGGGTAGCTTGCGTGGAGGCAGAGCATAGGGCTATGCGGCTGCTTCGCTGTGAGCCCCTCAAACTCAGGAGAACCTCTCTGGAAGAGCGCATGCAGAGCTTGTATGCTTGGCTGGCGGAGCTTTTCCGGTCGTATGAGGGAAAAGTGAGCCAAGTAGCATTAGAAGAGCCTTTCGTAGGGAAAAATATCCGCAGTGCCCTGCTCCTCGGCACTATCAAGGGGCTGGTATGGGGCACGCTGCTTAGTCAGGGGTATCCGAGTCCCTTGCTGATTTCTCCCGCCCAGGTCAAGAAAGCTATCACCGGCAATCCCTATGCTTCCAAAGAGCAAGTCGCCCGTATGTTGTCTCATCATTTGGGGGGGGATGTAGTCCTACCGGACTCAGAGCACGCTACGGATGCACTGGCAATAGCTTTGACCGCCTACTATTATCAGAACTCGCCGATTAGCCGCACATTCAGCAAGCGAGCCGAAAGGTAGTTCGGTACAGCCCAGCGCAGTCCATACACATCGGCTATCCACTGGTAGCTGACCACGTTGAAGCGCTGGAAGAGATTGAAGACATCTAAGCCTACCCAGAGAGATTTGAGGTAACGCTTGTCTAAGAGAAAGAGGCGGCTCAGTCCTAAATCTACTCGGCCGTACGAGGGCATTTGGAAAATAGTCCGGGCGGCAAGGCGCCTCGGCACGCCAAACGGGGTCCCTGTTGCCCAGACCAGCTGTAAAGTGAGTTTGTACAAGGGATTTGTAGGGAGTTCATCTTGCAGATAGAGGGCTATGCTGAAGCGCTGGTCGCTGGGGCGTC
This sequence comes from Bacteroidia bacterium, assembly GCA_025054525.1. Classification (GTDB taxonomy): domain Bacteria; phylum Bacteroidota; class Bacteroidia; order SpSt-205; family SpSt-205; genus SpSt-205. Next base: position 24,065 of record JANWZJ010000015.1, on the reverse strand, counting down.
GCATCCAGCCTATGCCCGGAATATATTCCCTTGTGAAAAGAAGCCCCATCGCTATCCAAGAGTCTACCCCTCGTAGAAACTCTCCATTTAGGCGAGTATCTATGCCTGCTGCCCAGCCATTAGCAGCATTCATGCCATAATACCGCAATCGTACATTTTCTATCTCATACGGGATTAGCTCCCACAGATGCTTGTAATAGGCTTCTAAGAAGTATCGGAAGGGACGCTCCCATGCCGTGAAGCGGTAATCTAACCCTGCCAGCAATTGTAGGCTTTGTTGGGCTCGTAGCGAAGGGATGAGTCGGTACTCAATATCTCGCAGTTCTCGGTAAAAAGGCGGCTGGGCATAGTGTCCGATGCCGAGGCGGTATTGGACTTTGTCGGAAGGCTGGTATAGGAGTTGGGCTCTCGGGCTGAGAAGTAGTTGCCGATTGAGGAGACTGTAATGCAGGCGCATACCTCCTTCTAAGCGCCACCGCTGCCAACGCCAACCCTGCTGAACAAATCCTATGAGCCGAGTATTACGCACGCTCTGGTTCCAAGGGTATTGCTCTTCCATGCGTACATAATCCGCAGAATCTAAAGCGCTCCATTCATAGACACGGTCTGCGATATTTTCTCGCTGGAGACGCAGACCCCACTGTAAGCGCCGCCGCAGAGTAGAGTCCCAGTACCATTCCCCTCGGTGCTCGGTATACGCAGCATACAAGTCTAAATAGTTGCGAATGCGGCGGATTTGACTACCTGCGCCTCTGAGGATGATGATTTCGTTATAGAGTTGGCTGCCTGGATCAGTTTGCACCTCGCCTAAGAGATAAGCACCTTCCACATCTACGATTTCGTCCTCTAAGCTACCGAAGAATGAGAAGTGCTGGCTTAGTTTCAGGCGAGAATGCGGACGCCAGGTAACAGACACGGCTTGCTGACCAGTCCAGTAGCGCAGCTCTTCACTCCCGATGAAGTAAAGATTGACTCGGAAGGCTGCATTGATGAGCCCGAAAGTGGCTTGACCCGTACGGGGCAGCAGCCGGTAGCGGTTACGCAGGCCAGTAGATATGCTTTCTATGCGCCAGAGTTCTCTGCCTGTGCTGTCCTTGTGAATCCAGCACAAATACGCCTGTCCGTCGTAGAACTCTGGGCGATATTCTCCTTGGACGGGCAGCGTCCGCAACAAGTATCCTATTCGAAAGTGGCGCCCCCCTACCGTGTAATACAGACGATTACCCAGTTTGCCGCTGACAGCGATATTTTGTCCTAAGAGTCCCAGTTCTACTTGGGCTTCGGTGCGTTCTCGGCGCTTGTAGCTAACCTGCAGGACAGAAGAGAGCTTATCCCCGTAGCGTGCTTCAAAGCCGCCAGTGCTGAAATATACTTCTTCCAGCAGAGCCGGATAGGTGAAACCTAATCCTTCCTGCTGACCACTGCGAGCCGAAAAAGGACGATAAATCTCTATTTCTCCGGCATAGACTAAGTTTTCGTCAAAATTACCGCCGCGCACCCTATACTGAGAGGAGAACTCACTGGAAGTGAGCGCGCCCATAAGGGCTAAGCGGCTTTCTATATCAGACTTAATAGAGGGCATGAAGCGAAGGGCTTCGGTACGAATGGGAATCGGCTGCATGAAGGGAACAGACGGTAAAGCTGTGGGAGGGGGTCTGCTCGCCTGAATAGCTACCGAGTCTAACGCTACTTCCCGCAAAGGCAAGGCCAGCGTAAGCGGCGTAGTCGCTCCATATTGAATCCACACTTCTGTCTCTACGGGAAGGGCTGTCAGGTGCGCCACTCGTAGGCGATATCGTCCCGCAGGTAACTTGAGTTCTAATCGGCCTGTGGAGTCTGTTAGGTAGCTCTTGTCTCCGACGATAACTTGAGCATAGGGGAGAGGACGATTCTCACTACTGATGACCCTCAAAGAGAGCCTGCCTTCCTGCGCATACAAAAAGACCCAGCTTACCCAGAAGCCATATCGCCAGCAGGAAGCCTTCACTTCCTGCAAAGATGATACTTCTGCTTAGCGCACAAGCAGAAAGATGCCCATAAGAAAGACAGTAGCCGAGAAGACCCGAGCTAACAACTTACTGCTCATCTTTTGAGCTATGCGGGAAGTGATAGCACTGCCTAAGAGGATGCCCCCAGCCAAAGCTAATCCCACGAGAAGGTTGACGTTTCCTTTTTGCCAATAAGGGATTACGGCTGTCACTCCGACTGGCAAGGTCATGGTGAGCAGGCTTGTGCCCTGAGCCAAATGCTGACTAGTTTTGGCAAGGAAATTGAGGAGGGGCACTATGATAACCCCACCACCTAAGCCGGTTAGTCCCTTAAGGGCGCCTGCTACGATTCCCACGAAAAGCCCTATGCTCATGCGTTTAGCGGAGGGCATTGTTTCTTCTTGGACAGCGGGTAGGGCTCGGAACGTGCGCCAAAACTGCCATGCCGCTATGAGAATCAAGAACACAGCGAAAATCTTCGTTAGAGTAGCACTGCGTAAGTGTTGTACCCATTCGGCTACCAGAAAGCTCGCTATGGCTATCCCTGCCGCTACACTAAGGGCAAGCCGCCAGTCCACCCGTCCATGCTTGTAATAGTTCCAGGAAGCCCATCCGAAAACAGGCAGGGCAAATGCCAAGAGGGCGGTTCCCTGAGCCAAGTGCTGGGAATACCCCAAGACAAGTACCAAGAAGGGTATGATTACTACACCGCCTCCAATTCCTACCAGACCACTTAGTAGCCCAGACACTAATCCTAAAAGGATTCCCGTCGCAATCTCCATCTTCAGGCTACAAAGGTATCATAATTGCAACAAAATGCACAAAAGTGCTTTCCCTTCTGCCTTGGCTATATTTGTGTTATGCAGGACAAACTGGACGCCCTCCGAGATAAATATAGCCTTTTGGGTCAGGATATGGAGACCTATTTAGAGGGGCTTCTTTACAGTCGTTCGCTCACTTACTGGGATTACATAGAGTTAGATACCCTGCTCACCCTGCAGAAACCTCGCACGGATTTTCCGGATGAAGTCATCTTCATCGTTTATCATCAGATTACGGAACTCTACTTTCGCTTGGCGAAGCAGGAACTGCAGCTCATAGCCCAGTCGCCTTGGGAAGAGCCCCTTCTCCTCAAAAGGCTCGGACGGGTAACTAACTACTTTCAACATCTCACCCACAGCTTTGAGATTATGATTTATGGGATGGAGTCTCACGATTTTCTGCGGTTTCGCACTGCGCTCATGCCTGCCAGTGGCTTCCAGTCCGTACAGTTTCGGGAAATAGAGTTGTACTGCACAGGACTGGAGAACCTTTTGGCTCCGCATCAGCGTGGAATGCAAGAAGCCTCTCCACAAGAGCTATACAAGCATATCTACTGGAAATATGGAAACTTAGATGCCAGAACGCAGGAAAAGACTCTTACTCTTCGCATATTTGAGCAGAAATATGATAGTTATCTCTTGAGTTTGGCTTTGGAGTGGCGAGAGAAAAATCTCAATGCTCGTCTGCTAAAAGCACAGAGCACGGGTGCGGTTTCTCCCTCCCTCAGAGAGACCCTAAGAGAGTTGGATGTATGGGTTAATCTATATTGGAAGTGGGTACATCTTCGGACAGCCGCCCACTATCTCAGGCGAGAAGAGGGAGCTTTGCCCTCTACGGGAGGAACGAACTGGCAGAGTTATCTTCCGCCTCTGCGGCAAAAAATCTGGTTTTTCCCCAGCCTTTGGTCCGCAGAAGAAAAGGAAGAATGGGGAAAAGGGATATTTTTGGAGCGTTTTCGTCAAGAGGTAGAGTCGTGCTGGCGCCGTTCCAGAAGTACCACGCAGTAAGCTGCCATGCCCTCTTCCCGTCCTAAGGCGCCCATTTTCTCCGGAGTAGTGGCTTTTATACTAACTACCTCCGGCGAAACCTTCAAAAGAGAAGCGATACTATCCCGCATAGCCTGGTAGTAAGGACTCAAACGCGGCTTCTGCGCGATGATTACCGAATCCACATTCACTACCTGCCACCCAGCCTTTTCTACTTTCTCAAATATCTCTTTGACCAGTTCCCGAGAGTCCGCTCCAGCATAGCGAGGGTCTCCTGGGGGAAAAAGTTGTCCTATATCGCCCCAACCCAGAGCCCCCAGCAGCGCATCGCATAATGCATGCAGTAACACATCAGCATCCGAGTGCCCATCTAATCCTTGCGCATAAGGTATCTCTACTCCTCCTATCTTCAGAGGGCGGGTAGGGGTATATTTGTGGATGTCGTAGCCCAAGCCTATGCGTATTTGGCTGCTCATCCTCCAAAGCTACATAGCCCTGGCTCAAGTAGTGCCGCCCGTAGCCTATCTACCTGCGGATTCCCTCCGACGGGGTTACCGGATCGTGGCAGAGCTAAGTCGGGGCTGGCAAGGTCCGATCCTGCCCTTCTGCCAACAAGAAGACTGGCAGCTCATCCGAACCCTTTCCCCTGTCCCTTCCGCCTTCTTATATATCACCGGCGCAAAAGGCATGGTCGCTGTCTTTCAGGATCATCGCCTCCTCTATCAGGATACCTTAGCTTATCCCTGGATACCGCTGCTTCCTGCCCATATCTCCACTTTGCGCATGGAAGGTAGGGCTGGCGGCATTCAAGGTGGAATCTACTTAGTATCTGTGGCTGACACATTAGCCTGGTCAGCTGATACCATTCCGCCCAACACTCAGCTCTGTTCGGCTACCTTTATTTCCTCGGAGAAATCAGTCTATCCCCCTCTCAATCCGGCTCTTCTCTGGATAGGCTATGGACTGGTAGCGCTTCTACTTAGTTTATCACCACGTTTACGGCTGCTTCTCTGGAGAAGTTATGATTTCTCTTCAGGAATTAGCCCGCTGGAGAGAATAGTCGTAGTTGGCGTTGCATTTATGCTATTAGCGCTTTCTCTGCTGGGTAGAGACTTACGAATGCTTTCATTTGCAGGCGGATTTTTGATATTGGAAGGGCTTCTACTATACTTACGGGGTAAAGACCCTGCCTATGCAGGACTTACGTGGATTCTTCCAGCCCTGACTCTCCTCACAGGGGAAGTTTTGGCCTTATTCTCTTATACCGCTGGACTTTACCTGCTTTGGGGCTTGCGAGCAGTGGGATTCATCCTGAGGCTCAGAGATTTTGTCTACCTTTGCACCGCAGAAGCATGCCTATACTTTCTGGTTCATAACCCATGAAAAAGGTGCGTCGCATACTAATAGCCTTACCTCCGCCTCCCTCCGACTCACCTTACTACGAACTTGCACGCACTTGGAAAGTAGAGCTCCACTTCGCCAACCTTGTAGACATTCAGCCCATGAGCCTTGCTGAGTTTCGCGAGCAGGATATTAGCCCCTTAGATTTCAATGCTTTCATATTCTCAGGCAAACAAGCAGTGGATAACTTCTTCCGTCTGATGCGGGAGATGCGTTTAGAGATTCCTGCGGATAGCCGTTTCCTCTGCACAGGCGAAGCACTCGCTCAACACCTATACCAATATATCCCCGGCGCCATGCGCAGACGCACCTACGCTCAAGCCCGCACCCTAAATGACCTCATTCCTTACATGCGCAAACATGCACAAAACAAATACTTATATATAGGTGGTGGAATTGTGCCGCCTTCTTTCTTAGAGGAGGCAGCTCGCTACCACCTAAATATTCGGGTACTTCGGGTCTATCATCTTCGGTACATTCCTCTCCCCGCTGAACTCAAGCGTAAGAGGTTCTTTGCCCTTTGTTTCCCCACGGTTTCCAGTATCCTTGCGTGGAAGAGTCTTTATCCTGCCTATGCACAGCGAGATACTGCGATACTGGTTTATGGGCATGATACGCGCCGCATAGCCGAAGAAGAGGGTTTTCGGGTAACAGACTACGCTCCTAAGGGGGGGGTGGACTCACTCTTTGCATTATTAGGGCATTTTCTCAAAGCCTATCATGAGAATCGGCGTTCTCCCCTTGCTGAGTAAAAGAAAACTCTTATGTTTGCCCCGTGCCTCGTTGGTGGCTTCTCTGGCTGGCGACTCCCATCGCTTGGGGACAGCAAGACCCGACTTTCACACAATACATGTACAATCGCTTCGGTCTTAATCCCGCCGCTGCGGGTTATGCTGGTGCGTGGCAGATTGTGGGTGTAGGGCGTTTGCAGTGGATAGGGATTGAAGGACATCCTTCTACTTTTATGCTGAATGCCCATACACCTGTCTCTTTCCTAAGAGGAGGTATAGGTCTTCAGCTCATGGGGGATCAAATCGGTCCTTTTCGTACTACTGACATCAAATTGGCTTATGCGTTTCGCATTGCCATAGGCACAGCGGGTAGCGCTCTCCAAATAGGCATAGCAGGCGGCATCCTCAACAAGTCTCTGGATGGTGCGGCTTTGCGGCCCGAGCAGATACCTGACCCCACCCTCTTCAACCGCATGGCTACTTTGCTCCTTCCCGATATAGCCGCTGGCATCTACTTTACGTTGCCAGACGACCGTTTCTATGTGGGGGTTGCCTCTACCCATCTTACTGAACCCTCCCTCAAGGAATTCACCTCCACAGGCAGGAGCCGCATTCCCCGCCATATCTATGCGACCTCCGGCTATACCTTCAATCTTTCAGAACCAGTGCGGCTTACGCCTTCCGTCTTCTTCAAAACAGCGGGTTCTCAGCTTAGTGTCGACGCTAATCTCTCGCTCAGTGTGGATCCCGTGGTGATTGGAGCATCGTATCGCTTACAAGATGCTGCCTCTTTACTGGTGGGTCTCCAAGCTACTGAAGCCCTATTCATAGGGTACTCGTATGACTATGTGCTTTCTCGGCTGGGAGCATTCACTTCAGGGTCGCATGAGCTCGTTGTGCGCTACTCTTTCAGCCCTGCATTCCGCCTCTTAGCCCCAGACCTGGGGGTAAGAGATAAAAAAGACTTCCGTTAACTCTTGCATTTATGAGAATAGCCGTATATTTGCCTAAACTCAAGCTAAGCGTTATGCGTGTGGGTAAAGTCTTGGGACTTCCTCTGGTATTGTGGGCACTTGCCGCTTGCGGTAAGCGTACAGGTAGAGGAGGGGAGCTCACGGGCGTATTGGATCGCCCGAAGTGGGATGAGCCCGTTCCTTATGGTATGGTTACCATTCCTGCAGGTTCTTTTCACATGGGTAACAATGAACAAGATGTGAATTACTCCCAAAATGCTCGCATCCGCCAAATTACTATTAGCGCTTTCCACATGGATGATACTGAAATCACTAATAACGAATATCGTCAGTTTGTAGATGAGGTTCTTAGTGGCTCTGAAACTGCATTCACCGACAGTGTGATGCTCTTCTTAGAGAAATACTATGGCAAGAAAGTAGAGGGCAGCGAGAAATATCTTCAGCTTATATATCCTGACACGCAGGTTTGGAATCGGGATTTCGGTAGCTTCGTCTATAACGAGCCTTTGGTGGAAAACTACTATTGGCACCCTGCGTTTGATAATTATCCTGTGGTAGGGGTGAATTGGTATGCGGCGCAGGCATTCAGTTATTGGCGCACTATGTACTATAATGCTTATCGTCAGGAGAGAGAGCTTGCGCCTATACCGCGCATCCGAATACCTACCGAAGCGGAATGGGAGTATGCGGCCCGAGGGGGATATGAGCATACTATTTATCCTTGGTTGGGACCTTATGTGCGCAACTCCTTGGGGTGTGCCCTTGCTAACTTTAAGCCAAATCGGGGGGATTACATAGGAGACGGATATGAATATACATCGCCTGTTCGGGCTTTCTTTCCGAATGACTACGGCCTCTATGATATGGCGGGGAATGTAGCAGAATGGTGTGAAGATGACTTTGAGGAGACGGGGCAAATCGCCTATGCTCACGACATCAACCCTGTGTATCGGGATCCTCGCCGTCAGAATCGTAAGCGTGTCGTGCGGGGCGGGGGGTGGAATGACATAGCCTACTTCATCTCGCTGGGTACACGCGATTATGAGTATGCGGATACCACGAAATCCCATATCGGATTTCGCTGTGTCCTCTCGGTCATTGGTCGCTCTGGTGCATATCGTTGATAGAGAAATATAATCTCGTTGAAAATATGGCTACCAAGAAGAATCAAGGAGCATTCGATGCCCTTCTAAGGTCTAAGGGCTATCGTGTAGCGATGAAGTATCTGTATGCATGGGGGGCTGCCGTGGTGATTATCGGTGCGCTTTTCAAGATTCTACACTTGCCTGGTGCTAACGAAATGCTTATCGTGGGTTTGGGCACGGAGGCTGCCGTCTTCTTTGTTTCGGGCTTGGAGCCCCTACCGGAGGATGAGAAGCACTGGGACTGGTCTAAGGTATTTCCCCAGCTCAAAGAGGATAGTGAGGAAGAGGCGCCTATGGAGCTTTCCATGGGCTTAGGTGGGGGCGGTGGAGCATTACCTGGGCTGGCTCCAGGCATTAAATCCCTTCAGGAAAGTAGCCTTACCCCAGACTTGATGGAGCAGCTCGCCTCTTCCATTGAGGGACTTCGTGTAAGTGTTACCAACCTCACCGATATTACAGATGCTGCGGTAGTAACGAATGAATTCGCTGAAAAGGTACGGGTTGCCTCCCAACGGGTAGAGCAGCTTTCGCAGAGCTATGCAGTTACCGCAGACGCAATGGCTAAGATAGCTTCTTCTTTCGGCGATATTCAAAGCTATCAAGCTCAAATCAAGACTCTTTCTCATACCATATCCCAGCTAAACTCCATCTACGAGAACGAGCTTCAGGAAATGCAGAAGCATATTGCTGCTATCGGTCGTTTCTACGGCGGATTGGGTCGTGTGCTCTCCAGTATGGAAGCCACCGCTCAGGATGTAGATCAGCTTCGCCAAGAGCTTGTCGGACTCAATACCAACCTTAGAGGTCTTAACGCCATATATGGAGGGATGTTGTCTGGCGTCTCTGCTGCCTTCCAACGATAATGATTATACTTCTTATATCCTATGGCCTCGGGTAAACTGACGCCGCGCCAGAAGATGATTAACCTAATGTACCTCGTACTCACCGCTCTTCTGGCGCTTAATGTAAGTGCAGAAGTTCTGCAAGCCTTTCAGAACCTTGCTGATTCTTTGCAGCACACCTCAGAGGAGTTCAGGAAGAATAATCAGGAGCTCGGGTCTTCTATCAAGGAAGCAGTCAAGCGGGAAATGGAGCAGGGAAATAACAAAAATGCCGCACTTCTGGAGGAGGTGGATAAAGTTCGGGCTAAGACAGATAGTGTCACGGGCAAGCTCATAGAATACGCAATGGCTCTGTATGAGGAACGCATAGCTGGAAAAGACCCGGAGACAGGACGCCTCAAGCGTTTGGATGAACGAGAGAATAACTACCGCTTCTGGATGGGGAAAAACGACGCGGCAAATGGCGGACGCGGAGAAGGCAAGGCGCTGGAAATGCATCAGCTCCTTGATAGTTTTGTCAGTTGGGCCAATCGCACTTATGCACTTTATTCTAACGGTAAACTTCCCAACAGCGGGAAGGGATTTGCCCCTCTTGTTCTTGACCCCAGAGACAACCCTTATGTAAAAGAAAAGGAGTCTAAAGAGAAAAGCTGGGAGTATTTTACTTTCCACATGACCCCTGCTGTTGCGAACTTGGCGGTGCTCTACAAGTATGTCAATGATGTTTATGTGATAGAGACAGATATTCTAAACCTGCTCAAGAGTAAGTTATCCCAGGTTACTTTCAAGATTGACTCCTTGGTCTTGGTGGATGCGCCACGCTCAGAGATAGTGGTGGCAGGCATGAACTATGAGACGAAGGTGTTTGTGGCAGCGACTTCTTCTGAGGCGAAGCCGACCTACTTAGGTACTGGCACAATGAAGTTAGAGTCAGGCGGTTATAGTGCTATATTTAAGATTCCAGCCTCGGCTCGGGTTATACCTCAGGGACAACGAAAAGGCAAGCAGGAGTACACCGTCGCAGCTAAAATCCCCAAAGCGGATGGTGGATTTCAGGAGCTAAGACTTCGCAAGACTTTTGAGGTAGTAATGCCTGAAATAGTTGTAACTTCTGCAGCCGTGCAGCTTCTATATGCGGAGTGTGGAAACGACCTAAACATAGATGTGCCTGCCCTGGGAGAGTTGTACAATCCTCGCGTAACTGCTGATAATGCTCAGGTGATCCAACTTCCTCAGAGTCGGAAGAAGTTTCGTATCGTGCCGAGGAGTGGCGCTAAATCATGCCAGCTCACTGTCTCTAATCTTTCGGGCGACCAAGCGATTCAACTCGGTACCTTAACCTACAAGGTAATCAATCCGCCTCGCCCCTCCATCAAGGTACTTATTAATGGCTCTCCTTATAATGGTCCTGTTCCTATTCCTGTTCCTAAGGCATCTCGGATAGATGTCCAGATAGAGCCGGACAAAGATTTTTCTACCGCACTGCCAGAAGATGCTCGTTATGTGATAGAAGGCGCCGAACTTAAGGTGAAGGCAGGTCTGGGAGGTGCTGTTCCTATCGGCAGTGTGTCCGCAAGCAAAGTTGCCGCTAAACCGGTCATAAGTGTAGACCTCAGTAACTACCGACGAAACCTACAACCTGGCAACCTGCTTGCTGTGGAGCTTTCCAAAGTCTCTCGGGCAAACTTTCAGAATAAGCAGATTCCCGAAGACTTCAAAATACAGGAACTATCTCTCATATTTGAAATAAAGTAAGCTATGTTGCGCGCAGCTTTCATAACAGGACTCTGGATTTCCCTCACACTGAGGGCGCAAGCCCCTCGGGTAGAAGATCATTTCTGGCGTCGTAAGGTCGTACTTACTTTAGACCTTAGAGAGAAAGTCAATGCTCCCCTTATCTTGGGTCAAGTTGGGCTCAACACCCTCTATAGCACTGACCCTCTGACGGATAAATCTCGCTTCTCTAATAGAGAGGGTGTCGTCCTGGCTCTACTAAAAGGCTTCCGAGAAGGTAAATATTCGGGCTATAATCCTAAGAACCTAAGTAGCTCTATGTCCTATGAGGCTTTCGACGAGTTTACTAAGGGTAGAGCAAAGACCACAGCCTCTTCAGAAGAAGAGGAGGAGATCGTTGAAGACACGGGCGAAGATATAGATGCCGCCCCTGCCGACGAGAACATCTATAAGTACTACGATACTAAGCTCCGTATTATAGAAGATCGCATTTTTGACAAAAATCGCTCCAGTATGTACTACGATGTTCAATACATCTGTCTCACCCGCGTGGACCCTACGGGAGCCCTACTGGAAGAAGATGCTGTTTGTTTCCGTTATCACGATGTACGAGATGTTTTGGAAGACACTCAGTGGCGTAATCGTTCAAATGACGCGGAGGACCGCTCTATGCGCCAGATATTTGAACTGCGTCGCTTCAGTGGCTATGTAACTTTCGTCTCGGGCGAAGTAGTTCGCTCCTTGCAGGAGGCGGAGACTCGTCGTCAGCAGATGATAGAGTTTGAGCACCACCTCTGGACCTACTAAGGGGATGTGCCTTCTAACTCAGCCCCTGCATCCTCAGGATGCAGGGGCTTTTCTTCTTATCTTTGCAGTGTGAGTGTCGCCTTCTGGATAGGTTTGGGGGGTACGCTTGTGGTATTCTTTACGCTAGCTGCTTACACTACGCTCGCCGAGCGCAAAATCTCCGCATATATCCAGGACAGAGTAGGTCCCAATCGCGTAGGGCCTTGGGGTTTGCTTCAGCCGCTCGCTGATGTCTTGAAGCTGGTACTCAAAGAAGCACTCCAACCCTCATCCACCTATCAGTTCTTACAACTACTCTCCCCTGTGCTCATGGTAACCTTAGCGATGGGTGCAGTAGCAATCCTTCCACTATCACCGCATCTACAGTTTTTTCAAGGGAACATAGGAATTCTCTATCTTCTCGGGGTGCTTTCTATGGGCGTTTATGGGCTTTCTTTAGCTGGCTGGTCTACAGGTAGTAAATATTCTCTTTTAGGAGGACTGCGCAGTGGCGCACAGGTCATTTCTTATGAGCTTTCCTTAGGTACGGCTTTATTGAGCGTGCTGCTACTGACAGCTTTTCTCGTACCGAATGCGAATCCGCTTTTGCCCCGAAGCATCGTGGAAGCTCAAAAAAACGGCTGGTTCTTCCTTCTCAATCCCGTTGGATTCATCATCTATACCATAGCTGCCTTTGCGGAGGCGAATAGAGCCCCTTTTGACTTAGTAGAGGCAGAACAAGAGCTCGTAGGCGGCTATCACACTGAGTATTCTGCTATACGATTTGGTGCTTTCTTTGTAGCAGAATACATGAATGTGATTACCGCTTCTGCGCTTATCTCTACCTTTTTCTTCGGAGGTTACCTTAGCCCTTTAGACGGACTGCTAAAGGTTAGTCAGTGGTCTGTGCTCTGGCAAAACCTATGGGGGGCTGGTTGGCTACTTCTCAAAACGATTCTCTGGGTATTTATCTTTATCTGGGTGAGATGGACTCTGCCAAGATTTCGCTATGACCAGCTTATGATCGTAGGTTGGAAGGTACTTCTGCCTCTTGGGGTGATTAATTTAGGAGTTTTGGCAGGAATTTTGTTAGTTATCCAATAAAACCTATGGAAGCCGAATTCTCGCAGAAAGCGCGGGAGATTGTCTCCCAAAGTCGTGAAGAAGCGGTGCGCTTGGGAAATGACTATGTGGGGGTAGAGCATTTAGTGTTAGCTCTTCTTCGTGAGGATGAAGACAATCATGTACATCGGATGCTGGTAGGGTTAGGAGTGCCTGTGCGGGAGATGCGTCAGGTTCTGGAAGAATGGGTTCGCCCCCCCCAGCCTCGCGTTATAGCGGGCCGAATACCCCCCTCCAAGCAAGTAGAAAAAATTCTAAGACAAGCTTCCTTAGAAGCGCAGCGCTTGCGATCTAACGAAATCCAGCCCGAGCATATTTTACTTGCGATTCTTCGTCAGGTGGACTCGCCGGTAACTCAGCTTTTTGAGAAATACAGTGTATCTTATGCTGTCATTCAGTCCGAAGTAGAGCAAAATTCTCCTGTGAGCATGGCTACCTCTGAGCCTGTTGAGCCTGAGCCGCCGATGCGTAGCGGACGTTCTGGGAGCAGTGGCTCCGGTAAGGCTTCTTCCAGCCGCTCTCGCACCCCTATCTTAGACAACTTCGGCCGAGACCTGACGCGGTTAGCGGAAGAGGGTAAGCTGGACCCCGTAATCGGACGCGAACGCGAGATAGAGCGCGTCGCCCAAGTACTCAGTCGCCGTAAAAAGAATAATCCTGTCCTTATTGGAGAGCCTGGAGTGGGCAAAACCGCTATCGTGGAAGGGCTGGCCCTGCGCATCGTGCAGCGAAAAGTGAGCCGAGTTCTCTTCGGCAAAAGAATCGTGGCTTTAGACTTGACTGCCTTGGTAGCTGGCACGAAATATAGAGGGCAGTTTGAAGAAAGAATGAAGAGCGTACTTGCCGAGTTAGAAAAAGCACCGGATGTTATCCTTTTCATAGACGAGCTACACACTATCGTAGGAGCGGGGGGAGCTTCGGGCTCTTTGGATGCCTCTAATATATTCAAGCCTGCGTTAGCTCGGGGTGAGATACAGTGTATAGGTGCAACTACCTTAGATGAATACCGCCAATACATAGAGAAGGATGGGGCTTTAGAGCGTCGCTTCCAGAAAATCATGGTGGATCCTCCCACGGAAGAAGAAACTCTTCAAATTCTCATGCAGCTCAAGGACCGATATGAGGAACACCATCATGTGTATTATACAGACGAGGCTATTCGGGCATGTGTGCGGCTCAGTGGCAGGTACATTATGGATAGGCAGTTCCCAGATAAGGCGTTAGATGTGTTGGATGAAGCGGGTGCTCGTGTCTATATGGCTAACATTCATGTTCCCCCTGAGATAGCCCGCTTAGAGGCGGAAATAGAGGAGATTCGGGAGAGAAAAGCCCAGGTTGTACGCAGTCAGCGCTATGAAGAAGCAGCTCAACTAAGGGACCGAGAGAAGCGACTACAAGAGAAGCTGGAATCTGAAAAAATGCGATGGGAAGAAGAACTCAAGCATAAGCGTTTCCGAGTGGATGAGGCAGATATAGCGATGGTCGTCGCATCTATGACGGGAGTTCCTGTGCAGAAGATTGGGGAAGGAGACATGAAGCGCCTTGTCCAGATGGAAGAAGAGCTGAAGAAGCGGATTGTTGGACAGGATGAAGCGGTGGAGCGTGTATCTCGTGCTGTGCGGCGGGCTCGGGCAGGTCTGAAAAACCCGCGCAAGCCCATAGCTTCCTTCGTTTTCCTGGGGCAGACGGGAGTAGGCAAAACAGAATTAGCTCGCGCCTTAGCTGACTATCTGTTTGAAGGACCTGAGGCGCTCATTCGCATAGACATGTCGGAGTATATGGAGAAGTTCTCCGTGTCTCGGTTGATTGGGGCACCGCCGGGGTATGTAGGCTATGAAGAAGGTGGACAGCTCACAGAAAAAGTCCGACGCAAACCCTATAGTGTCGTGCTCCTGGATGAGATAGAGAAAGCACACCCCGATGTCTTCAACATTCTGCTGCAAGTGCTGGACGATGGCTCACTCACCGATGGTTTGGGGAGACGCGTAGACTTTCGTAATACGATTATCATCATGACCTCTAATGTAGGGGCAAAGGAACTTCGGGAGTTTGGCACGGGGATAGGGTTTATGACTTCTGCCCGCAAGGAGAAAGGGCAAGAGGCCATGCGACAGGTTCTGGAAGGAGCATTGCGTAAGGTATTTCGCCCAGAGTTCCTCAATCGCATAGATGATATTGTCATCTTCAACCCCCTCAGCCGGGACCATGCCCGTCAAATCCTTCAACTCCAGATTAAAGAACTGGAGAAGCAACTGCGCGAAAATGACTGGTCTATTGAAGTAACCGAGCCTGCGATGGAGTTTCTGTTAGACAAGGGCTTTGATGAGCAGTTTGGGGCGCGACCTCTCCAACGAGCCATCCAACGATTCCTCTCGGATAAGATTGCGGATGCGGTAATAGCTCACCAAGTCTCAGGTAGCGCTCGTTTTCGGGCGGATTTATCCGAGGATAAAACGACCATAGAAATTCATTTAGTGGAATCGGTGCCTTCTGTGTGAGAAGCTGCCTTTTCCTGTGCCCTCTGTTGATAGGGGCACAGCCTTTGCCCCCAGACTCCCTGCAAGCTCTCTTTGAGAAAGACTTCTCGTTTGATATTGTAGCTCACCGTAGTTTCTCTTATGTGAGCATGCCCACCGATACATATCCCCTCGTGCCGTTTCTTTCAGGGCATATGCGCTTAGGAATGAGCTGGTATTGGCGCATTTATCGTAGCATCAAGTTAGTGACCCAACCAGGGTTTGCTTGGTATAGGCAGGTCTTTGAGGCTACCAGTGCAAGCGAAGTACCTTATGCCGAGCAAATGCCTCAAGGATATCGCTCTCTTAAGTATCGCATGGGAGCCTTATACCTTCAAACAGCTATTCGTTGGCAAAAGGAACGCAAGGCTTCTCCCTTTCCCAGGTATTGGGTAGAGGTGGGAGGGTGGCTGCAGAGACGCTTGGGGCAGAGCCTCAAATACGTAGCTGTGCGAGAAGGAAGAATAGAAAAAGTGCGATGGGAAGGTATCTCGCTTTTCAGTCCTTGGCAAGGAGGCACATATTTGGTATTAGGCTGGCAGTGGCTGGGCGCTAACTTGTATTACCACTTGCTGCCACTTCATCCGCCACCTCAAGTCGAGCGTACCTTTCCTAAGCCGCC
Source organism: Bacteroidia bacterium (assembly GCA_025054525.1). Classification (GTDB taxonomy): domain Bacteria; phylum Bacteroidota; class Bacteroidia; order SpSt-205; family SpSt-205; genus SpSt-205. The sequence goes on along the minus strand of JANWZJ010000015.1, from coordinate 8,396 downwards.
GCGCATTGAGTTAGGTTTTACCCTGAGTCTGTGAAAATCGCGGTAGCGATTACCGGAGCCAGTGGAAGCATCTATGCAGCTCAGCTTCTGGAGCATCTGCGGCGCTTGCGCACTGAAAGGACTTTGGAAGTAGCCTTGGTCTTCTCCGAGAATGCCCCTACGGTATGGCAGTGGGAGTTAGGTATGCCGCTCCCCGAAGATTTTCCCGCGTACGGGGTGAAAGATTACTTTGCCCCTTTTGCTTCGGGTTCTTCTCAATACAGCGCCTTGGTAGTGATTCCATGCTCTATGGGGACTGTGGGAAGGATCGTTAGCGGCGTCTCTGACGACCTTATCACACGGGCAGCCGATGTAATGCTCAAGGAAAAGCGCAAACTCATCCTCGTGCCCCGGGAAACCCCGCTGCATGAAGGACACCTACGCAATCTCTTGCGTTTAGCCAAAATGGGGGCTGTCATACTGCCAGCGATGCCTTCCTTCTACACTAAGCCAGATAATATAACAGCCCTGGTAGATACGGTCGTGCTGAGAGTGCTAGACCATTTGGGACTGCCTGCGACTTATCAGCGCTGGGGTTCAGAGCCCCCAAGTCGCTCGGTCTAAGGTGCGGTAGGTTAGGGCTTCGCTAAGATGTTCGGCTCGGATAGTTTCGCTTCCTTCTAAATCTGCTATCGTTCGGGCTACTTTCAGAGTCCGGTCATAGGCACGCCCAGAAAGTTGCAAACGATGCATAGCATTTTCTAAGAGCCTGCGACTTTGCTCATCCAGACGACAAAACTCCTCTACCATGCGAGAAGGCATTTGGGCATTTGTATAGATGGTTAGGTCTCCGAACCGCTTTTGTTGGATTTCTCGTGCTTTCTGAACTCGGGCGCGAATAGCTTGACTACTTTCACCCCCTTTTTCTGCAAAAGCCTGCGCTTCTACGGGAGCTACAGAAATATGTATGTCTATGCGGTCAAAAAGTGGTCCGGAGATGCGAGCCGAGTATCGTTGGATCGCGCCTGGATTACAGGTGCAGGGACGTGTAGGATGCGTATAATACCCACAAGGACAGGGATTCATCGCTGCTACCAGCATGAACCGCGCAGGATATTCTACTCGGAAGCGGGCGCGTGCAATCACGATTTTCCCCTCTTCTAAGGGTTGGCGGAGCACTTCCAGTACCTGCCGTTTGAACTCGGGTAGCTCATCTAAGAAGAGGACACCATTATGCGCTAAGCTGATTTCGCCTGGCATAGGGTAGTTGCCCCCTCCCACCAAAGCCACATCACTGATAGTATGATGGGGTGCGCGAAAAGGACGCGCTGTGAGAATCCCCATATGTTCGCGCAAAAGCCCGGCTACTGAGTGAATCCGAGTGGTCTCCAGCGCTTCCTCCAAAGTGAGAGAAGGAAGAATGGTAGGCAAACGCTGGGCTAACATCGTTTTTCCTGCGCCGGGCGGCCCTATCATGAGAATATTATGCCCCCCTGCGGCAGCGATTTCTAAGGCGCGTTTGGCTTGTGCTTGTCCCTTGACATCGCTCATATCCACCGCAAATACCGACTGCTGCTGTTGAAAAAGTGCGCGCGCATCTACGAAAATAGGCTGTAAGGTTATCTGTCCGCTTAGGAATGCCACTGCTTCACGGAGAGTCGCAGGGGCATATACTTGAATATCCTTGACTACACCTGCCTCGCCAGCGTTGGCTGGGGGTAGTAGAACTAGACGAAGGGCTTGCTTGCGGGCGACAATAGCAATAGATAGCGCCCCCCGAATAGGCATAAGAGAGCCATCTAACGATAGCTCACCCATAATCAAAGTGTCATCCCAACTCTGCCGCTCTATTTGTCCCGAAGCCGCTAAAATCCCTATTGCGATCGGTAAGTCATAAGCCGTACCCTCTTTTCTTAGGTCTGCCGGGGAGAGGTTAATCACAATCTTACCCCTCGGAAAGCTAAACCCACTGTTTTTGATAGCTGCCTCTACGCGCTCTCTGCTCTCTTTGACGGCATTATCGGGCAGCCCTACGATAGCATATCCCAGCCCCGGTGAGAGACTGACTTCTACTTTCACAGGGTAAGCATAGATTCCGTATAGGGCGGCAGCAGGAATTTTGACCAGCATAGCGTAAATATAAAGGGGTAACCTGCCTCATCGGGAGTTGCGCTCATATTCTGCCCTGATGAAGGGTATGCCTTTATCGGTGAAGAGTTCCCAACGCTGTAAGCTCCATTCGTGCTCAGCGAAAAAGGGAAAGAAAGTATCTCCCTCTACGGATAGGAAGACCCAAGTGAGGAACATTTTTTGGAGTTGGGGTAACTGGAGTGCCCAAGCGTATAGAGACGCTCCCCCTGCGAAGAATACAGGCTTGGGGACATCGGATAGGGCCTGCAATAGGGATTCGGGGTTAGGAAAGACTCGGTAGTAGTCTCCCTGGGGGGCTAAGGAATGGCTCAGTACCCACACGTCTCGGCCGGGGAGGGGTAGGGGAAGGGTTTCCAGAGTTCTGCGACCTACGACGAGGATTCCGCCCCAGGTCTGCTGACGAAAAAGTCTGAGCTCCAAAGGAAGATGCCAAGGGAGCTTGCCCTCCTTCCCAATAATCCGCTGAGGATAGCTTAGAGCGGCAATAAGGCTCCACATAAGAGATAGTTCTATTTTTGCCAAATATGGGGATTTATTTAGACTATGCAGCTTCTGCTCCGCTGGATGCAGCAGTAGAAGCTGAGATGCTGCCCTATCTGCGAGCAGTAGGGAATCCCTCCTCTATTCATAAAGCGGGGCGCTGGCTGCGCACTGCCATAGAAGAAGCGCGTCACACTATAGCTGAGCTCATAGGAGCAGAGTCAGGGGAAATTGTCTTCACCAGTGGCGGCACCGAAGCTGATAATCACGCCTTGCGCGGTGCCGTAGAGACTTTTCGTATCCAGCATGTGCTGTACAACCCCACCGAGCATCACGCTATCACACACACGATAGAAGCTCTGGCTGAAGCAGGGCGGGTGGAAGCTCATCCTATTCACATAGACTCAAAGGGACGCATAGATTTGAACCACTTAGAAGAGCTGCTTCGTCAGTATCTGCGTTCGTTAGTAGCCGTGATGTATATCAACAACGAAATCGGCACGCGCCAACCTGTACAAGCGATTGCCCAGCTTACGCATACCTATGGGGGGTATTATGTATGTGATGCTGTGCAGGGGGTGGGCTTAGGAGAAATCAACGTAAAAGAACTGGGGGTAGATTTTCTGACTGCTTCGGCGCATAAGTTTTACGGGCCTAAGGGAGTGGGTTTTCTCTATCGCAAACATCCTGTGCGCAGCCTGATCACTGGCGGCGCCCAAGAGCGAGAACAAAGAGCAGGCACCGAAAACGTAGCGGCGATTGTGGGCATGGCCAAGGCTCTCAGCTTAGCTTATGCACGCAGTAGCTCTTACAAGGCGCACTTGGCCCAGCTCAAGGTTTTTCTCATAGAGCGGCTGCGAAATACCTTTCCAGCGGTGTATTTTCATGGAGACCCCACTTTAGAAGGAAGTCATCCGGGTATTCTGAACTTTCGCCTACCTCCGCCGTATGGGCATGACCTTATGCTTATTCACTTGGATGTGCATGAAATCTATGCCTCGGGGACTTCGGCGTGTGCCTCGGGGAGCGGTCATCCTTCTCATGTGCTCCAAGCCTTAGGACTTCCGCCTGAGGAAGCACGAAAGGCCCTTCGTTTCTCGTGGGGCAAGGAAACTACCCAACAAGACTTGGATAAAGCGATAGAAGTACTCTATTCTGCTACTTTGCAGCGCACATGACCCTCCCAGGGCTTGAGGAAAAATACGAGATACTACAGGTTCTGGGCGAAGGAGGCATGGGGATAGTCTATAAAGCCCTCCAGAAGCCCCTGAATAGACCCGTAGCCATGAAAGTCATCGCTCCCCATTTGGCTCGTAATCCCCAAATCCGAGAACGCTTTGCGAATGAAGCCGTAGTGCTGGCTCGCCTTAATCATCCTAACATCGTAACCCTCTACGACTTCGTACAGACTTCGGATGCTCTGTATATTATTATGGAGTTTTTGGAGGGTAAGCCCCTCTATGAGCTAACTCAGGCAGGTCCTTTGCCCCTATCGCAAGTGAAAGATTACTTCTGTCAAGTTTTGGAGGCATTTGCTTATGCGCACCGACATGGCATCGTGCATAGAGATATCAAGCCCAGCAATATCATGATCACGGCAGAAGGCCGAGTGAAAGTGCTGGATTTTGGCATAGCGCGCCTTCTGCAGAGTGATCATGGGCTCACTCGTACAGGGGCCAGGGTAGGGACATTGCTCTACATGAGCCCCGAACAAGTCAAAGGAGAAAAAAACGTGGATGCCCGCTCTGATATTTATTCGTTAGGCGTAGTTCTGTACGAGATGCTCTCTGGGAGTCCGCCCTATCCCGTAGACATGAGCGAGTTTGACATGAGCCTTAAGATAGTAAATGAGCCAATTTTTGACTTATCTGCGCCTCCCGCTCATATACCTGTTCCCCTTATAGAAGTTATCCTTCGGGCCACAGAGAAAATCCCTGCGCACCGCTATGAAAGTTGTGAAGCGTTTCTTCGGGATTTCACGAAGGCTCTGGAATCGCCAGAGAAAGTCTCTCTTATACCGCCCGTTATGCAGGAAAAAGGAGTAGCGGAGAAAAGAGGGGAACCTTCCCTATCCCAGCGGGCTGTTTCTCCTTCGCATAAGCCTCAAAGAAGAAAGGTAGTCTTAGTGGCTATGGCTGCAGGCGTAGCGCTTGTGAGTGCAGGCATAGGTTGGTACTGGATAAAGAAGCAAAACAAATCCTCCTCGGTTGAGTCTGTGCAGAAAACCCCTATTCCTTCGGGAGATACGCTGACTCTGACGGTGAAGTCGCTGCCTACGCCGCCCCCTGCTCCTAAGGAAAGCATGCCTGTACCTGCTACTCCAAGCACACCTCCTCCGCCTAAGGCAGCTATCCTTACCCCTCCTCGTCCTAAGCCAACATCTCCTGCTCGTCCGTCTGCCTCAGCAACTCCCGCCAGCCCTTCTCCGACAAGCCACCCTGCCCCCTCTACGGCAAAACCTGATATTCACGCCGAGATTCGCAATTTCCAGCGGGGCGCGCTGCTGAGCCAGAAGGTTTCAGCGACCCTTTTTCTCCGGAATAAGGGAGAAGCCGCTGCTTCTAATATCCGAGTAGAAGTGCGCCTTTTGAGCCGAGAAGGTTCTCCGAAACTCGTAGATACCATCTACATAGCCACCCTATCTCAAGGCGAAGATTTCTCTTACCCTATCCAGTATAAAGCCAGTGGAATACAGAAAGTAGAGGCTAAGGTTTTGGATTTCCGTTACTGATGAGAGCCTATTGGAAGGCATCGCTGGCGCCAGCCTATAACTTTTTTATATCGGTGGCTTTATTAGTAGGATACGAAGGGCTAATATGGCTAACGAATGCTTCTCATCGGAACCTGGCAGATGAATGGCTGTCTCGGATTCTGGTCTGGGCGCATCCCTATGAGTGGGCGGTCTCGCTTGGAATGGTACTGGTGGGCTTAGCTTATGTATATGGGATTCGGAAGGACAAAGGCTCTCTGGAAAGCTGGGTCTTCGGACTAATGCTCGTAGAAGCAGCACTATGGGCCATAGCTATCTTCAAACTCCTGCCTCTGCTCAGCGGGTATTTGCGACTACACATGCAGCTCAACTGGCTCTCCCGAGAGTTCTGGGAAGCAATCGCTCAATGTTTAGGCGCAGGCTTTTATGAGGAACTCCTTTTTCGGGTGCTCATCGTAGAAGCGCTCCTACTAATTTTCTCTGGAATAGCCCTCAAAAAGAACCTACCCGCCCATTATGTGCTTGCATGGATGCTTTCAGCTATGGTATTTTCTGCGTTGCATTTTTTGTACGAACCCCCGACGCGCTATGCTTTTGCGTATCGTATGCTCTTTGGGTTGGTAATGAGCGGTTTATACATGCTGCGAGGGTTTGGTATTACGGCGTGGACGCATGCGCTGTATGACATGTATGTGCTATGGTGGGGTTAGGGAAAGTCTGGAAAAGTGAGGAGATTGCCGAGATTATAGAAGCGGAACTAACTCTTTCCGCATATGGGCGAAGCATAGATAGACTAAGCTGGGATACGCGCTTGATGCGAGATAAGGGCGGATTTATTGCCCTTAGAGCCCTGCGAGATGGACATGCCTATGTGCAGGAAGCATTAGATCGGGGTGCAGCCTTAGCTATTGTAGAACATCCCATACATCCTAACCTTCCCCTCCTTCGGGTACGTGATACTTGGGAAGCTCTCCACCGATGGGCAGCCGCATGGCGGCAGCAACTTCCCTATCCCGTGGTAGGAATTGCAGGCTCTTTGGGGAAAACTTGGGTCAAAGAATGGCTCGCTTATCTCATGGAAGGAGAATCTCTTATTGTGCGCAGTCCAGGCAGCTTCAATAGTCAGCTGGGCGTTCCAGTAAGTATTCTCTCTTTTCCTGCGCAAGCCAGCTTGGCACTCGTAGAAGCAGGCATCTCCCAGCCTCAAGAAATGGCGAAACTCTACCGCCTTATTCTTCCCCAGTATGGCATCCTAACAAGAACAGACCTTGTTCTCTCAAGCGCATTTGAGGATAGGCAGGCGTATGAGCGAGAACTCCTGACCCTTTTAGAAGCATGCGAATGGGTGGTTTCTCTCAGTCCTATTCCTACTTCCCTTCGTGGCAAGGTATATGTAGTTGGAAAGGATTTTCGTTGGAAGAGGGTTACTGCTAATCAAGGTTATTGGGAGGGGCCTGGGGGCGAACGCATACAGTTATCCTTGCCTGGAGACAGTGTGGCTTTCTGGGAAAATGCGGTTTTGGCGGTTTCTGCGGCATATTTATTGGGATTATCGCCTGCGGTTTTGGAGATGCGGGCGGCTACCTTACCCCCCCTGCCTCATAGGCTCCAGTGGATACAAGAGGGGAATGGGCGTATCTGGCTCAGTGATGTGTCCCATGCCGACTTCTCTTCCGTGCAAACAGCCCTTCAGGAGTTTGTCTCTCTGCCCGTTGAGCCAAAGACAGTCGTGCTCACTGAGTTTGCTCCCTATGCGCCCTCTACGCATCGGCAAGTAGTAGATTGGCTAAGGCAGCACTTCCCGCCGCAGCAGATTCACTTGATTGGCGATGCTTTCGCAGGAGTTCAATACGGCTGTTTCTACAAGGATACTGAGCATTTTCTACGAGAAGCCTCCCTTCCTTCCCAAGGCGCTATCTTACTCAAAAGCACTCGTCGTCATAGCTTGCAGGAAGCATTCTATCGGCTTAGTGGGTATGGACCTGCCCCCGAACTGTACATAGACTGGGAAAAGATATACCGAAACCTTCGCCGACTCCGAGAAAAGCTACCACCCCAAACCCGCTTCTTAGTTATGCTTAAAGCTGAAGCATATGGGAGTGGCGACCTACTCATGGCAGCCTTTTTAGCAAGGCAAGGGGTGGATTACATCGGGGTAGCGTATGCTCGGGAAGCCCTTCGCCTGCGGGAAATGGGAATCCAAACTCCCATCTTAGTTTTTTATCCTGGCCGGGAGTCTCATGCCCTCTATAGAGAGTATCATTTAGAGACTGCGATAGGGACTTGGGAGGCGTTGGAGTATTGGGCGGGTGCAGTCCCTCTCCACATAGAATGGGACACGGGAATGGGACGCATGGGCTTCCTCCCTGAGATGCTGCCTGCAGTAATACAAAAGCTACAAGCCCATCGTGCTGAAGTACGAGGCTTCTTCACGCATTTAGCTGCGGGAGAGTCCCCGCAGGAGCCGCGCACTCTCACGCAACTTCGGCGTTTTGACACGATTTATAGCCAGTTCAAATCCTTTTATCCCCATGCAGTGGCGCATGTGCTGAATAGCGCCGGCGCGTTGCAAATAGCCCCGGAAGCAGTATATGATATGGTTCGCATAGGGATTGGTCTCTATGGTATAGGAGATGGGCTGGAAGAAGCCACGGCATTATATGCGCCTATCTTGCGGATACAAGCGTATGAGGCTGAAATGTCTCTCAACTATGGTTTTCGCAGTAAGGTGCCTGCCGCCTGCGAAGTCGCAACGGTCGCAGCGGGATATGGGGATGGCCTTCTGCGCAGTTGGGGAGAGAAAGGAAGGGTTTTTCTTAGAGGGCAACCTTGCTCTGTACTACCACCGCTGAATATGGACCTTATGTTAGTGGCTATACCGAGGGGAAGCGCGCGCGTGGGAGATAAAGTAGAGATATGGGGGCCCAGCCGGTCGCTTAGGGAGTTTGCGCAGGAAGCGGGAACGCTGCCGTATGAGGTACTGGTGCGGCTTTCGCCACGGGTGCGGAGGGTACATAGCTGGGGTAATGCGGTTCCGTGAAGGTATGAGGGGATTGTGGGTAGGGGTGTTATGGGG
>JANWZJ010000014.1 GCA_025054525.1 Bacteroidia bacterium | reverse complement strand
CATCATCTTCAAGCTGGAAATTACGAGGCCGCTATCGTCCATGCCAATAATGCCTTTGAGAGTACCCTTATGTGCATTTTTCCCCGAGCTAAAGGGAAAAAGCCTAAGGAGCTTATCAGCCAGTTGCGCAGCAGTGACCTCATACCTTCCTACCATGCGGACTTCTTAGAAACTTTCTATCGGCTTATCCAGTGGGTTCCGACTATTCGGAATAATGAAGGGGCACACGGGCCAGGAGCGGAGCCTCGGAAAGTAACCCCTGCCTTAGCCGAGTTTGCCTTACATATGACCTACGCCGTGGTACTTTTCCTTCTCAAGCGATACGCCGAGAAATACCCCATGCCCCCAGCGAAAGAAACCCCGCCTCCTCCGCCGGAGGAAGAGTACGAGGACACCGACCTACCTTTCTAATCTGCCTTCAGTGCGTCTAAAGCCATGAGGCAGAGCAGACAGAGGGTTAGCCGCCGAGCTTTTGTAACTTTGCAGCATGACAGAGAACAGCACCCTACCTCGGCTCAATGAGCCTGCACCAGACTTTACCGCCAAAACGACCCACGGTGAACTTCGGCTCTCTGACCTGCGGGGTAAGTGGATAGTGCTTTTTAGCCACCCGGCGGACTTCACCCCCGTCTGTACTACGGAGTTTGTGGCTTTTGCCCGCCGGCAAAAGGACTTTGAAGCCTTAGGCGTCCAACTGGTAGGCCTCTCCATAGACTCCGTGCATGCGCATATCGCTTGGCTGCGGGACATAGAGAGCCTCTTCGGCATCCCAATCAACTTCCCCGTCATAGCTGATTTAGATATGAAAGTTTCTCGGCTATACGGGATGATTCACCCCGCAGCCAGTGAAACCGCAGCCGTTCGGGCGGTTTTCATCATAGACCCGCAGGGCATCCTTCGGGGCATGCTGTACTACCCCATGACGACGGGACGGAATATAGATGAGATTTTACGCTTCGTTCAGGCCCTTCAGTTCACAGACAAGCACCAGCTCAATACCCCAGCGGCTGGAAACCCGGCAACCCAGCCATCGTGCGCCCACCCCTCACCCTTCCAGAGTCCAAAGCCGACGAAGCCCAAGCCAGCCAATACACCACCTACCATAGCTGGTATCTGCGGCTAGCCCAGCCTAAGTAAAGCTGCACCGCAGCCGCTGAATATAACCTTTACCCAGCCTCGCTTCGGGCTCAAAAGGGATAAGGCTATCCTACGTCTTAAGAGAGTCTTTTTCCTTCTCTATCAGGAATAAATCACATACCATCTTTGCGGACTCGTAGCTCCGGCGTTTGTAACCGCAAAAGGAGGTCCAAGCTATCACTAAGTATGCCATAATTGCAAGTATGCTTATTTCCCACTCTCGCTGCGGGGCAAATGCTATTAGAATAAGCTCTGCCGTACCTCCTAATACTCCCACCACAAAGAGCACCCGATAAAATCCATAACGCGCTATCTGAATCGTGAGAATAGAAGGACGATTTTGTAAGCTGCGGTACATGAGCTCAAAAGTCTCTCTATGACTGAGAGGCTCCTGCGTTTCGTCTGACTCTAACGAAGAGCGTAACGCAAAGTAGTTACGAAAAGTTTGAGCCAGCCGCTGCTTGTAGGAGGGAGAGAGAGGAGGATATGAACCGCACCCCAAAAGAGTATTAGAAGAAGCTTCACCGAATAGAACTTCTATCATGTTCCCTTTTCTCTCCACATAACCCCAGAGGATATGAGAAGCACTCTGAAGGAGCATACCTGCTACGTAAGCCAGCATAAGCAGGACCAGTACACCCCGCACGGTAAGTTCATCCATGACGCTCAGCCACTCCGCCTTTATGCCTATTTTCAAAAGGTAGCGGTGAATGAGCTGGAGAAAGAGATAGCCTGGAATGATATTGGCAATGAAATCATAAAGGTCAAAGAGCCGCTCAAATACACGATCCATTCCCCGACTTCACTTAGGATTCACGGATTTTTGCTTGATTAGGATAATGGCGAATGCCTTCTAAAAAGGGTGTAGCGGCTAGTTTTGTAAGAAGATAGCTCCTTCCAACTTTCCGAGTCTCTAGAGGGAGCATATTGGCTCTTGAACCACAGATGCCATCCTTGATTGTAGTTTTTTCCATTTAGGTCCTTGTTCGCATGCACTTCAAAGCCTCGTTTTCGCAGCGCACTAACAACTGCCTCATCGGGATGGTCTTCGTCTTGGGTAGCAGCCAGGATAATAGCGCATTTTTTGCCCATCCCTAATGAACCGAAGGCTTTATTCAGTAGAGATGGACCTAAGTTATTCTTGCTCCCATGGTGGGGTACCTTGAAAAGAAGCACTTGCCTTGCCTTATCATATCCCCCTGGAAACCGATTGAGGGCTTTCTCTAACGCAGGCACCCCTGCATCTCCCGTAAATAAAAAGTAATCGCCTTCAAAGTCAAAGAGGAGGATTACTGAGGAGTTATTCTCTGGCGTAGTAGCATCGGGAGGAGGGTCTTCTAACAAAGAGGGGGAGCGCTCGGAAAAAGCCCTAACCTCTTTTACATATTTTTCATAATCCCTGAACTCTTTGAGAAGCTCGTTATAATAAGCCTCATCAGGACCGAGAAGATAGACCCTGAGAAACCTATCTTCAGTCTCAATCTTTTTTGCCAAGTATGTATAGGAGAAAGGCTCATGAACGGGTATAGACTTTCCCTCTGCTCGGTCAATCAAATTTGCAGCTTTCGTTAGCGAAGCAGTCAAGGACCTGATATGCCCCTCTCTTTCGTATGTTAGCGGTATATGTATGTAAAGCTCTCCGATATATGCTGACGGTTTATGTATGTAAAGATTTCTAACATCAGCATGGTCTATAAGGTATATCAGTCCTCCTATATGATCCTCATCGGGGTGGGTGGCTATGATGTAGTCTATTCTGGTACTTCCGTAGTACTTTTTCATAAACTCCAAAATGTACTCTGCAGTACCTATGAAGCCGCCATCAATCAGCCAAACCTTAGAGTCCAACACCTTGCCCCAAGGATCCACGCGTCCGGTGCGGATGAGGATAGCCTCGCCGCTTCGCTTCCCCTCAATAGGAGGGAAGTCTATCTCAAGAAATGGATGAGCCGCAAAATGCATGTTTGTGATTTTACTTCTTGGGTTCAATTCTCTATCTACACTTTTTCCACATAGGTTTCATGTGGATTGGACATGAGAAGGGGGCTGGCTGAGCGTTCTGCCTTTCTCCGAGTAACTTCCTAATTTGCTCCTCATGACAGGCAAATCGTCTCCTACTGTAGACGACCTGCGACATCCCACAGCCCAGCGCCCAAACAATCCTCCTGCGGGGCTGATGGATGAGCAGCGGACGGCTCCCCCGCAGCGGAAAGCTTATGCCTATGACCCTTACTTAGACCCGCAGCTGGTCTGGGCAGGCAAAGAAGAACGCTCCACCTTTGAAGTGGACCTCCTTCCGCTCCACATTCATGAGCGCATCGCCCCCAAAGCCATCATAGAAGCCCTCCAGCGTCCAGAGCCGCCTCAGCCCTCGCTCTTCGGCGAGGCATCCCTGCCTCTCCATAAGCAAATAGAATTCTACCAGCACACCGTCCCCTGGGCTAATCGCCTCATCTTAGGCGACTCGCTCTTAGTGATGAACTCCCTCCTGCACTACGAAGGCTTAGCTGGCAAAGTCCAGATGATTTACATAGACCCGCCCTACGGCATCAAGTTTAGCTCCAACTTTCAGCCCCGCATAGACCGCCGCGACGTAAGAGACAAACCCGAAGACCTGACCCACGAGCCCGAACAAATCCAAGCCTACCGCGATACCTGGCAGCTGGGCATCCATTCTTACCTCACTTACCTGCGCGACCGCCTCCTCCTGGCCCGAGAACTCCTCGCAGACTCAGGCTCCATCTTCGTCCAAATGGGCGATGAAAACCTACACTTCGTCCGCTCTCTTCTAGATGAGGTGTTCGGAAGAGAAAACTTTGTAAGTCAAATTTATTTTGCTACTACCAGCGGGTTCGCCTCTTCCACACTCAGCCGCATCGGTGATTATCTAATATGGTATGCCAAAGACAAAGAGAGAATCAAATATCGGCCTCTATTTGCTCCTAAAAAAGCCTCCGAGCGAGGAGACGAAGCTTACAAATACATAGAACTAGCCGATGGCATTCGTAGAACTTTATCAGCAGAAGAAAGGGAGGGAAAGCTTCCTCTCCCTCATTCAGCAAAAATTTACACAATCGGAGATTTGCAAAGTCAAGGAGTAGCTAAAATAGATACACCTTTTTCGTTTGAGGGAAAAATTTATCGCCCTAACCGAAATAATCACTGGAAAGCGCAGTATCCTAATGGTATGCAACGACTCAATAAAGCGGAGAGAATACAGGCTGTGGGGCAGAACCTCCGCTTTTTGCGCTTTGTAGAAGATTTCCCCGTAATGCCCCTTACAAATGCTTGGATAGACACTGGATTTGCCGGTTTTGCTACGGACAAGCGATACGTGGTAGAGACTAATCCCAAAGTTGTAGAGCGCTGCATTTTGATGAGCACGGACGCGGGGGACTTAGTATTGATCCGACCTGCGGTTCGGGGACGACGGCGTATGCGGCGGAGAAGTGGGGTCGGCGGTGGATTACCTGTGACACGAGCCGAGTAGCGATAGCCATAGCGCGCCAGCGGCTGATGACGGCAAAGTTTGATTACTACGAGCTGAAAGACCCGGAGCAGGGGCCTGCCGGGGGCTTTGTGTATGAGACAGTGCCGCACATTACGCTGGAAAGCATCACCAAAAACGAAGAGATAGATGTCATCGCAGCGAAGTATCAGCCGCAGATTGAGGAAGCGCTGGCTGAGCTCAATCAAGCGCTGAAAGGGCATGCTATTCGCATTCGTATCAGCCGAGGCGGACGCGCAGGGGAAGTGGTAGATTTCGCTGCACCTGATAGCGCTACGCACACTCTCCCTACGGGACAGGTAGTACGACAGAATGAGCTACTGGAATGGGAAGTGCCGCATCCCCTTTGGCCTACCCAAGCAGTAGAAGCCTATCGGCGCCTCTTAGCTGCGAAGCAGAGCCCCTTCTCCAAGCAAAGTGTAGAGGAGGATTTGAGAAGCATGTATCAGCTTACTGGCCACCGTTGGGAGAAAATAGAGGAGGTACCTGAGCCGATTCCGGGTCCTGATTGGCCTGAGGCTGCCCGGCGGGCTCTGCGGCGATTTTGGGAGCTGCGCCGCGCTAAACGCAAAGCGATTGATGAAAGTATCCAGCAACGGGCCCCCAAGAGCCCCTCTATGACCGTCCGAAGATAAAGCGCGAGGTAGTTCGCATAAGCGGCCCTTTCACAGTAGAGGCGATTCCCCAACCTGTAGTAGAGGACCCCACCCAGGTTCGTCTCCCTAACCACTCCGACAACTACATAGAGATGCTGGTCAAGCACCTGGAGAAAACAAAGAAAGTGAGTTTTCCTGAGGGACGACGGCTGGTGCTTACGCAAGTGCAGCGGATTCAACTGGGGTACCTCCACGCCCATGCCGAAGCCGAACGCGAGAAGGGATCTATCAAAAAAATAGCCGTCTCGTTTGGGCCGCTTCACGGTCCGTTTCCGCCCATTCAGCTTTCAGAAGCAGCGCATACAGCTCGTCTCAATGGCTACGATATGCTTTTATGTGCTGGCTTTGCCTTTGACCCTGAGACGCAAGCCTTCTTGAGTAAAGTGCCCGTCCAAGGTTTAGAGATACATCTGGTGCATATTGCGCCCGACATTCTGGTTGGCGACCTTCTCAAGACTACCCGAGCCAGCCAGCTTTTCTCTGTCTTCGGTCAGCCCGATGTAAAAGTGCAATGGCATGAAGGAGATACTTTCACAGTGGAGCTGCGTGGCGTGGATATTTACAATCCCTTCTCTGGCGAGACCGAACGCGCCCACGGCCGGGATGTAGCGGCGTGGTTCTTAGACACCGATTATGATGGGCAGACGTTTCATGTAACTCAGGCTTTTTCCCGGGGGCTCCGCAGGCTTGGGAGAAGCTCCAGCGCGCCCTCAGAGCTCAAATAAACCCCGAAGCCTTTGAGCAATTGAGTGGCACTCTGTCTTTCCCCTTTCGCCCAGGCAAAAACCACCGCATCGCCGTCAAAGTGATAGACCTGCGGGGCAATGAAGTGATGCGGGTGGTAGCGTTGTAGTACCTTTACGCCTACTATGGGGCAGCGCTACGCCAATCCTCCTATTCAAGAAGTGCTCTGTTTCTTTTGGCTGAGTGAGCGCACCCCATGGGACCTCACGATACCAGGACTTCTATACGAGCATCTTAGAAAGGAATTTCCCCGAAAGCAACATCACCCCGCTCAAGAAGTAAATGTCCGGTCTATCCCCAAGGGTTTTATCCAAGAGTTCCGCCGCAGAGAACAAGTATGGCTATTTGGTGAGCCAGGGAATATCTTTATTCAAATCGGCTCCCGCGTAATAAGCTTACATGTCCTGCGGCCTTATCCGTCTTGGGAGGTTGTCAAGCTCAAAATTCACACCCTTTGGAATAGCCTCCAAGCCATCCTCCCCCTCATAGAGATAGAATACCTCAGCCTACGCTACATCAATCGCTTTTCTTTCCCTTCCCAACAGTGGGAGCTGTACCTTACCTATTACCCTCTCTAGGGACAAACCTTCCCCCCTAATAGAATAGGCTTTGGTATGAGCACTCTACTCACTTATCAAGGAGAGCGAGATGCCTGCCGAGTGCAGCTTTATACGGACATGCACAGCCCTCCTGAACAGAGAGACCTGCTCTTGGATATTGATTATTTCTTAGCTAAACCCCAGGGCATAGCGCCCCAGGAGAGCTTAGAGTGGCTGGAGTATGCCCATCAGCAAATTTCCGTTATATTTGAGAGCTGTATCACAGACGAACTCAGACAACTTTTCGGGGAAGTCGTATGAAAACTACTGCAGCTTATTCCACGGGGATGCCCCTTCTCTCCCCAGCCTACTTCGTTTCCTCTACTGAAGGGGAAAAGGGCCTGTCCTTCTTTCCGCTCGGACCTTCTTTCAGTCAGGAGATAGAAGAGATGTTATCCCTCCTCGCCAAGGAGGGAGTGAAGATACAGAAGCGCCGAGAGGTAATTGACTACCTTTTAGATTATCCCACACTCAGCCTCATCTTAGCCTCGGCTGTACAGGCAATCCAAAAACATTTTGACTCTCCTGAAATCCTCCT
Organism: Bacteroidia bacterium; assembly: GCA_025054525.1. Classification (GTDB taxonomy): domain Bacteria; phylum Bacteroidota; class Bacteroidia; order SpSt-205; family SpSt-205; genus SpSt-205. Next base: position 25,881 of record JANWZJ010000014.1, on the reverse strand, counting down.
CTCCCTCTATCAAGACCCTGAGATGGAAGATAAATACCTGCAGCTTCATGTACGACTGGATGAGTATGACGATGGATTTTTAGAGCATCTGCGTGCGGCAGAGAAAGAAGTTATACCTCATTTAGCCCATATAGGCGGTTGGCTTATACTCACCACAGACTTCAAAAAGAAGGGGGATGCCTTTTGATTGGAGGGATTTTGTAGAGTTAGCCGAGCAGCTCCGCACTGGAAAATGGCAGGAAAACCTAAAAGAAGCTGTTTTTCGCTCCCCGGTAAGTAGAGCATATTATGGGGCTTTCGGTATAGCCCGCAAACATGCGGAGAGGTATCTCGGCTTTGCTAAGAGCTGCAGTAGTCAGGACCATAAAGTCCTTAGATAGTTTCTCAAAAGGAGACCTGAGACAGCCCCTTTAGGTACAGAGTTAGACCGACTTCGGCAGTGGCGCAATCAATGCGACTATGACAGCGAAGTAGCAGAACTTGAAGTGCTGGTGCAGAATGCCATAGCCTCTGCAAAGCACATTATTAAATATGCTCGTAGAGAATCCCATCCTGAATTCCCCTTATGAGGAGCCTCAGCGCTACTGGGCGTATGAAGAGAGGCAACCTGTGATTAAGCCGGGGCGGCGTCCTGCTGGGTATTACTTCAGAACAAGTACGCAGCCGGGGCAAGTCGCTCTTTTTGAGGAGGAGTTTGTTCCGCTAACGCTTGTCAATGAGCTTCGGAAGCGAGTAGAAGTTTGGCGAGAAAAGGATTACCCTGGGATAACCCCTATCACGCGACAACTCCTTTCTTATTGGAATGGTCCTGAGCGGGAGCGCCAGCTCTTTTTCTGCCAGAAGGAAGCCATAGAAACTTTGATTTGGCTTGTGGAGGCATCCCAAGCTGAGAAAGAAGGCATCTCTATCCCCAAACATGGTCTCTCACTCGTTATGCACTCAAAATGGCGACGGGCACGGGGAAAACTACTGTCATGGCAATGCTTATTGCCCGGCAAGGGCTCAATAAGCGCTTCAATCCTCGGATCGGCGCTTCTCTGATGCGGTGCTGGTTGTATGCCCCAATCTCACTGTGAAAGAGAGACTCCAAGTGCTGAACCCCGCCCACCCCAAAAATTATTATCGGCGTTTTGACTTAGTGCCACCGAGCCTTTATGGTCGCCTTCAAGAAGTCAAGGTTCAGATTAGCAACTGGCATATTTTTTACCTCGGGACGACAGTCGTACGCGCAGTGTAGTACAGCGGGGGCTTGAAAGTGATAGAGCCTTCTGCCAGCGCATCCTCACGGAGCTGAGGCCTAAAAAGAATCTCCTTGTCATCAATGACGAGGCGCATCACGCTTACCGTCCCGCTCCTGATATAGAGAAAAAGCGAGAAAAACCTTCCCCCGAAGCTATTGCCGAGCGCGAAGGAGCTACCATTTGGATACAAGGTCTGGATAGAATTGGAGCCGAGCGAGGTATCAACTTTTGTGCGGACTTCTCGGCTACACCTTTTTACCTGCAGGGTAGCGGCTATGAAGAAGGCACCCCCTTTCCCTGGATAGTATCTGACTTTGGTCTGGTGGATGCGATAGAGTCTGGCATCGTCAAAGTGCCACGCATGCCTGTAGATGATAATACAAGCGCACTCATCCCGAAATACTTTTATCTCTGGAAGCATATCAATGAGGCACTTCCTGATTCGGAGCAACAGACGGCGCGCCGCCGAGCCAAGCCTGAATCTATCCTTTGTGGAGCTGAAGGGGCCTTAGCTACCTTGGCTTCGGAGTGGAAAAGGACTTTTGAGGCATTTCAAAACGCAGGCTCTTCTGTGCCTCCAGTCCTAATAGTGGTATGCGATAATACCAATTTAGCCAAGCTCGTTCATGAACATATCGCTCAAGGACGAGTATTGGATGAGCTGCGAAAACAGGAGGCATCCCCTGCCGTTACGCTGCGCATAGATACGAAGCTCTTGGCTGAGGCAGAAGCTACGGAAACCGAGACTAAAAGTAAAGTGGCAGAGCAACCACGCCAGACCGTCGCCACCGTCGGCAAAACCGAATGGGAAGGCAAAGGCGAACCGCCAGGCAAAGCCGTGCGCTGTGTGGTCTCAGTCAGCATGCTAACCGAAGGCTGGGATGCCCGAATGTTACCCAGATTTTGGGCCTGAGGGCTTTCACTTCGCAGCTTTTGTGTGAGCAGGTCGTGGGACGGGGACTGCGTCGTCTCAACTACGATGACCTCAGCGAACCTGAATACGTAGACATTTACGGCGTACCCTTTGAAGTCATCCCTGTCAAGAAAAAGCCTATAGGACGAGGTGAATTGGAGAAGGTATCTACTTTAGTACAAGCCCTTCCAGAGCGAAAGAAGTTAGAGATTACCTTCCCGCGAGTAGAGGGATATATTATGGATGTTCGCCAGCGAATACGCATAGATTGGGATAAGGAGCCCTATCTCCGCGTGGAGTCGCAGGTAGAGCCCACCGAAGTAGAGGCTAAACCCACCGTGGGCTACCGAGTGGGCGTCCTGACCGTTTGGGACCCGGAGAAGCCGTGCGCCAAGACCGCAATCCTTTCCATCAGCACATGCGACTTCAAACTGCCGTCTATGAAATAGCCGCTGAAATCACAAACCGTCTCAAAGAAAGGCGAAAAGAATGGCAGCTTCGACATGTCCTTTTCCCGCAAGTATTAGATATCGTATGGAAGTACTTAGAGGAACGGGTGGTCTTCGTAGAAGACTCTTTGCTGCGTGAGGAGATAGGGCTTCTGCGCTATCGGCGACGCATCGTAGAGCGCCTCTTAGAAGCCATAGAACCTGATACTGAAGCGGGAGAGCCGCCTATTCTGCCGCTTTTGGAAAGGTTCCGCCCCCAAGAGTCCACCCGTGAGGTGCTTTTTCGTACTGTGCGTCCCTGCAAGGGTACTACGAAAAGCCACATTAGCCATGTGGTTTTAGATGCTCCCAGATGGGAGGGGACTGTAGCCTACCAACTTGAGCACATGTCCTAGGTCATCGCTTATGCTCGGAATGACCACTTAGACTTTGTGATTCCCTACGAATAGGAGGGCAAAAGGCGGGAGTACCAACCGGATTATTTAGTTCGGTCGCGCTGCGATGATAATAAAGAGCGAATGGTCATAATAGAAGTCAAAGGGTTTGAGACCGAAATGGATCGCCACAAAGAAATAGCGGCGCAGCGCTGGGTGCGTGCAGTAAATCACGCCGGACGCTTTGGGCAGTGGTCCTTCGTAGTATGTAAGAGACCCGAAAAATTAAGAGCTCTCTTACAGAACTGCTGTTGAGTAATAGATGCCCTGACAATAAATGACGGGGTTATCTAAGTATCAGGAGAAAGTACTTTGCGTTGCCTTGCTCAGGAACTGGCAGAGGCCCTACGCCAAAATGTCTCCGTAGACTGGACGCTTCGGGAAAATGCCTGTGCTAACCTGCCGATACTAGTCAAGCGTATCCTTCGTCGCTACGGCTACCCACCATAAGCAAGAGGGCGCAGCCCATGTACAGATAGAACGAGCTTCGCTATTCCATGCACGAACTTTCCCCGATCAGCGGTTTGAGGCATATCACATCTATGCTATCACTAAACTACCCCGCCTTACTGTATGGGGTACGCTGAGGAGGCAGGTTATACCTTCTGTTGGTCTAAGAAGCGTTGCACCCTTGCATAGTAATGTTCTGTGAGGGTATATTGTGTCTCTACAATCTCACGGTTTCTTCTCCCTATCTCGGCTAAATCTGGTCTCTCATAGAAGTTCAGGATTGCTTCCATGAGCGCTTCTATATCTCCTGGGGAAATAATTCCTTCCTCTAAAAGGTCGGGTGCTGCGCTGTGTGTAGTAGCTATGACGGGCAATCCCGAAGCCATAGCCTCCAAGAGTACCAGTCCGAAGGAGTCTACATAGGTAGGAAATATGAAAGCGGTCGCTTGGCGATATACTTCACCGAGTTTCTCTCGGGGAAGTGGAGGAGAATAGCGAAAAATTCCTTCATATTGGGCTAAGAGTGGCTTTACTTGGGGCAAGATATGTCCTACTATCCAGAGTTCGGCTTGAGGTAAGCGTAAGCGTCTCCATGCCTCTAAGAGAACGAAAACACCTTTGAGTGGGTCTATACGCCCTACATATAGCAAGCGGAAAGGTCTCTGGCTGAGGGACGAAGCGGGAGTGAATAGTTTCTCCTCTACTCCAAGGGGTATCCAGTGAAGTTTCTCTACTGAGACTCCTCGCTGGATAAGGGTCTGCTTGGCGAAAGAAGAGAGTACAATAACTTTATCTGCATACTTTATCTCCTCCTCCATTCGGCTTACATAGCTCAGAGGGATATGGAGTGGGCCAGTGGGGGATATAGCGAGTTGACTGCAGACGCTCTGTATAATTTCTCGATAGACGGCGATATGCACAGTAGGAAACTCTAAGAAGGTATGCAGACCGTAGCGGCGAGCTTTTTGGAGGGTGAAAAGGCTATACCCACTCCATCCCCAGACAAACTGTACAGATAGGGGTAGATGCTGGGCGACCAGCCAGTCATATAGAGCTGCGTGCCAGGTTTTGGGGTTATCCCATTTTCCCCAGTAAGGGATGCGTCGCCAAGCTGCCCACATTCCCCAAGTAAAGAGGCGATAGGTATATAATCGTTTTCGCCTTCCATCGTACAATTCCATTTCCCAGTGGGGATAGTAATGGATGATAGCATGGAGGCGCTGTGCTTTTCGGAGCGCTGTGCTGAGGTGAGAAATGTGGGTGCCAGGTCCTGAGAGCAAAATACCTTTTCCCTGCATAAATCAGGTAAAAGTAAGAAGACTACTCATAGTAAAAGAGGGTGAGTTGTCCTTTGGGAAACCCTCTGAAAGGAGGCTTTCCCCTAAGAGCCTTCAACCGAATACTCTTTGGGGCATGAGCCACCAGTAGCTTAGGTTCTCATCAAAATCATACTTCTGAAAAAGCGTATAGGGGATTGGAAACAGTAGCTGAGTGAGCTGCGCTTCATTTTCTTTCCATACCTCCATCCATACGATAGGCTGCAGGCTTTGTAGAGTAGAGAGCGCGCCGCGAAGTACCTCTACTTCTGCCCCTTCCACATCTATCTTCATCCAGTCTAAGCATTTCAGCCCTAAAAACGCTACGAGATTATCTATGGAAACGCAGGGAGTACTGCCTTGTTGGGGACTTATGCTGCGGGTGAAAGAGCCCTGATGCGAGGAATCTCCAAGTAGGCTAAGCCAAGTATTACAGGACCATACGCCGAAAGGCAAAGGGTAATGTGAGGAAAGTTTATTGGCTTGTAGGTTTCTCACTAAGAAAAAGTAGTTTTCTGGGTCTGGCTCTATGAGGAACACAGCGCCTGGGAAACTCACCTCTTGTGCATGCGCAATAGTCCAGTACCCTCGGTGTGCGCCTATATCCAGGCCTATGCTATCTGGTTTTATGTAATCTCTAAACGGAAAAGGTGGCTCGGGACTCTCAGCCCAAGTGCGGGCAGCGGGATCCGCCCAAGCTCTGAGATATTTCCAGTAATACAGATTATCTCTTATATCAAAGGGAAAGGTTTTCCAGCTATGTTTCAGCTGTAAAAGGCGGACTACCGAACGATACCAGGCTACATTTGCATACAGCTTCAAGGTATCCCATACAGAGCGACCAAAGGGTAAGCCTATCTCCTTCTTCATGCGGACTAAGATACAGGGGAAGCGGTGTGCTTGCGAGGGTGCTTGCTCTACGGCAGGGTAGCATATACTTGGGTCTAAATCCGTATTTTCGCCCCATGCAGAAAGCCTTACTTCAAGTAGATGGCCAATCCTATGAGCTGGATATAGTCATAGGTAGTGAAGGCGAAAAAGCCTTAGACATTGCTAAACTACGGGACAAAACTGGATATATTACCTTAGATGTGGGCTACAAAAATACAGGCGCCACTACAAGTGGTATCACCTTCATAGATGGGGAACAGGGGATTCTACGCTATCGTGGTTATCCGATTGAACAGCTTGCTGAGTTCTCTACTTATTTGGAGATAGCCTACCTTCTTCTCTACGGGGAGCTTCCCACAAAGGCTCAGTTAGAGCAGTTTGAGAGGAAAATAGCGGAACGCACGCTAATTCATGAAGATATCAAGAAGTTCTTTGATGGATTCCCTTCTTCTGCGCATCCGATGGGTATTTTGGCATCGGTAGTATGCTCACTTTCTTCTTTTTATCCGGAGTCTTTGGATCCTCATGCCCCGGATGAAGTCGTAGAGCGGAATATTATCCGTCTCTTAGCGAAGGTACCTACGTTGATTGCATGGATATACAAAAAGCGCAAAGGACACCCCTACATGTACCCCCGCAATGACAAAAGCTATGTAGCCAACTTTCTCTATATGATGTTTGGCATGCCTACCTATGACTATGAGCCCGATACGCATGTCGTAGATGCCCTAAACAAACTGCTTATTCTACATGCGGATCATGAGCAGAACTGTTCTACCAGTACGGTGCGCACAGTAGGCTCCTCCCAAGCCAATATCTATGCCTCCGTAGCAGCGGGGATGTGTGCGCTCTGGGGGCCTCTCCACGGCGGAGCGAATCAAGAGGTAATAGAGATGTTAGAGATGATACGGGCCGATGGGGGAAATATTCAGAAGTGGATTAACCGCGCCAAAGACAAAAATGATCCTTTCCGGTTGATGGGATTTGGACACAGAGTATATAAGAACTTTGACCCACGGGCGAAGATCATCAAGCAGGCGGCAGACCAGGTGCTAAATGTATTAGGTATTCACGACCCTGTGCTGGATATAGCAAAGAAGCTAGAGGAAGTAGCACTGAGTGATCCTTACTTCATAGAGCGGCGCTTGTATCCGAATGTGGATTTCTATTCAGGGATTATTTACAGGGCTTTGGGCATACCGGTGGAGATGTTTACGGTAATGTTTGCTTTTGGGCGATTGGCTGGGTGGCTGGCGCAGTGGTGGGAGATGCGCAGAGCGAATGAGCCGATTGTCCGCCCTCGCCAAGTTTATACAGGGCCTACCCTGCGAGAGTATGTGCCGATAGCAAAGCGCGGCTAATGCGCGCGCTTTTTCGCCGCAAGCCTTTCCCCGAAGCGCCTCCCCAGAAGCTCAAAAAAGTCCTCTCTGTTTTAGACCTCACGGCATTAGGAGTGGCGGCTATTATTGGGGCTGGAATTTTCAGCACGATTGGCGAAGCTGCCGCCAGTGCAGGCACCTCCGTAGTGCTGGTATTTGTGATTGCTGCGTTTGTAGCAGGATTCTCGGCGCTCTCATATGCTGAGATGGCTTCCAGTATTCCCTTGGCGGGCAGTGCTTACACCTATACCTATGTAGTTTTTGGAGAAGTAGTAGCTTGGATAGTAGGCTGGATGCTCGTATTGGAATATGCCGTGGGCAATATCGCTGTAGCGATTTCTTGGTCGGGGTATTTCCAGGCACTGCTTCATAGTTGGGGGATACCTTTGCCGTTGTACTTAGGGAAAGACCCGCTTTCCCTTTGGCAGGAGGCTCAAAAATATCTACACACCCATGATACTGCATTTCAAGCAGCCTACACAGCCTGGCAAGAAGCCCCACGGCTCTGGGGCATACCTTTAGTCATGAATCTCCCTGCGTTGCTCATCAACGCGCTCATCACGGGAATAGCCTATATTGGTATTCAAGAGAGCCGCACGATGAATAATCTACTCGTAGCTCTAAAAGTAGGCGCGATTCTACTCGTGGTCGTAGTTGGCGCGGCTTATGTGCAAGCTGAGCGCTGGCTAAACTTCATGCCAAACGGCTTTTCTGGCATGATGCGTGGAGTGGGGGCGGTATTTTTTGCATATATCGGTTTTGACGCCATCTCCACTACGGCCGAAGAAGCGCGTAACCCTCGTCGGGATTTGCCCTTGGCGATGGCGCTGGCCCTCGCAATATGTACCCTAATCTACATTATCGTAGCCTTAGTCCTGACAGGTATCGTGCCATATAAAGATTTAGCGGTGCCTGACCCTTTGGCTTATGCATTCTCTCAGCTCCCACTCTCTTCGGGGCTGCGTAGCTTCCTTACGGGTGTCGTGGCAATGAGTGCTGTAATAGCGATGGCGAGTGTGCTACTGGTATTTCAGATTGGGCAACCGCGTATATGGTATGCCATGAGCCAAGATGGACTTCTACCCCCTTTTTTCGGGAAAGTACATCCTCGTTTCCGTACGCCTTACGTTGCCACCCTCATTACAGGACTGGTGGTAGGGATCCCACTCTTTTTCTCTTCTCTCTCCGCGGTAGTAGATATGACCAGCATGGGTACGCTCATGGCTTTCGCCGTAGTGAGCGCAGGAATTGCTTACTTGCATTATAGGCCTCCCACTGGCTATAGTCCTCGCTTTCGCGTCCCCAAGATACCGGGGCGGTGGCCGTACCTTATTATGGTGCTCATGGGAACTTTGTGGGCTTATCAGCTTCATGCGCAACATTTCAGCGCTTTATGGGACTTTAGCCAAGGAGGGGATATATGGAAATATCGGATTCTCCTGGCTGTTGTGATTATCACAGGCTACTTTGTCATGCGCTATAATCTTTCACTTCTACCTATTTTAGGCATGCTCAGCGCATTTTATCTAATCTTAGAGCTGGGAGCGGCTAACTGGATTCGCTTAGGGGTATGGCTGGGAGTAGGGGCTCTACTTTATTGGGGCTACGGCTATAGAAACTCTATCCTAAGAAAGGCTGATTGATTGAATAAGCATCATTTTTTCCTATTAGAACATATTATTCTATAGTTTATCGCAAACAAGACACGCATACATTCATAGGAGGGCAGCGTGCAGCCTGAATCAAGTAAGCGGAGCATGTATTCTGCGGTAGTTGCTCTTTTTCTTTTACTTCGCTGGTGGGAGCATGTGGAGCATAGGTGTAGCTCAGGCGGAGATTACATACTTTGAGCCAGGTATAGGGCTAATGGGCTGGGGCACACCGGCTCACGTGGCTCATGCAGTGGAGTCGCATCTCTATGCGCGGGCTTTCTGCTTTCAAGTAGGGGTGGGTCAGCCGCATTTCTGGATAGAAGCAGACCTATGCTTTATCGCCTTAGCGGTATGGCAGGAAGTTTTCTATCGGTTGCGCGTGTCTTTTCCCTCTTTAGAACCCGCCCAGCTTATGCTCACCGCCAATCATACCCATGCTGCTCCAGGGGGGTATTCTCATTATCTCTTCTATCACATTACGACACCGGGATTTCATGCAGGGGTATTTGAGAGAATAGTATCCGGTATTGTTGAGGCAGCGCTGCAAGCTCATCAACATCTACAGCCTGCGCAGCTTTATTTCGCGCAGAAAGTGTTTCCGCCTGAGGTGCCGATTGCCTTCAATCGGGCTATTCGAGCCTACCTCAAAAACCCCACTGCCTCCACAGATCGCCCGGAGTTAGCCGTAGATAGGACAGCTTATCAGATTACCATAGCACCCAGTGGGCATTTTATCAACTGGATGGGAACTCACACGACATCTATTCAAGCAGACTGCCTCTTTATCTCTTCGGACCATAAAGGATATGCTGCGGAGCTGAGCGCGCATGAAGGGAAAATAGGTGCCTTTGCCCAGACGACAGCGGGCGATGTGACCCCTAACTTTTTTAGTTTTCCAGGGGTGAAGGTTCGGCGCGGTCCTACTCCCAATCCTATAGAGAATCGCCAACTTTTAGGACGGTATCAGTGGGAAATGGCTCAGCAGCTCGCTGCTCAGAAAGAAGAGCCCCTTCCCCCTGTTCTACGAGCGTGGTGGCGTTGGGTGGATTTTAGCGCAGTAGAAGTAGAAGAGCCATTTACTCGGGGTTTAGGCAAAGGGACTACTGGCGAGCCCGCTATGGGGGTAGCTTTTTTAGAGGGCACCGACGAAGGGCCAGGTTTGCCTTCGGAGTGGGTCAAAGTGATAGCTTTCGTGGCTCGGATACAGGGCCTTCGCAATCAAGAAGTACATGGCAATAAACTCCTCCTAATAGAAGGGCTTTCTCGCAAAATACTCGGCACTACTCGGTGGGAAACGCTCCCTTTACCGTTCTTTCATCGCACCGCGCGCTATTTACATTGGTTGGCCCGCCAAAATGGAAAATACATACCTCTCCCGCTGTTCCCCTCCGTCTTACCTATTCAACTCTGGCAGGTGGGGCATATCGGTATCTTGGCTCTACCGATGGAACCCACCACTATGGCAGGCATAATCCTCAGAGAGAGGCTTGTGTCCCTCTTGGCTCCTATCGGTATAAAACTTCTCATCATCCAGGGCTATAGCAACGGCTATGCAGGCTACCTCACTACCCCATGGGAATACCAGTATCAGCGCTATGAAGGAGCGCATACGCTTTTTGGTAGGTTCACCTTGGCAGCCGTGGAACAGGTAACTACCCACCTCCTAAAAGGCATAGGTACAAGTGCTGCGCCACCCCCTTACATTTCAGTAGAACATGCAAAGCGTATTCTTTTTACTTATGAGCTGGCTCAAGGTTTGGGTTAGCTTGGGAGTCGCTGTAGGGCAGGTAATCCTGCGGGAGAAGCTGTATGGGGGTAGTATGGCTGATGTAATGGTGAAGGCTTTTGCTGATGCAGGGGGCTACTGGCTCATGGGATATACGCGCTCGCGAGACGGTATGCTCAAGCGTAAGGGGTATGATGCCGATTTATGGGTTATTCGCACAGACAAAAGTGGCGAGGTTCTCTGGCATCAAGTCTATGGCGCTGAAGGTGATGAAGAGCTCAGTGATGCTTTGCCGCTATCAGATGGAGGTTTCATACTGGTGGGCTGGAGTGACTCGCACTCCTTGACTAAAGGGAAACGAGATGCTTATATCCTGCGTATAGACCCGTTGGGGAAGGTTCTATGGAGCCGCTGCTTTGGGGGTAGTGGCAATGATGTAGCGCTGGGGGCGGCTCTGCATCCTGATGGTTCGCTTTGGGTGGTAGGCTATATCGGCTCGCGGGATAGTTTCTTTCATCCGCGCCCGTATGGGGGGATGGATGGATGGCTAATCCGCCTTTCGCTGGAAGGGAAGCTCTTAGGACATGCTTGCTTCGGCGGCAAGGAAAACGATTATCTACGACTCATTATACCCCTCTCCCCCGACACAGTTTGGTTGGTGGGAGCTTCTGACTCACCCGATAGGCACATCCGTAATCCCCTCGGTAAAATGGACATATGGCTTGCAGAGGTAAATGCACAAGGCGAATGGCAGCGCAGTTGGAACTTTGGGGGTGCCGACTTTGAGGAGCCATACAGCTTTGTACGGAGTCCATTAGGGGATATATGGGTAGCTGGTACGAGCTTTTCGCCTGGATGCGCAGTGCACGGAAGAGCCGATGGCGTCATATGGCAAGTGCAAAAAGACGGGGCTGCCTATGTCATATGGAGTGGAGGCGGACCAGGGGATGAAGGTCTCAACTTCCTCTCTTCTCTCTCAGATGGAAGTTGGCTTCTTGCAGGCATGACCAGTTCCCGAGGCGGTATGATACCTGCTCTATCGGGGCTATATGATGCTTGGGCTGTACAAGTATTCCCTTCTCTTGACTCGGTGCGCTTCTGCTATACCTTTGGAGGGAAAGAGGTAGAAAGCTGGATAGCGCTATTTTCGGAGGGAAAGGACATTTATGTGGGCTGTGGCACCACCGCTTCCCCCCAAGAACGCGTGGGAGCACGACCCTATGGAAGTGCAGATTTCTGGATGGTATGGTGGCATCCAGATACAACGATACCGCCTGTCTATACGCCTCCCCCTGCGCCTACGATACTTTTAGGATATGTATTTACTGAGAAAGCCAAAGTTCCCGTGCGATTGGAGTTTCGCTCAGGGCAAGGGGAACTCTTAGATAGTGTGCAAGTGGATACCTCTGGCTTCTTTCGCTGGCAGGCGCCCGATAGTCTGCTGAGTGAGGTACGGGTCGCTCTTTTCGCAAAGGGATATCTCTGGAAAGAAGTATCTATTCGCCTGCATCGGCATCGGGAGAATCGGGTAGACCTGTACATGGAAAAACTTCGTGTGGGACTAAAGATTCCTCTATTCTTTGTCTATTTTGATAAAGGAAGTACTCGGCTCAAGCCCGAATCTATGCCACATTTAGAGCAGCTTCTGCGATTTCTTCAGGCGAATCCTACGATTCGCATAGAGTTATCGGGTCATACAGATGGCACGAGTCCGGCTGAGTCAGAGATTCAACTTTCTCGGGAACGGGCTATAGCGGTGAGGGATTATTTGGTATCTAAGGGTATAGCGCGAGATAGGCTAACTGTAGTAGGGTACGGGAAGTCGCGTCCGATTGCGGATAATGAGACGGAGGAGGGCCAGCGGCGTAATCGGCGGGTGGAAATGCGGATTGTGGGGCTTTGAAGGGGATGGGGCGGCAGCTGCCCCACACTCGCTCACCCAATCCCAGCGAAAAACCCTCAAAACTCCGCAATCCAGTTCAGCCTGACCAGCGTCCTCCGAATATCAAAGGGAGCGTTTCCCAGCTTGCCTGCGGCGAAAGTAAGGTGCAGAATACCTGCAGGCAACCGAGTTTGAAACGCTAATCCTAAGGTGTAGGCAGGGCTGGTTCCTCTACTGAAAAGCGCTAAGTAAGCTCCTTCGGCTAATCCTGCCAGATACCCTTCTTCTTCAAAGGGCAAGCGCAGTTCTATGGAGGCACTTCCGTAAGCGGGGGTAGGCAGGGTATTTTCGGCGAAACCCCGAAGACCTATCTCGCCACCAGGGCGACGAAGCTCGTTTTCAAAATAGCCTTGACTCCAGTACGCATATCCTCGCAGCGCTGTATAAAGCACAAGCAAGCGGCTAAGCGTTGTATATTTTTCTAAGGTAAGCATCGCTTCTTGATAGAGGCTGTTGCTGGGCAATCGCTCATAAGCCAGACGTGGCAGTCCAGGGTTGCGTAAATAGAGGCGACGACCTTGGGCGCCCATTATTTCTATGCCCCACCCTTTACGAGGGGCAAGGGCAAAATCTACATTTTCCCATTCCCATCCTATTTGTAGGCTTTGCCGCCGAAAGTCTAAGACAGGCGGGGGAGGCCACACTCTGTCCCGATAAAGGGTTGTACTGAGCAGCCGAGAGATATGGGTTTGCGCACCGACAAAGAGGCTAAGGTGGCTTGTGAGATGATAAGCCAATCGAGCTTGCACTTCTCGGGTGAGGAAGCTGGTATCTTGGCGCCATAACCGAAAGCTTCCTTTGAGTTCCATGGTGCCGCGGAAGAGATAGGGTAAAGCCGCTTGTAGAAGGAGGCGTTGTGAGCGGGCAGGAAGTTGTTCCCAGCGCAGTTCTAACTTTTCACCTAAACGCAAAGGGCTCAGCAGTATGAGTTCTATTTGCCCTATGAGCTGGGGGCGCCGACCCGTAGGTAGCACCGAGAGTACGCCATCTAACCGATTACTGCTTTTGGGCTGGAGTTTGACTTCTATCCAAGCGGCTTCAGGGAAGAGCCAGAGGTGGGGGGTGTCTATTAGAGTGGCATAAGGCAGTCTTTTTAGGCGAGTGGGGAGGTTCTCCCAGTGGGAAGCCGAAAGAGGGGCATGCGGACGCAGACCAGTAACCCGATAAAAGGCGCTACGAGGTGCATTCCATTTTCCACGAAGGAGAAGGGTGTCTAACTTCACGAGCCTACCACTTTTCACTTGGAGGGTGCCGGTACACTGTCCGACTGAGTCGCAAGAAAGGTGTGTCCAGCTTACCTCGGCAAAAAGATAGCCTTGATGGGTGAGGCTGCGTTGAAGGGAATAAGGTATCTGGGCTAAGAGAAGCGGTGTGACCCGGCTGCCTCGCCAGCGGCGCAAATCATTAGGGCGGATAATTTTGAGGGCTGGTGAGTCGGCTTGCAGTTGAAGCCTTCGGAGAATGTGTCGGGGGCCTGCACGCCCTTGAAGGGTATCTGGAAGCCAATACCCTAAGGCACACAGCAGGCTTTCTTGGCGAGTGGGCGAAGAGGCAGCTTGCTTCCATAGACGCTGTTCAGCGGGGCTCAGTCCAAGAAGCCCGCCCTGCAGCCATACCAGAATCAGCACCGCTAAGGTCTCTCAGAAGCCGCTGGAAATAGGAAGCTGCTTCTACCATGCGCACGCCATACCAGCTAAAGTAATCTCCCCTTACAATAAAATAAGCCGCTTCTGGCCAAATGGCTTGCAGTTCGGGAATATGCTTCTCTGTGAAAGGATAGGGTTCTGTGGATAAAAATACAAACTCAGGGAATAGATTTTCTGGCTTGTCTAAAGTAGGATAGCGTCCCTCTAAGCTATGAGCGATATTTTGTAGTCCCAGGTAGCTCAATATGCTATCTATGAAGGTGCTTTTACCAGCAGCCATATAGGGTTTGCGCCAGATGAGATAGAGTACGCTTTTGGGGGTAGGTATGGGGCTAAGCCGAGCAAATGCTTGCGCTATCTTCTCTTTCCACTGATAGGCTGTCGTCAGGCAGCCCACAATATCCCCAAGCTCTATGATACTCTCTAACGCATCCCGATAACTTTCTATATTCGTCACATAGACGGGCGCTATCTCAGAGAGCTTTTCTACGTCGGATTGGGTATTCTCCTCTTTCTCTGCGATAATAAGGTCGGGCTGCAGTTCAGCAACGAGGGCGGCATCTATTTTTTTAGTTCCACCCACTACGGGGATTTTGGAGACCTGGTCGGCGGGGTGGATGCAATAGCGGGTGCGACCTACGAGCCGTTCCCCCAGCCCTAAGCATAGCAGCGTTTCGGTTTGAGAAGGGCAAAGCGAAATGACCCGCTGCGGCTCTACTGGAATCTCAAGAGGTCGCCCCAGCTTGTCTCTGACGCTGCGCATCCGCTTCATACAGCCGCACAATCTCACTCACTAACGGGTGCCGTACGATATCATTTTCACTTAGTCGTACCACCGCGATACCTGGAGTGCCCTCTAAGAGATTCACTGCATGGAGCAGACCAGAGGTCTCGGGACGCGGAAGGTCTATTTGGCTTAGGTCTCCCGTAATCACTACACGCGAATGGTTGCCCAACCGAGTGAGAAACATCTTCATCTGAAGGCGAGTAGAGTTCTGCGCTTCATCTAAGATAATAAAGGAATGATTGAGTGTGCGACCGCGCATATATGCTAAGGGCGCGATTTCAATCACGTTCTGCTCCAGAAGCTGATGTAGTTTTTCTGAGGAGAGCATCTCTTCTAAAGAGTCATATAACGGGCGAAGATAAGGAGCTACTTTTTCTCGGAAATCCCCCGGCAAAAAACCAAGGCTTTCCCCTGCTTCTACGGCTGGACGTGTGAGGATGATTTTGCGTATTTGGCGCTCTTTGAGAGCGCGTACGGCGCAAGCGACAGCACTATAAGTCTTTCCAGTGCCTGCAGGCCCAATAGCGAAAGTAATATCGTGTGTCTCAATCGCTTGTATTAGGCGCCTTTGTCCTTCTGTGCGGGGGGTAATAAGCTGACCCGTAACAGCGCGCAGAATTACTTGGGCTGGCTCGGACTTAGGGAGCTGTTCTCCTTCCCGCAGGCGACCTACGAGTTCCCGTACCTTTTCATGTGGTAATCGTCCGTGCTTGCGCACTTCCTCTACCATCGCATGAATAATCTGCTGGAGACGAGCCACCGATTCGGGTTCTCCTTGTGCCTTAATACTGCTTCCCCGAGCTACCAGCTTGAGCGAGGGATAGGCGCTGCGCAGCAGTTGGAGGTTCTCATTTCCAACCCCATAAAAGCTCAGTAGGTCTATCCCCTCTAAGAGGATTTCCTTCTCAGTTATGTGTGGTGCTTCCATTACGCTTAGGGCAAAGTTAAACTTTCACTGAGAGCGATATATTAGCATGTGGAGAAGTTCTGCAAAAGGTAAAGTGGCTGCATAAGGAAGCCTTTTCGCTAACGCATGGGCACGCTCTGCATAATAGCTTAGCGTCTGCTCCGCATAATCAAAGGCTCCAACGTCTTGGAGGATTTGCTTGACTTGGGGGAAGGGCTCTTGTAGAATAGCCTTGCGGACTTTATGGGAGGCATGCTGTATAGCCCAGAGCACAGGAAGGGTAAAGCGTTTCTGCTTCCTATCCGCATCGGTGGGTTTGCCGGTGTGCCGAAATTCACTCCAATCTAATAGATCATCGCGGATTTGGAAAGCAATCCCCAAGAGCCGACCAATTTCGCCCGCTGTCTCTATAACCTCCTCAGATGCCCCAGCGCTCCAAGCCCCCATGCGACATGTACTCTGGAACAAAGCAGCTGTTTTCTTCTCTATAATCGTAAAGTACTCTTGGGTATCTATACTCGCTTCTCGCATGCGTTTGAGTTGAAGGAATTCGCCTTCGGTGAGGGCTTCCACGGCTTCAGAGGTGTAATATAGTAGCTGGGGTTCATTATGGCGTAGGGCGATGAGGAGACCTCGTGCAAGTAGCCAGTCTCCAAAGAGAACAGCTACTTTATTGCCCCAGAGCGCTCTCAGCGAGAAAAATCCCCGACGATAGTCCGAATCATCCACTACATCATCATGTACTAAGGTAGCATTGTGTAGAATCTCTATGAGAGTAGCCCCTAAAATAGATCGGAAGTTAATTTGACCTGAAGCCTTCGCCGTATAGAGTAGGAGAAGGGGACGGACTTTTTTCCCACTCCGACGCAGTAAAAATTCACCCAACTTCTCTAAGAGCCAGTTATTGCGATAGATTTCGCTGCGTAAAGTAGTGCGATAAAAGTCTTCAAACTTCTGCCATTCCGGAATGTAGGCTTGAAGTTCTTTGAGGCTTACGGGGGAGACGCTGGCCAGGGCGGACATTAGGGTCTACCCCCTAAGAACAATTTATTTAGCACTCGCCATTCTAATAGCATCCACAGGATAAGCCCCATTCCTACCAGTACCAGTAGGTCAAATGTAGGCGTGCTAAGGCAAGTATCACCTATACACCGTATCGCGCTGAAGAAGGGGAGATAAGCAGCTTGGGGCTGATTGATATAGGCGGGTTCGTATAGGCGAATGTATTTATCTTCTTTGGCCACGAACTTTTGACTAGTTTGGGTAGCGAGGGCGATTTTCTCCAAGGCATCGTTATGATACCGAAGACGGAAGTCGGGCGGGAGTTGGCTCTCGGTCTGTAAAACTAACCCGTTGAGTTGTTGAAGGCGAGTACGCAGATAGCTCTCTACCTCAGCCATACTTTTGCCAGCTTCGCCCCAGAGTCGCAGGTAAGCGGTGGTATCCCCCCGAGCTCGGCGCTCGGGTAGTTCGTATAGGAGGTGATAGCGTAAAAAGGACTGCTCCGAGTGTATGGGATAGAGGTGTCTTTCATAAGGGTTTCGGCTGAAGTGCAAAACGACCTGAGCTTCATAGGCCCAGCGGGTGAGGCTTAGGTCAGCCATGAAAGGCACAGGACGCTCCCCTTTCAAAAGGGGATTGAACTTATCAAAAGGAATCACCGCACCACTGAGCACAATCTGGGGTATGATGAGAATGGGAATCAAGATATAGACAGGTATAGGCTGCGTAAAGGCATCAGAGAGATTGAGAGAGAGGAGATTGCTTACCAAGGCTACTATAAAGAGCAACAGCCAGGTAGCCCCCCATAGCGCGAAGCTCCCCAGAATAAGGGATACTATACCCCAGTACAGGGTAACCTGAAGGGCAGAGAAGAGGATGACCCAAAAGAGTTTCGCATGGAGGTAACTGCTCCAGCTTAGATGGAGGAAGGCTTCTCGCAAGCGAATCTTACGGTCTTTGAGGAGGTCTTCAGCAGTGGAGAGCATACCTAAGAAGATAATCGCCAGGATGTTTGTAAATAGGGCTGTGGGGAAACTGTCATTCTCGTAGAGGGTATAGGGTTGGTCGGGGGGGTGATAGCGTAATACCGTACCCACGATGAGCCCGAGAATGGGTGCTGCCAAGAGAAGGACAGAAGATGCGAGTCGATTTCGCCAGCGGCGCAGGCCTTCGCGCTCCAGGAGGATTTGCCACTGACGCATCGGGGAAGCAGGCGGGTGGGGTTTGGGTGTGGGAACATCTACTTGGGTTTTGGGGGGGCTGTGGTCTCGCCAGAAAATTTGATACCAGCGTTCGGGTGGCACATGCCGCTGGGGTAATACCTTGCCGCGCTCGTCTATCCTGCGCGCCTGGATAATGTCAAAAAGCGATTCGGGTTCTACTCGCCGACAACTGGGGCATTCTACCTGTTCGCTATCGGAGATGCCGGATGCCCGCCGAAAATGTTGCAGCCCTGCAACGGGCGCACCCCAATAGATTGCGTAGCCTCCCTCGTCTAAGAAGAGTAGCTGGTCTAACTTTTTATAGATTTCGGATGAGGGCTGGTGCAGGGTGAAAAATACAATCCGTCCCTCCTTCGCCAAAGACTGGAGCACTTCTACGACTTGTAATGCGTCTGAGGAGGACAGGCCCGAAGTCGGCTCATCTACAAATAAAACGAGCGGGCCACGCACTACCTCTAAAGCGATATTTACCCTTTTTCGTTGTCCGCCACTGATTACAGGGTTTAGGGGCGAGCCTACGGGTAAGTCGGAGATACTTTGAAGACCTAATGCGCGAAGCGTAGTCTCCGTAGCCTTTTGCGCTTCTTCATCTGTGTCGTACGCCAAACGCGCCGCATAATAGACATTCTCCCATACCGTCAGTTCCTCTATGAGGAGGTCCTCTTGCGGAACATACCCTAATAAACCTTGCACAGCTTTGGGGTTATTATGGATGTCTATGGCGTTGAGATAGACTTTGCCAGAGGAGGGGCGGAGCTGCCCACTGAGCAAACGCATGAGAGTACTCTTACCTGCGCCGCTGGGTCCCATGATGCCTACGAGCCTGCCTTGTGATACCTCAAAGCTCACAGGATGAATTGCGGTACGGCCATTCTTGAACTTGTAGGAGACCTTGCGTACTTCCCACAGCACGCGCTCTTGGAAGGGAGCCGGACGGAACTGTTCTATTATCTCCTTGTAGGTAAGCGTGTAACCCTTCACGCGTAATAAAGCGCCTTCGGGGAATACCCGAATAACATCTCCATGAATCCACTGTCCATTCAGATGGGCTTCCATCCGAGGGCCCACCAGTCGCATGAGTGTCAGCTCCACTGAAGGCAGGTACAAAAACGCAATATAGCCAGGTAGATTAAGCTGGAGATGCCGCACCGAAGGCGCTACTTCTTTATCCGCAGCCCCCACAATCAATATCTGCGGCGAATCTATGCCGCGTATCCGACTCTCCTGGGCAAAAAGCTGAAGAAGTACCGACTCGCTCGGCGTTATTTCAAACTCTGCGCCTAATATGTTTATCAGTCGCTGCTCCTCCTCGCGCAGCACTCTATCCGAATACGCAAGCTGCAGTACATAGGCAAAAAGTAGGTAGCGGAGCGGGCGAGGTAATCGTTGGCGTACGTTACGGGCTAATAGGACAGGCTCAATCTCTCTGGAGTTCAGCATGTACTGCTGAATCTTGTGCATTTCTTGCTGAGGCTCAACCCCTAACTCTAATAGAAGTTGACGCAATACCGCTTCTTCTTTAGAGGAGAAGCTGCCATGCAAAGTGAAATTAGCTAATATGCGGAGCAGACTATCTAAGAGTACTTCCTGCATTGGGTTGCAATTTTAGGGAGTTAGTGGGGCTTGATACCGCTCTATCCGAATTAGCCCCCGAACTTGGGATAATTCGTGGATAAGACTGCGCAGTTCGGGCTCGTTATATACGTATAACTCTACGATGCCCTGAAAGTAGGAGGCTTGACCTTCTATGCGAATGGAGCGGATATTTTTTCGCTTTCGTAGGGAAATCACTTTGACAATATCTAAGAGCATACCTACCCGGTCTTCTCCTTCTAAGAGAAGAGCTGCTAAAAAAGGCTTTGTAGGAGTGGGAGTCCAGCGAAGGGGGCGAACCTTCTGGCTGTCTAAAGAGAGGAGTCGTTGGATTTCTCGGCAGGTCGTGCGATGGACAATAAGCCCTTCTGCCGTTACATACCCCATGATAGCATCAAAAGGCACTGGATAGCAGCAAGAGGCATAAGTATGGGGTTCGTCCTCGTGTCCTACTTCGGGTGCGCCACTGAGCAGACCAAGTTGTTGGGAGAGCTGATCTACGATTGGCGTAGTGCCTTGCGAGAGGCGCTTGAGCCGCATGAATTCTTGCACACGAGCTAAATCTACTTGATGGGTGCCCAACCGATACCAAAAATCTTCTAAGTTCGGAATGTGGAGATACCAGAGCAGTTCGCGGATTACAGGGTCGCTCGGATAAATCCCTAAATGCCTTAATCGCCAGTCAAATATGGCTTTTCCTCGTTCTATGGCTTGTTTGCGCTGCTGCTTCAGGTATTCGCGAATCTTGAGCCGAGCGCGTCCTGTCTTCACGAAGCGGAGCTGTTCTTCGGTCGGTTCGGCTCGCTCACTCGTGAGAATCTCTATCTGGTCGGCATTTTGGAGGACGTAGTTAAGCAGTACTGGGCGTCCGTTTACCTTAGCGGCGATGGCGCGTCGCCCTATATCCGAGTGAATCTCATAAGCAAAGTCCAGAGCGGTAGCGCCCGCTGGTAGAATCTTGAGGTCTCCCTTTGGCGTGAAGACATAGACTTCCTCATGGGCTATGTCGGGATGGAGTTCGCTCAGCAGTTCTACGGTGGAGATTTCGGGATTCTCTAAGAGGCTGCGGATACGGGCCAACCACCTCTCTAACGCCTCATCGTATCCTGGGTGGCGTCCGTTTTGGGCTGCCTTATAGCGCCAGTGGGCTACTAAGCCATACTCAGCGGTTTCATGCATGCGCTTAGAGCGGATTTGCACTTCTACCCATTTGCCTTCAGGTCCCATGACCGTAATATGCAGGGCTTCATAACCAGTGGACTTTGGTTGGGAGAGCCAGTCCCGCAAACGCTGGAGATTAGGCGGATACAAAGAGGTTACAATAGAATACACCCGCCAGCAATCCGCTTTTTCAGTTTCAGGAGGCGAATCTAAAATGATTCTCACTGCAAAAATGTCATACACTTGCGCAAACTGCACATTTTGCCGCTGCATTTTTTGGTAAATGGAACTGATAGCTTTGACGCGGCTCTCTATCTTGAATCTAACTGCTATTTCCTCCCGAATGCGTCTCTCTATCGGCTCTATGAACCGCTGAATATACCGCTCTCTTTCTCGTGCAGTTTCTTGCAGTTTCTGCTCAAGGGCTGCATACACCTCAGGCTGACGGTACTTCAAGATAATATCTTCCATCTGACTGCGTAGCGTATAAAGGCCCAAGCGATGTGCTATTGGAACATAGATATATTCCGTTTCTGCGAGAATCTTTGCCTGCTTATCTGGCTTAATGCCGGAGAGTGTGCGTAGATTATGTAAGCGATCCGCTAACTTAATCAGAGCTACCCGAATATCGTCTGCCATCGTCAGGAGAATCTTGCGAAAGGTCTCCGCTTGTGCAGAATCTACGGAACTTTGGACGCGGGTGATTTTGGTGAGTCCTTCTACCAAACGAGCTACAGTATCCCCGAAATACTTACGGAGGGTGTCTATTTCTGTATCGGTATCCTCCAAGACATCGTGTAGAAGGGCAGCCATTACGGCGTGTAAATCTTTAAGTCCGATTTCCCGGACGAGGATGAGCGCTACGGCAATAGGATGCAGAATGTAAGGTTCGCCGGAGCGCCTACGCATGTCGCTGTGCTGTTCTAAAGCGAAACGGAAAGCCTTGCGCAGTTCGGCTCTACCCGATTTGTCTAAGAATTGATTACAAGCGCACAGCAATCGGCGATAGCTTCGTATGATTTCGGTTTGTTCGGCGGGGGTGAAGTGAGTCGCCCAAGCATCTGACATACGGCAAATAATATAAGAGATATTTGTCTATGATGAAAGTGCTTCTGCTTGTGGCGGGTGTGCTTGTAGCCCAACAGCCGCTGCTTTATCGGCAAATCCATTACAAAATGGTCTCTTATGTGCGCGATACGAGTCAGCAGGGTTGGCTTCCGCGCCTGCGCCCTGTCATGGAAGAGGTCCGAGAAGTAGAATGGCATGACCGGTTCTTCCGGGAGATAGCCCAGCTGTATCTATCCCAGCCAGACTCTCTGTCCATCCTTCTTCACAAGGTGAAAAAATATGTAGGAGCGGATAGCCTTCAGTTAGCGCATGTGCTGTTCCCTTTATCCGATAAGGGCGTAGAGAATACGACGCTTATAGCAATCCTTAGTGAAGCTGAGCAGCGAGTTACCGGCGATACGACACTTACGGGATACTTGATTCGACAGATGGGGGGATTAGGGCGCACCGCAGCGGAAGTCTGGCTTACCCTTCCAGAAAATCCCCCCGTTGCCCCTATCGTTTATGCAGCCTTGCGAGGCTATCTCAAAGGGCTATTAGCAGCTTATACCTTCTTCGGATTTGATGCATCCTCCGAACCTTGGAGACAGAAACTGTATGTCGTGGAACGCATAGGGCTTTTAGATTACTTTTCCTACGGCGAGAGTGCGAATACCTTCCGGGCCTGGCGCAGAGGGAAGCTGCCATGATATACTTTTTCAAAAATG
The DNA here is from genome assembly GCA_025054525.1 of Bacteroidia bacterium. GTDB lineage: Bacteria > Bacteroidota > Bacteroidia > SpSt-205 > SpSt-205 > SpSt-205. Next base: position 3,394 of record JANWZJ010000014.1, on the reverse strand, counting down.
GTAGGGCTTGACATTTAGCCAGTGATTTTTCCTAACTTCACCCCATGCGAAGCTTTAGAATCACGGCAGTGATGCTTGGAGTGGGCTGGAGCATGCTTGGGGCGCAGACCTGTACCTATATCATGCCTACTTCGGGCAATGTAACCCATGACCTCACAGCCTGTTGTGGGAGCGGCGCAGTCTTCTTAGATAGTGGTGGGGGTAGCGATTATGCCGATAACGAGAACGGGGTCGTTACTTTCTCAGCGCCCTCAGGTCAACAAGTAGAAGTGCGCTTTGACACTTTCCAAGTAGAGACTGGCTATGATACGCTATGGGTCCATGATGGGGCAGACCCCTCTGCTCCCCTGCTGGCTGTCCTCAATGGCGTCGCAGGCGGGCCTTTCATGCTTCGCAGTACGGGCAATCAAATTACCTTCCGCTTCAAATCGGATGATGGAACGGTGCTTAGAGGTTGGCGAGCTACTTTGCGGTGTGTTTCTTCGGGGACAGCGTGCATATACACTATGCCAGCCACTTCCCAAGTGGTAGATTTGTCGACGGCTAACTGCTGCGGTGGAGCGATATTCTTTGATAGCGGCGGAGGAGCTGGCAACTACGGAGATAACGAAGACCGAACTATAACCTTCCAAGCACCTGCGGGACAGGGACTGCGTGTCCATTTCGGACCTTCTTTCCGAATAGCTCCAGGCGATACCCTGTACATACACAACGGACCTAATGCCTCCGCACCCGTAGTCGCTAAACTCTCGGGCTCCCCAATTTCCGTAAGCTCTACCGCTACCATAGGACAAAGTCTAACCTTTCGATTCGTATCTAATGGTGCGGGTAACCGAGCAGGCTGGATAGCTATGGTAGAATGTTATGCTATCAGCGCATGCAATACCACGATGCCTCCCATTCCTGCGACTATAGATATAAATGCTGCGGGATGTTGTGCAGGGGGTGCGGTATTCTTGGATAGTGGTGGCGGCGGTAACTATGATAATAATGAAGACCGTACCATCACTTATGTGGCTCCTTCGGGTCAGCAGATAGAAATACGCTTTGATACGTTTGAAGTAGAACCAAGACGGGATACACTATGGGTGTATGAAGGTCCCAACACTTCATCGCCTGTTTTGGCGGTACTCACGGGTATAGCTGGGGGGCCCTTCATCCTGCGCAGTACAGGCAATCAAGTTACCTTCCGCTTCAAATCGGATGTAAATGAAACGATGCGAGGTTGGTATGCTACGCTCAGATGCGTGACTTCGGGAACAGCCTGCCTTTACACTATGCCCGCTGACCCCCAAGTAGTGGATTTAGGCGCAGTTAACTGCTGTGGGGCTGTCCCCTTCTTTGACAGCGGGGGGTCAGGAGCTAACTATGGGGATAATCAAAACCGCATCATTACCTTCCAAGCACCTGTGGGTCAAGCGCTAAGAGTCCATTTCGGTCCTTCGCTGGTCATAGCGCCGGGAGACACTTTATTCGTTCATGACGGACCTGATGCAAACTCCCCCATAGCTGCACAACTTGTTGGGGCTCCTAACCTCGTGCGTACCATTGTAAGTTGGGGACGCTTTCTCACTTTCCGTTTTGTCTCTAATAGTACTGGTACAGCGTCAGGCTGGATAGCTATGCTAGAGTGCTACCCCGTCAACTACTGCAATATCAATATGCCTCTGGCAATCCTGAATATAGACTTAGGCTCTCTCACGCCAGGCTGCTGTGGTGCCTCTGGCGCAAGTTTCCACGACAGCGGGGGACCTACTGGGTCTTATACGAATAACGAAAATCGCATTATTACCTATACGGCTCCTGCAGGTCAGTATGTGCGATTGCAGTTCACGACCTTCAACACGGAGCGGGCGAATGACCTCGTGTATATCTATGATGGTCCTAGCATAAATCATCGGCAGATTAACGCGCTTACAGGCTCTCTCTCAGGTATTCCGCCCATTATTAGCACAGAGAATAGCTTAACTATTCAATTTTTCTCTGACACAGGGGGCGTGAGAGCAGGGTGGGTTTCTAATGTACGATGCCATAATACACCAGGTACGCTGGGGTGCACCTTCTTCGTCCCTCCGAATACCAAGAATGACATTAACCTCAACACAGTAGGCTGCTGCTCGGGCTCTTCTATTATCTACGACAGTGGAGGCGATGCTGGAGCTCCTCAACCTTTCACTACGGATACGCTAATCCTGCGGGTCAGCTCAGGGCGAATTCGGATCAGCTTTGATACCCTCAATCTGGCGGGTGCCCCACCCTCCACGGATACCCTCTATATCTATAATGGGGCCTCTCCTACGGGTACGCCCATCTTTAGGCGTTCGGGTATCATCTCTGCGAGTGAAGCCGTTACTGTTACCAGCTCGGGGAATGCCCTCACCCTACTATATGTAGGCAAGAGCGGACGCAGGCGTCTCGGCTGGAAAGCCCAAGCTACCTGTCTGACAGCCACAGGTGTCGCAGCACCCGCTAACGCAGTCAAAGCCACGCTCTACCCGAACCCTTCCACAGGTCTTTCGGTGCTGGAAACTTCCCAGCCGCTGGTACATGTGCGAGTGTGGGACCTCGGTGGACGGCTGCTCTGGGAAGCCTTCGGCGAAAGCACCCGCTGGGAGCTCAATAGCCCCGCGCAGGGTATCTTCCTCATAGAAGGCTGGACGCGCACTGGGGAGCCAGTGCACCTGCGCTGGGTCGTAGAGTAAGTCCCCTTCTACGCATCCCTAGAGTCCCTCGGAACCATCGCCGAGGGGCTTTTTATTTTCAAAACTTAGGTTGGGAATGTCATTATTCTCTGGGGGATTTTACTTATATTTGCCCTATGCGAAACCTTATACTCACTCTCACAGCCGCCCTCCTGCTGGTGGGCGCAGTACGGGCTCAGTGTACCTTCACGACGCCCACATCGGGTAGTACTACGCAAAACCTTGGGGCATGTTGTGCTACAGGTACGCTATTCTTAGACAGTGGGTTGGATAATGCGTATTCAAACAATGAAGATGGCACTCTCACACTCACTGCCTCCCCACCCGATCAAATAGAAATGCGGTTTGATAGCTTTGATACTGAACAGGGCTTCGATACGCTCTGGGTATATGATGGGCCGAATACCTCGGCTCCACTTCTTGCTATCTTGAATGGGGTGGCAGGTGGTCCCTTCATGCTCCGCACCACCGGCAACCAAGTAACTTTCCGCTTCAAGTCAGATGCTTCGATCGTAAGGCGAGGCTGGCGTGCGCGACTGCTGTGTGTCACCTCGGGTACCGCTTGTATGTACAACATGCCTGCATCGCCGCAGACAGTAGATCTCTCAGCAGCTACCTGCTGTGGGGGAGCGGGTTTCTTTGATAGTGGGGGTTCAGCGGCGGATTATGGGAACAATGAAGACCGCACGATT
>JANWZJ010000013.1 GCA_025054525.1 Bacteroidia bacterium | reverse complement strand
AAGCGGAGGAGGTACTCATTACCCAACTGCGCCGTTCAGTAGCTTCCCATCTGGTTAGTGATGTACCGGTAGGCGTTTTTCTGAGCGGGGGAACGGACTCTTCTTTGGTAGCGGCTCTGGCAGTCCAAGAAGGTCAGCCCCTTCAGGCTTTCTCCTTAGGTTTTGAAGAGGCGGCATATAATGAGCTTCCGTATGCAGAGGCGGTGGCGCGACATTTAGGGCTACCTTGGGAAAAAGAGGTCCTCTCAGCGCACCGAGCGGCTTCTTTGCTGATGGAAATGCCTAAGTGGTATGATGAGCCCTTCGGAGATGTGTCGGCTTTACCGACTTACCTGGTGTCGCGGCTGGCAGCTCGCTCAGTGAAGGTCGTATTGGCAGGGGATGGCGGAGACGAACTTTTCTGGGGCTATGGGCGCTATCCCTGGGCAAAGCGGATTGCGACTTGGCGCCCCCTCTTATCTCTAAGTGCCCCTGTGCTGACCCGCCTTCCCTCCCCTCGCATCCAAAGGGTAGGAAAACTCTTAGATTTACCCGCTCAGGCGATACCTGAGCATATTTTCTCGCAGGAGCAGTACGCCTTTAGCTGGGCGGAAATACAACAGCTACACGATGACTTTAGGGAGCCATGGCATTCGCCCTACACTTTGCCAGAGCATCCCGTCGCTCGGCAATCCATGTGGGATTTCCTTCATTATCTCCCAGATGATCTCTTGACGAAAGTAGACCGAGCTTCTATGCAACATAGTCTGGAGGTACGAGTCCCACTTTTAGACAAGGCTTTTGTGGAGTTAGCTTGGCAGGTCGCCCCTGCGCTGAAGTATCCTACGCCGGGTAATCCCATCCAGTACAAGCCCTTGCTTCGTCGGGTACTTCGGCGCTTCTTACCGCCTGCATTCGTGGAGCGGCGCAAATGGGGCTTTACTATCCCACTGGCACAGTGGCTTCAGTCTTCGCTGCGTGATTGGCTTCTCACTTATACAGAACCGCATTATCTTCAGCAGCAATATGGACTCCATCCTCAGCCCATCCGCAAACTCCATAAAGCTTTTGTGCAGAGGAAGACTTATTTAGCCACAAGGCTATGGCTATTAGCCGTCTTGGGAAGTTTTAGAAGTTAGTTTTCTTCTAACGGAACAACCTCTACGGGTATGCGGACAGTCACTTCCCGATGCAGTTTGAGCTCTACTTCATGCAGGCCCAAGCTACGGATTGGAGCGGGAAAATGCACCTGTTTCTTCTCTAAGGTATAACCCTGTTGAGTGAGAAGCTGCACGATATGCTGCGGGGTGACTGCGCCAAAGAGTTTGCCTTCTTTGCCTGCAAGCATGGGGAGTTGGAGTTTGAGTTGGCTGAGTTGCTGGCTTAGCTGCTGGGCGGCGGCTTTTTCTTGCGCCAGTTTGTTAGCGATCTGGCGCAGGTGGGCTTGAAGGTGGCGCTTCGCACCATCGGTCGCCAGTTCCGCCAGGCCCTTCGGTAAAAGATAGTTCCATGCATAGCCAGGGCGCACTTTCACTATATCGTACTTGGCGCCCAATCCCTCTACGTCTGCTTTGAGAATCACTTCTATGCTCCGAGCTCCCATAGATTATTTCAGATTGTCCGCTACGAAAGGAAGTAAAGCTAAATGTCTCGCACGCTTGATAGCACGGGCTAATTGCTTTTGATATTTCCAGCTTGTTCCTGTGATGCGACGGGGAAGAATCTTGCCCTGCTCGTTAATAAAGTTGAAGAGAAAATCAGGGTCTTTGTAGTCTATGTAGCGAATACCACTCTTTTTGAAGAAGCAGAACTTCTTCCGCTGGCGGACGCCAGAGAGAGCTGCCAGCGCGGGATTGGAGGGAGCCGGACCTAACCCTTTCTCTATGCTCATAGCTTATGCGCTTGTTTGGGCTTTGAGTTTTTCTTGCCGACGGCGATTGAACTCAATCGCATGCTTATCTAATTTGACGATGAGTTCGCGCATGATATAAGGGCGCAGTTGGAGATAACGCCGCAGCTGTGCGATAAAAGAGGCGCGCACTCGGAACTCTGTATAGACATAATACCCTGCTTCCCGTTTGCGAATAGGATACGCTAACCGGCGAAGTCCCCATATCTCCTGATTGATGATTTCCGCCTGATTCCCTGTAAGAAACTGATTGAATTCCTCCAGATACTGTTTATACTCCTCAGCTTGGAGGTCAGGAGGCCAGATCATCGTGAGTTCATACTGTTGGACGGGGTCTAATCGGGGCATACCCGCAAAGGTATAACTAAATCGCAAATGATGTTCCGCAGCCGCAGGTATGACGCGCTTGGGGATTGTGAAAGACGAAGCCACGCGCCGCTAAACCTGTAGGATAATCTATTTCTAAGCCATCCAGCAGAGGGGCATGCGCAAGATGAACATAGAAAGGAATCCCTTCTATTTGGAGGCTTTCCGCTTGGGGCGGAGGGGTATCGGCTAACTCCAAGCGGTAGGTAAGTCCAGCACATCCGCCTGCTTCTACACCCAAAATAAAACCCGCTTTTCCTGACGCTTCAGCGTACAAACGAGCCAACTCCCGCTGAGCAGAGGGAGTGAGGTGGATCGTCATACTTCACAAAGATACATTTTTTAGGGACGCACAAGAATAAAGGCGCCCCAGAAATAAGGGGATGCGTATTGGGTGCGCATGGCACGCTGCGTATTCCAGAAGGCTTCTTCTATAGGTACTTTTTTGCGCAGCCACTCCCCGTAAAACTGAATCATAAAGTCTCGGGTAGCCTTATCTTCTACTTTCCAGAGGCTTAGGATGAGGTTGCGTGCTCCTGCCAGTAGAAAAGCCCGCTGCAACCCATATACGCCCTCTCCATTTTGAATATCGCCCAAGCCTGTTTCACAGGCGGAGAGGGCTACCAACTCGGTGTTATCTAACTGCATAGAGAGTAACTCATAACTATTGGCAATTCCATCTCGGCTCACATCTGAGCTACCATACACCATAGTTTTGGCGGCATCTACCAAGAGGAGCGCTGAGCGAAAGAGAGGATTAGCTAAGGCACCTCCGCTTTGAATGCCGACCAGAGCCCCCAGACTCTCATCATAAGGGAGGAATAATCCATGAGTGGCAATATGCAAGATATAAGGGGAGACAAGCTGATAGAGTCGCGACTCATCTGCGTCCTGCTTCAAATAAAGCTGTGTGAGAATGCCTTGACTTTGTAGGATTTCGCGAATGGCTTTTGCTTCCTCCAGTGTACCCGGTAGCGGTGGTAAGTAAGAACTATCCGAGGGCATCCCTGGTGAATAATCTGGGTCTGCTATCAAATAAGCTCTCCGTCCTTCAGTTATACGGGCAGGGCGCTGAGCTTTCGTGAGGCTTGCCAGTCGCGAGTGGTAGATTACCATATACTTGTCTGCTACATATCCCCCTTGGGGCAGAGGTATAGTGGCGATGTTAATCTGATTATATACGCCGTCGGGGGATATAATGAGCTTATTCACCTGCGGAGGAAGTTTTTCAGCTACTCTGGACCAATAGATTCGGTAGGAAGTAGTGTCTTTCTCAAAATTCATGATGCTTTGGGTATATCGGAAAAAGCCATAGCCTTCCATGCGTCGTCCTTCAGGGAATGGGATAAATAAAGGCTCTTTTAGAGCGGGTGTGGTAACTACGGCGTAATAAATGACGGAATCGCTGCGATATAGGGGTAGCCTAAGCCGAATCCAATCTACGGCTGCGGTATTTTGAGATAGAGCACTATGAAGCTGCTTCCAAGAGGGTTTATACATTCGGATGTCGCCAGCTAAGGCAGTAAATTTCTTCTCTAACTCATTGAGGTGGGCTTCCTCTTCTGCCAGGTTGATACCTAAGCTCTTTAGCTCTTCTTCGGGATAAGCATACAGCTTGACGACAAATTCTTTCTGGTCTTGCCACTCCGCAAAGAGACGCTGGAGGGTCGTATCGCGGCTACGAGCGACACGGGCGCGCAGTTGCGCAGTTTCGCTGAGGATGTATGCTTTGGTCGCGAGATACACTTCATATGCTTTTAGTTGAGCAGATGGGGTACCCTGTAGAAAAGAGAAAGCGTAGTAATGTTCTAAGACTCTGCGCACCCGCACCCAATACAGTGTCTTCTCACTTTCGGAAAGCCCAGCAAAAAGTTGATCTACGGATTTGAGAAGTAGCTCAACGGCTTTGTCATATTCTTGTTTAGCAGCGGAGAAATCCCGAGCAAGCCAGTAGCAATCTGCTATTTCAGCGAGGTAGAAAGGATATTCAGGATGGCGTTTGCCGTATAGTCCAGTCCAGAGGGTAATCCACTTCTTGTAATCATGGAGGGCGGCAGCATATTCCTGTTGGGCTTTGCGTAGACGCGCCTGATAAAGCAGCGCACGCAGGCGTTCGGGGTGTTTTTTAGGTACTTGCGCTTCTAAAACTTGTTGCGCCTGAAGAATCCGAAAGGATGCCGACTCCAAACTATCTAAACCCAGCCATATTCCTCCAATGCTGAGAGATAAAGAAGCATACTCTAAGGGAGCACTGGACTGAGCAGGGTCTGCCTGTCGCTCGCTAAGCTGAAGGTAGTAAATGACTGTATCCTTCTTCCCACGAAAGACAGCATTTTCTGCTAAGAGATAATAGGTGCGTGCTAAGGATAGACTTGCTTTTTGTCCCAAGAGCTTGCGCTGAATAGCTTCTGCGCCACGGAGATGAGCAGACTGCCGATCATATCTCCCTAAGGCTTGTTCTACCCGAGCCGAAGCCAAAAGCGCTCCTACATAAGCGAGGGAGTTTTCTCCTTGAAGTTTGGCAGTAAGCTCACGCGCTTTTTGGGCAGACTCTTCTGCTTTGAGGTAATCCCCACTGGCAACATAAAAGTCTGTAAGCCCTACATAATAAGAGGCTACTTCGGGGTCTTCCCGCTTAGCGGATTGATAGAGTTTAGTGATTCGGTCATAAATTTCCCGAGCATGACTAAGACGACCTGTATATTGGTAGAGCATAGCCAGGCGTAGGAGGGCAGTACCGCTTTCTTCTTCCTGGCCCCCGAATTCGCGGCGCTGCCGTACGCGCAGCCGCATCGCTTCATTGTAATGCCGCTCCGACGCACGAAAATCCCCTTGTCCTTGTCGTAAATCCCCCAGAAGGTCTTCTAAAGCAATTTTATCTTTGATATAGGCAAAAGGCAGGTTCCGAATAGGTTTTTCTACGGCTTTGAGTAGGGAGTCGGCATGCGGTAAATCCGAGATACGGATAAAGAATTCGGAAAGCTGGAGGGAATTTCTTAGATAGGTAGGGCTTGTGGTAGGAGTGGGAGAAAGAGTCCGGAGAGTCCTATGTTGATTCCATAAGATTGCTTCGGCTTCTTTGAGATCGCCTACCCGCAGGGCTCGCCGCCCCAGTGCTTCCCAGATAGGCAGGGTTACGACTCCAAGGGGCTCTCCTAATACCGAAAGTATTTGGCGCGCAGCATGAAAAGCAGAGTCTGCATCGCCATAGCAATAAGCACTTAGCGTAACTTCCCCGCGTTCCACATAAGAGAATGCGTGCTCCACCGAGGGATAAGGTGCAGCGGAGAAGGTCTGGGCTAAAGCCTGTTGGGAGCTAACGAGGGCGGCTCTCGTCTGCCGGCTGCTCCGAGCCAAACGACTATATGTCCTAAGAAGGCGGGCTGCTCGGATGCCCTCTGTTCGGGGGCCTAGTTTATTCAGTATTTTCTCAGCCAAAGCCTCGCGCTTAGTGAAAAGTGCGATATCCACATAGTAGTCTAAAGCCTCGGCTGTAGCATAACTCAAGGGAAGGTCAGGCTTTTCCAAAGCCTTTGTAAAAGGAGTAAGTTTGGTGAGGCGCTTACCGTAGGTCCCGGGGCTACTTTGGTAGAACTCTTCTCGTAAAGCCAGAAGCCCCGCCCGTAAAGCAAAGTCCTCTCCTTTATGGGAGGTTTTGCGAGCCATTTTTTTACTCTGGGATAGGTACTTAGTAGCCTCGGTCTTCTGTCCGCTCAAGATAGCAGCAAGTGCTCGCCGGTAGGCATATTCAGTGTTCCATAAGGCTTCATGCTCTTCCAAGCGCATTTTGGGCAGTGCCTTGGGAAGTGAGTCCCATTTCCCTTGCTGCCAGAGAATTTGATATTCTAGCCATTTTCTCCGAGCGTTGAGGTAGGTAGCGTGGGGTTCTTCGGTAGTGATGGGAAATGTGCGCAGGGTGTCAGCCGCTTGAGAGGTATTCCCAAGAAGAAGATGATTTTCCACTACCTCTAATCCAATCAAAAGTTTTTGCCAAGGTGCGTTAGCATGGGGTAATGCCTGTTTGAGGGCGCTGTAGGAAGGAGTAATTAGTCCTCTTCCCCGACTGATGCGAGCTTTTATCCAGTGATAGCGGAAAAGGAGCTCGGGAGGGAGCTTGCCGCCGCTGGGGAGAGAATGCAGAGTCGAGAGCAGCGAATCCGCTTCTGCGTACCGCCCCATGCTCTCTTTACCTAAAGCATCGGCTAACAAAGCCGCTTCGCGTGTCTCAGCTGGCGCAGAGGAACGCCGACTTAGCTTTTTATGAAGCTGGCTGGCTTTCTTGGCAAAACTCCGAACCTTACCCTGGAAGTAAAGTTTTTCCTCAGGTAAAGAGATGACTTGCCCCCATAGAAGCCCAATGAGAAGAAGATAGTGCATTAGGAAGATGCTTTCAGCGTGCGACGCTTCAGACGAAGCGCTTTACCAGTGCGCCCTCGCATATAGAAGAGGCGGGCGCGACGGGTCTGATTGTGTCGTACGACCTCCAGCTTCGCCAGCATCGGAGAATGAAGCGGTACTATTCTCTCTACGCCCACCCCTCCTGAAACCTTACGCACTGTGATAGTTTCCCGGATGCCCGAACCTCGTCGCTGAATCACCATCCCCTCAAATACTTGAGTTCTCTCTTTGCCGCCCTCCACGATTTTCAAATGTAGCCGTACGATGTCTCCCGCACGAAACTCAGGCAGTTCCGACTTGATGTAAGGGGCATTCACGAGGTATTCTATCTCTCTTAGCAGATGGCTCATGCCACAAAGGTAAGTTGCTTTCCCATTTCCTACATTCTAACTCTTGTTGCGTTTCTCTCTAAACCCTTATATTTGCCCCGATATGAGTCAAGCTGCTACTACTGCCAAAGCTGCCGCTCCCCAAGTGCGTTCGGGTGGAGCAGCACTGCGAGAGTTTTTCGCCACTATCGTTATTATGGCTTGCATCATGGTAGGGATTGTAGTGTACGTATTTGTCTTGGGGAATCCTGCCAACTTTGAGGGGGGAGACCCCAAAAACAATCCTGTCCAGGGCAACTATCTGGGCATAGCTTACAAAGGAGGCGTCTTAGTGCCCATAGCGATCGGACTACTCTTAATCACTATAACGATGTCCATAGAGCGGGCAATCACGCTGGCACGAGCTACCGGAAAAATGAGCATGGAAGCCTTCGTGCAGCAGGTAGAGTATCTCCTTGAACAAGATCGTGTAGATGAAGCGATCGTCCTCTGCGATAAGCAACGGGGCACGGTCGGTAATGTAGTCAGGGAAACTCTCGCTCGCCTCAAACAGGTTAAAGATGATTCTAAAATGGATAAAGACCAGAAAGTTACTGCTGTTCAGAAAGCGTTAGAGGAGTCATTAGCGCTGGAGCTGCCGATGTTGGAGAAACACATGACGATTATCGCTACGATTGTTTCTATCGCTACGCTAATTGGTTTGATTGGAACGGTACTGGGGATGATTCGGGCATTTGCAGCGTTAGCTACTTCGGGGGCTCCTGATGCCGTGGCATTAGCAACGGGTATTTCAGAAGCGCTTGTGAATACAGCGCTCGGGATTACAACTTCTACCATAGCCACTGTACTCTACAACTACTTCACTAGCCGCATAGACGACATTACCTACCGCATAGACGAAGCTGGCTATATCATTGTTCAGACCTTCCAGACCAAAGCCTAAGCTCGGGTTATGTCTAAGTTCAAGGCGAAAAAGCAGAATATTGCTATAGACATGACCCCGATGGTGGACCTGGCTTTTCTACTTATTACATTCTTCATGCTCACGGTGAAATTCCGAGCACCCGAAGCCGTAGAGGTCCACCTTCCTTCTTCTATTGCGGATACTCCTTTGCCGGCACAGGACATTCTGCTGATTTCTGTATCACAAGATGGACGTGTATTCTTCGGTGTGGATAGCAAACACACGCGCCTTTCTATTCTGGAAAAAATCCGAGAACGCTTTGGGTATCAGTTCACAGAGAAGGAAATGCAGACTTTTTCGGTGATTGCTGAGATAGGCGTTCCCTTTGAGCAGCTCAAGAGTTACCTATCCTATGGGGAAGCGGAGCGCAAAATCGTGGATAAAAGGTCTTCCATTCCTGTGGATAGTGTGAATAATCAGCTTAAGCAGTGGATTCTCTTTGCTCGGTACAGCAACCCCAAAATACGCATAGCTGTTCGTGCGGATGAGGCGGCTCCTTATCCTGTCATCGCTCGCATCATAGAGACACTGAAGGAGCAGAAGGTACATCGGTTTAACTTGATTACCACTCGTGAAGCCCAACCCAAATCCTAATATATTATGGCAGCGGAAGTAGGAGGTGATAGCGGTGCGCCGAAAAAAGGTAAAAAGAAAGGCAAGGCGCGCAAACCGAAGAAGCGACCTCGTATAGATATGACTCCGATGGTAGATTTGGGTTTCTTGCTACTCACTTTCTTCGTGCTTACTACGACCATGACCACCCCCAATACCATGCCTGTAGTAGTCCCTCCCAAGATTACCGAGAAAGACGAGGTAGAACCCCCTAAGATTGCTGAAGGCAAGGTAATCACCCTGCTTGTAGGGCGGGGCAAAGTGTATTATTATACTGGTGTAGAAAACCCTGAGCTGCATCAGACGGATTTCTCGCCCAAGACTGGGATTCGGCGTGTGCTACTCAATCGCCGAGAAGAAGTCAAGGACCGTTATGGAAGTGAGGATGAGATGATTGTGATCATTAAGGTCATGGACGAGGCGCAGTATAAGGACTTCGTAGATATACTGGATGAAATGAATATCATCCAGCAAAAGAAGTATGCGCTTGTTGATATCACGAAGGAGGAAGCCGATATGGTGTCTGACTACAAAAAATCTGTAAATCCTAGTTAAAATGGCAGTACTGGCGTTCAACTGGGATGATCGGTTATTTGCGAAGCGTAACCGAGAATATGGGGCCTACTTTCTGCGCAAAAACTATGTTCGGCATACTCTAAGGGCTCTTATTATAGCCGTTTCGGCGGTGGGGTTTGCGATTGCGGTGCCCTTCATCAAGGCATACATAGAGGCTAAGCTGGAAGGTTTCAAAAAGAAGGAAAAGCGCGTGGTGGTTACGGAGCTTATGGAGCCGCCTCCGATTGACAAGAAGAATGAGCCACCACCGCCCCCTGTGGAACAGCCACCGCCCCCGCCTCAGCGTGCCCAGATTAAGTTTGTTCCCCCTCAAGTCGTAAAAGAAGAGCAAGCTCGCAAGGAAGAGACTATAGCCAACATAGATACCCTCATGAAGGTGGATCCGGGCACCAAAGATGTGCAGGGTGACCCTAATGCTATACCCGAGATAGGGGAAATCGGTGGCACTGGTAATCAGCCTGTAGAGGTAGTGGAGAAAGAGGAAGACCCTGATCCGACTGCCTTTGTGGCGGTGGAAAAAGAGCCACAGCCTGTCAATATGGACGATATAAAGCGCAGAATAGGTTATCCTCCGCTTGCCAAAGAAGCAGGCATTCAGGGCAAGGTCATCGTGCGCGTTCTGGTAGGCAAAAATGGGAAATATGAAAAGCACCTTATCCTTAAATCCCCTCATAAGGTACTCACCGAAGCAGTGGAGAGAGAACTCCCGAACTTAGAGTTCACGCCCGGGATTCAGGCAGGCAAGCCTATTAAGGTCTGGGTGACGATACCTTTTGATTTCCGCCTGCAGTAATGCACAGGGTATTAGCTGGGCTATTTGCTTTTTTAGTGGTAGCATGTAGCAGTGGTCCGACTAATACGCAATCATCCGATGCTTCTAAGGGTAGCGCAGTGCCTGCATCGCCTTCCGATAGCGAAAAAGAAGTAACAGATGCCCCACCGCCCTCGCCCGTATCTGAACCAACTAATCCTCCTGATAATACTTCTCCCAAGAGTACGGCTACCTCTACGCCTTCTGCTTCCACCTCCTCAGCGCCCGCTAAAAGAGTACCTCCTCCCCATGAAAAATGGATGGATATGATGATGAGCTTGAGTGGTGTAGAGCCGCCTAATCAAGCCAAAATGTTGGAGGAAGACCCTATTCCTATTAACCTTCGCTCCGTAGAGATTCTTATTGCTCAGCGCTATAAACCGGAAAAACCTATCGCCCTCACTATACGAGCCTATGTAACAGAGAGCGGAACAGTAGGTAGAGTACAAGTGCTTCGCAACTCCCAACCTGATATGGTACCGTCCTATTTCTTGCCGCCTCTGCGGGAACTCCGATTCCACCCCGCTAAGGAAAATGGCAAACCTATCTCCGCATGGGCAACCTTCACTCTTGATATACGACCTATTTAAAATTCCTATGACAGATGACCTGAAAAAGACACTGAGTGAGCAGTTTCAGCGTGAATTCCACGCATCTTACCTGTATTTGGGAATGGCCGCTTACGCCCTTCATAAAGAACTCAAAGGGTTCGGGCGATTTTTCCTAAAACAATCGGAGGAAGAGCGGGAACATGCTATGCGTCTCTTCCATTATCTTCTGGATAGAGACATCCTTCTTCATCCTCTACCGATAGAAGCTCCTACGGTTGATTTTCCCAGCATTCTGGAATGCTTTCGTAGAGCTTATGCGTATGAGCAGAGCATTTCCCAATCTTACTATAATCTCTTAGAGAAAGCGCGGGGATGGAAGGATGCGGATTTGGAGGAGTTTGTCTGGTGGTACATTCGGGAGCAGCGAGAGGAAGAAGCCACGATGCGTAGTTGGGTGGAGCGGCTGACTTTGGCAGGTAATGATGGGGCGGCAATCCTGCTTTTAGACCGCCAAGCCGGTAAAGAAGCAGAAGAAGAGTAAAGCGGATTTATGCTTCGGGCCCGACTGCTACACAGCCCGGAGTGGGTAGATGTGCTCTCAATAGACACTCTCTCGCAGAAAGCAGTGGTACGACGGCAAGGGTTCGTTCAGACAATACCCCTCCAAGAAGTAGTATTAGAAGAAGCGCAACCTGCCACCCCTCAGGCCAGCTCATCCTCTTGCCGAGAGAGTCAAATCCTTCTACAGCCTAAGCTCACCGAGGACAAAGCAACCTTGCATCTCCATCACGCTGAGAGTACCTCTGCCTTTTATGCGCTCTACATTCGGGAGAGGAAGGGAACTTGGCGTCTGCTTCTGCATCAGCTCCTTCACTCGGGTGAGACAGTTTTTCTTAGTCTTTCTTTGCAGGAATACCCTCCCCCGTGGCGCTTGATTTGGTGTCGGCTGACCTGTCCGTCTGAACCTGTGGCAGTCCCGCCCCACCTACAACGGCAAGAAATAGAAATGCGTTATGCAGACTTTACCCGCGCAGAAGCACCGCGCTTTTCTCTCAAAGAGAGGGAGCCTGCCTCCTCCCCTGCTCCTTCCGAAGACAATCTACCTCCGCTACCTGAGGTGTATCCCGACGAAGAAATAGACCTCCACATAGAAAAGCTAGCCCCCAGCTTAGTAGAAGAAAGTCCCGATACTATCTTCAGGTATCAAGTGGATTTTCTGGAACGTTACCTTTGGGCTTGTGTGCGGGCAGGACGCCATACTACGCGAGTTATTCATGGTATAGGTAAGAAGCGCCTACAAGAAGCCTTGCTATCCTTATGTAGAGAAAACGGCTGGCGTACGGAGGTCCTTTTCCTGCCGCCCTACAAAGGAGGGGCCACGCAAGTTGTATTCAAGTAAGAAAGACAAGGCGGTTTTTTTCTCCTTCTATGAAGGCACCTTGGGATATTTTATTCGCCAAGTTATTCCCAGGGTCCATGCGGTGAGGAGCTGGAGCGCATCTTTCCCACGTCCTACCCTAGGGTCGTAAATCGTTTGCTGGGATAGGCTAAGGGCCAGCCATGTGTGGAACTTGTACGAGGCTTGAAGCTGAGAGAGCGCGATAGGGCTGCGTAGGCGAGTGTCGTAGCTGTAGAAGAGGTCTAAAAAATGACTTATGGAGAAGGTGAGGGTAGGATTTAGGCTGAGGCGAGAGGTAAGGCGTGCGCCGACTTCCCAGAGTGTCTTACGAGCAGGCTGGAGAATAGTGCCATTCGGATCACGCTGGGCAGGCTTGAGCCCGAATGCCCCCGCATCGGCTAAGTGGCTCAGACGCACATAGGTGACTCGCCCTGAAAGAGGCGAAAAGGTGAGCTTCCAATCCTCCAAAACCTTATAGGTAACCCCTACGGAGAACTGGGCATATAAAGGGGCTAAAAAGGCGGATTTAGCTGGGCGCACGGTTGAATCCCCAGCGTAGTCATAAGTAGGTGCCCATTGGGTTCTTCCATCTGATATGACGGACAAAGCCCATCGTGGTGAGAGAATACGCTTATATTGAGCTACTATTAGGAGAAAGTCCTGTGTTTTCCGCCAGGTTCGCTGGGGTACTACGCGTAGGACACCGTACTGCCCCGAATAGTCCAGAAGTAGTGCATGGATAGGTCCTTCTCTGGTAAGGGCGAGGTGCTGCTGTGAGCCCAAACTCATTTGATTTTGTCCGCCAGCGCGCCAGTTGGAGAGTGCAGTTTGCGCTGCCTGCAAGCCGAGAAGGCCTTCTATTTTCCAGGGCTTTGTTGTGTCTTGTGCCTCAGCAGTAATAATTCCAAGTAGAGTAAAGGTCAGCCTCTCTCTCAGACTCATCTCATGCAGAGAAGACAAATTCCCGTCTGGTTGGTAGTTATATAAATGGTAGATGTGAGCCTTATTTGGGGAATTCTCATCCGATAACCACAAGCTGTGGTGTGCGATAGATTAGTTCTTTCTCATCTAATCTCTTCGCGAGGTGGAAGCCAGCTAATCCGATACAAAAGCTCATACAAAACAGCCTTAAGGGAGAAGAGATATCCTTGGTTTGCGGCACCCCGTTGGATATTCAGATAGATGTTCCTCTCTTGTGCTTTTAGGTCAAGTTTGGCATATGGGGTTCGGAAAGATTCACTCTCGTAAAAGCTCAGCGCTATCAGGCTCAAAAGTAGCAGCTCTCTCTCCGAAAAGGAAAGAGAGAAACGAGAGAATAAGACCTCAAACAACTGGAGGTGTGTATGATGGAATTCTCTGTATTCAGGATCACTGGGGAGGGCAGGCTTGAAGCCGATAAAAGTCCGATCCTTCAAATTTACCAACTCCTCTACGCAGCTAAAAAGCTCTTGAATCTGCTCGGGAAGCAGGACAAGTAATCTATTTCTCTCTTCTTGTTTGCTTTCAAGCTGAATATGCGTGGTAGGCAGTTCGGTGTAGCCTAAGTGGAGAAAATTCTCAGGCTCCCGCGATAAAAGGTATCGCAAAATAGGTGACTCCCTTTCTTTTGAAGAATAAGAAGAGAGAAAATAGAGTCGCTTATCCTCTTTATTCAGGTGATTATTGAGCCACTCTTTGAATTGCTTCTCATGTTCTCCCAGCTCCCCTAACATGAGAAGGAACTTCTTTTCCAAGCCTATTCGGAGAGTTTCTGAGCCCAATCGAATCCTGTATAACTCATACAAAAAGTGCTTATGTCGTTCTTCATTAGAGGTTCTTCGTGAATAGAGAAAAGAAGACGAAGGAATCTCTATTATAATGAAGGTCTCTTTAATTTTGGTGGGTAGTTCAAAGCGCTGATATTTGACTTCTAATTGCTTGGCATCCTTGAGTAGGCTAATCAAAATATTTTTCACTACTGCATCTTTACTTCTATCTTCCAATATCTGCTTGAGAGAGCGTCTAGTGAGGGTTTGGACTGGCATGCCATAGTACTCATAGATAAAGCGCACATAATCCCACAAGGAGTAACGATTCTCTCCATCGTCAAAGTCCGTATTGAGAAAGAGCAGTAGGCAGTATGCTTCTTCTGATTCTTCTTGCATTTTGGATACCATACGCTGAAGAGTCGCACTAAAAGTGAGGAGTCCCCCAATCAAATCAGTAGAATCCTTCGGGCGCAACTCATAGGAGATTTGTCGCGTTTTATAGCCTCTCAGGATAGGCAAGGCTTCCCCTAAAAGTTCCTCTAACTTAAGGAAGCTATTCTCGGATATCTTGTTTGTATTATGCTCTGAGCCAAAGAGGTGAAACTCTATAGGAGATTGACTACAATAGTGATGGCTTACCCTATTCAGTTCTTTGATGAGATATTGGACTACCTCTTCTTTTCTGTAGACCCTACCTGAACTAACTTTTACTTCAAATCCCTCCTCAAAGTAGCATAGAACTTGCACTTTTTTGAAGGGAACATGATAGGTGCCAAAAGAGAGCCTTTGCCGACAGGAGTCTGGCTTGGGGGCAAGGGGCAAGATTTTTATGGGAGAATTAGGCATGGCATAGGCTGTAGTAGAAGTACAATAAGACTGAAGAAGTTCTATCCATCGTTGTCGCAAGCGTGCTAAAAAGCCTTCATCTAGCGCTTTACTTAACAGATGGAACAAGAAATCTTCCATCGAGATAGAGGGCCTCTTCTTATTGAAGACATAGCGGAAATCTTCCAGTTCTTCTCTGGTTTCGGGTTGGTCGAAGGTCTTCCATAAGTCCTTGGCACTCAGTTCCCGCTTAAAAAGGCGGGCACGACTTACCCAGAGAGCATCCGCAAACCGGTTCAGGTCTACGGGAAAGAGATAGTTGGCTATTTTGCGCACAGAGGGATGCTTGTAGAGAGTTTGAGAGCTTTCCTTTATGATACTTAAGGTTTCTTGCACGTCTGCTAAATACTTCTGCGTCTCTGGGTCATTCTCTTGCCTTAGCCACCAGCTTAAGAGCTCTTCTCGTATCATCCAGTCTGACTCCACGGATAGACTTTGTCCCCTAGTGCCGCAAACATAGAGGAATAGCAGCTGCCCCGACCTAAGATGGAGTTGGAGCGGTTCCACGTATAAAGAGGCCCCGACGCTATGCCGCTCAAACGTCAGAGTCTCTTTCATCTTGCGTAAAGTATAGTAGGGCTGCTGCCACTGGGCGACGCTCATCATAGGATATGCAGGATCATGAGCTGACGAATAGTTAGGATTAGTCAAGCATTCTCGGAACTGAGCGCGGGCCTCTTTCATGTCTTTTTTCTTAGGTTTAGGACGCAGAAACTGGTGGAGAACCGCCGCTAATGCATGACGATAGCGTTCGGTATCTGGTGTCTCTGGCACATAGAATAGCCCACCATAAATAAAATTCGGTCGGCTAACCTCACCTAAAGCGAACTCTGCCAACGCCTCCGGGCTCTCACGCAGAATCCCTTCCATACTGCAAAATAGCTAAAACAAGTTCTATAGGAAAGCGGGGAAACCGCCCTGACAACACCTGTGTATAAGGAAAGTTCTCTTGTAGGGGAATAAAAGGGTATTCTCGGGAGGAGGCAGACGAAATGGAGTTTTTGGCACGAACCTGTAGTCCTGCATCACCTCCTAATACCTCTGCGCCCCCACGTCCTACACTAGGACGTACCTTGCAGAGTACAGTACCCTCCCTCCTTAGAAAGTAGCGCGTCCATACGTAAGTATAGGTAGGAATTAGTACTGCCGCATCTGCTTTCTCTAAACTATGCGGAGGATTAGATATAAACTCCTTGAGTCTTCGGGTTCTTTCCGTGCTATGTTCTCGGAGGCGCCCCTCTACCTCCTTAAGGTTATTGCTCAGTAGTTCTATCTTCAATTCTGGCCTACTAATACGCATCGGCATGTGGGTAAAGAGCAAATAAGGATGATAGTACTCTCCTTCTTCTATCTTTTCAGTTGTGAGGCTCTCTGAATAGAAAGAGAACTGTTGAAGTGTCTCTATAATGTATTTTAGTCTCTCTATGATAGGAGTGCTATCTGTATTTTTGTTTTCTATCAGAAGTACATCTTCTAAGAAAGATATATTTCCTTCTAACTCAGCGATAGGATTATATTTGAATTGCGTCTCGTAAAACTTAGGGACGGGTACCATAAGATTTTTGCCAGGTTGACCTACAAACTGAGCCAGTAGCAAACAAGCTACCTTATCCAAGTTAAGCAAGCCTTGGTATATGTGATAGCGATAAATAAGGCGAGTAAGCGCCTCATCCGCTAACTCCCATTCCTGCATGATGGATTGAACTACCTCATTTTCTCTCTCTGGGGTTCTTATAGGGGCGATATACATTCGGTGGATAATGCGGGTACGCTGTTCAGTTTCGGAATCGCCTCGTGCGCGAGCCAGGCTTTGAAGCAGCTCAACGAGATTCTCCTCCGAGTTCCATCCATCTAATAGAAAATAGATATGCGTTACGGGTTTATGGGGTCGGCTTAGATCTATTCCGCGACTGATAGAGGATGTGCCTAAGATAATATCTTCGTTCCCTTGACTAATCTCATCTTGAGAACGCTGAGAACTGGAGGTGGCTATGATGCAGGAAAATCCTATGTTAGTAAGCTCTCGTCGGAGCTTGGCTATTCGGTCCTTATTCTGAATAAATAGGAAAGCGCTTTCCCTCTTGTCTTGTGGAAAAGTCCTCTGAATGTACCGAGCTAACTCCTGGATTAGCTCATTTTCCTCCTCTATATTCAAGAAAAAACGAGCTTGGGTCTGAATATCAGGAGCGGGATAGCCATGACGAGCATAGATGTAAGCAGGTATGCCCTCTAACTCTGTATGAAGCTCTGGCTGGAAGTGGGTCAGCATCAGCGAAGCAGGAATGGCTTTGTACTGCTTATATTCCTCGTAGAGTTTTACAAAGAGTTCCGGCGAATAAGCATTGGCGTCAAATAAATAAAGATACCCTCTGCCTCCGCTCTCGTACCACTTTTTCATGAAATGGATGAGTTGTATAATAGCATCCATACCATTGTAATGACCGAAGAACTCATCGGCGATGATATGAAGCGTGTATTGGTCTATAATCCTTGGAGATTTGAGTTTATCCAGGTGGGTTAGGGTAGATTGACCTCTCTCATTTTTGGTAATCGCTTGGAGTGTAGCTATGCCCCATAGAAATTGTTTTGGCTGGTTGGCGTTATTTACAGTAGCTCTATGGAGGTTATCCGATAGCTCAGCTAAAACTCCTTTATGGGAAGAGAGATTTTGCCAATGCTGACCGTTATCCCGAACGAAGGGGCTGGGTGTCTTAGTAGATGTAGCGCGTACTACATATACTTTGGGGTCCTGTTTGAGTTTCTCCTCCTCTCTACTGCATAAAATAAGTCGTGAAGCAAAATATATTACTATGTGCTTTCCCTCGCTCAATCGGAGGATATAATTGCGCAGCGTAGTTGTTTTGCCTGCGCCAGGAGCATGTAAGAGCACCAGGACTCCCCTCGGGTCTTTTCTTTCAAAAAAGTCAGTTATTCGTCTCTCTACATCTCGGCGCGCCTCACTGATTGGCATAGGAGTAAGACGGGTAGGTTTGGCTTCTAACCGGCTAATCTCATCGTTGGCTTGACGGATTTTCTCTTCATACTCCTCTGTTAGTCGCATCTCACGCGTCTTAGAGGCACCTTGTAGCCGTTGGTAAGCTGACAATCTCTCGGAGAGTTCCTCATATAATCTACGAATCGCCTCTAAGTTCTGAGGAAGGCTGTCATAGCTCTCTATGTCAACCTCAAAGCAGAGAGGGTCTGTGAAAGGGGAGAGTATGGATAAGTGGAGCCTTTGAATAGGAGAATGTCTATTCCCTGAATCATTCTCTATGAGAAAACTGATAGCATAAGCTAACACTTGAAGAAAGGCGTTGGCTTCGGGGGAGATCTGAGTAGTGGCAGTGAATGCTTCGCAGTTCTGTAATAGGCCCGCTATCACTCTGTCCAACGATATCCTACCGGGTGATAGATGCAAGGCAATACCATGATCAAAGAAGGGTAAGACGGGAGGATCTTCGGAGTGGAAGAGAGTGTGTAGGTGGCGAGCAGCGCCACCGAGCTTAAACTCAAGCACATATAGGGTGCCCTGAACTTGAAAGATAAGGTCTGCATTCTCCCAAGAGCCTGGGATATGACTGGCTTCGCCTATACGGAGCTTGTGGATAATTTCTGGGGGATGCTCTTTGGCATAGAAGTAGCCTTGGAGTTCTCCCGTCTTGAATATATAAAGAGCCTTCTCTTGCTCGGGGGACAAATCATGAGACGAATAATCAGTATCTGTATCGGAGAGGGGAGACTCGGCAGAAGCCTGAAACCCATGCCAAATCTTCTCCAAGTCTTTCCATACTTCCTCATTTTGCTCTATGAGGAAGTGCTTGGCTTGCTGTAGAAATTGCTCCAAGGAGATAAATCCATGAATGGGACTTTTGACTATTTGCTCTATGCGCTTTATGAAGCCGACCTTGAAGGCTATCTCGTAGAGGTAGCCTAATAAGAAAGATATCCTCATACTGGCTGGATAGGGCAATAATAATCAGTTTCCTCTTTGAGCGGAAACCTCTTAACTTCGAGGTAATGTGGAAGCTACTCGGGCTCATCTCTCTCTCTCTGCTGGTAGGGGGCTGTGCAGTACCGATAGCATGGAGCACGGCGCCTGTTTCCCCGCTCAAGCATCCGAAAGAAGAAGGGATGGAGTTTTATGGAGGTTTGCGAGCTGGGCAACCCACTCAGGAAGACGCTGTAGAGCGCTTCTATGCCAGCGGCTTCTTAGGGCTCGTGAGCCAAAGTAAATGGCTCACCTTCAATCTTACGGGCTGGGGTGCCACTGGGAGGTATCTTTTTCGTCGCACTTATTTTATTCAAGGATACGACTCCATAGTGCCTATTCAAGTGCGCGCTACGGCTTTTCATTTACAGACTGACATAGGATTATCGGCACCCCTGAACGAAGGGGTGCGTATAGAGTCAGGGATTGGCTTAGGGGCAGGCATAGAGCGATGGCGCCGCTCGGAGCTGTATTACTTGGAGAAGAATGTCCCCGCCGTAACGCCCACACTTGCTGCATTCATAGGAACCAACATAGCCCTGACGCAGAGAACTGCTATAGGCTTCCGCTGGCACTTCATCGGGGCAGGCACAGGATTTACTGCTTCGGTGCGCCATGGGCGTATTCAAGTATTTGCTTCTACCCAACCTGTGCTTTTGGCAGCCTCCGCCTCTAATGCTTCTTACCTCAACTGGACGCTGGGGATGATGGGTTTCTTCCCAGTGAAGGATCAGTAGCAAAGAGAGATTTTTTTACTCGTCCAGGTAAAAATAGCAGGATGACCATAACCCCAAAGGCTATCCAGCTACCTGCTTGGGCTAAGCTGTCTGCGTGAAGTTCTTGGACGCGTAGGTCGGTCAGGATTTCTTCGGCGGCGGTTAAGAGGAAAACGAGCTGCATTGCGATAAAGAAGGCAGCCCAGTTGAGCCAGGCGATAGTGCGGCGGTCCTTGCGCCGAACTAAAAAGACAGCCCATCCAAGAGCCGCTACACCCAATATCGCCCATCCCAGCGCAATCAAATAAAGGCTTGCCGGCACAGTGGCTCCCACCTTTGCATGCCCTCCCCAAAAGTAAATCAGGGCGTCTCCCCCTTCTTGGATCGTTATGCGAAATTGAGGTAGAAATAAGGCGATGAACGCTAATACCGCTAAGCTCAAAGTAAGATAGCCCCAGATTTTCTCTTTCTGCACAAATGCGAAGGTACTACCATCGCTCGGAGAGCACTTCTGTTTCAGAGAGGGCGGGGCTTACCAGCCAAGTGGGACGCTGCAAGCGGTGGTGTAGGAGCAGGGCATAGCGAGTTGTCTCCTGGACTGTTTCCTCTAAGAGGGACTGTAGGGTAGCTTCTCGGCAGCCTTTCTGGCGCAGGGCTTTCAGGAAAAAGTAAGTGAAAAGGCCATGCCTTGCTTGGTGATAAGGCAGTGCTTCTTCTTCGGCTGTAGTGGCAGAGAGTAGGATCACAGGACCTGTGAGCTGGATAGGTTTGGGCTTGATGCGGATACCCCGAGCTGCCATAGGACTCTCTTCTCGGGCTCCCCCACTGAAACACGCATCTACTATCATCCATATTCGCCGGGCCCCACTCTCTCCCAGTTTTTGTACGACGTCGGTGAGCCGAATACCCCCCTCACTCGGAGCTACATCCACAGGAAGAAGATAACTCTCCTGCGTCTGAGGATGAGGTACTCCATGCCCTGCATAGTAGAAAAATAGCTCGGCTTTCCCACCGCCCATCCGAAATAGCAGGATGAGTTTCTCCAGCTCCCGCTGAAACTGGGCTGCGGTAGCGTTTTGAAGGAAAACGATATTCCGGGAAGGAACACCCAGAATTTGTTCAACATACATGCGGAATGCATATGCATCCTTAACCGCATAGGGTACATTCATAGCGGGGGTAAAAGAGAGGTTGTAGCTTCGGTAGTCTTCATTTCCTACGATAAAGGCGTAGCGATGGGCATAAGATTTTCCGCACTGGGGAATATTATCCTCAATATCTACAGGTGGCGTGTAGAGGGAATCAGTTTCGGCGAGGACTTGGATAGGGCGTATGCCCAGTTGGTCTATGCGCCATACCCGTAAGAGGCCCTCTTCGCCGCCAGCTATTAGGTATTGTCCGTTGGGGCAGAAGGCTACCGTCCAGAGCGGTACGGAAAGGGTGAGGCTCTTCTCTAAGCGTCCTGTATTTACGTGCCAGAGGAAGAGCTTGCCGTCTTTACCTGCCCCAGCTAAGAACCGCCCATCAGGGCTAAAAGCCACAGCCCGCATGCCCTCGGTATTAGCTTCTAAGGTCTGGATGCGTAATCCTTCGGGGATTCGCCATAGCATGACTTTACCGTCTAATCCTGCACTGGCTAAGAGGCGTTCATCAGGGCTAATTGCCAAGCCACGTACACCCTTTGTATGTCCGCGCAGCGTCCGTTGTATGGAAAAATCTTGCGTACTCACTGCCCAAATAACCCCACTTCCACTGCCTACATATAGGGTTTTACCTGATGCCGCTATAGCTAAGGCATAGCTTACGCCTGTGGTGTCTTGCAGAGTTTGGAGCCAGTTTTCAGAGGTATCCCAAGCTACGAGTTTCCCTGTGCGGGAGAGGACATACAAGGTAGGGCGTTTGGGATGAGCAGCAATAGCTTCCCAGACTTCATAACCAGTACCTTTACGAAGGCGACGTGCTATGTTTTCTCGTCGTTGGGTACGCAAACTGGGCTCTCTGCTTCCTTTGCTGCCATGCCAATACTGAGCTAAACTCCACTGATATACCTGCCCATCACTGGAAGCACACCAGAAAGTGCCTGTGGTATCCTCTAAGAGCGTGAGGGCATTCAGACTGGCAGAAGCACCGGTATAGCGAGCCAAGAGGGTTCCATATGGTAGGTGCCACAACCGCACCGTACGGTCACTGGATGCAGAGAGAAGATACCGGCTATCTGCCGAGAAAGCCAAAGCATTGATACTGCCCATATGCCCTTCTAAGTCCTTATAGGGCTGGGCCCAAAGTAGCCCTATGACAGAAAGGAGGCGCTTCATTTTTGCCGGATGCTTATATCTATGAGACGCAGTTGCAGGTCTGAGAGGCGTAGTCGTTCGTCTATGAGCCACTCTTGAAAGGCTGCATGATCTATCATATGGAAGCCCAAAGTAGGCTCAAACTTTTCGGGGGGAGCCCCTAAGGGATGTGGAGAAAAGAGAAGATACACTCGGTGCAGCACTTCGGGCCGCTCAGCAGTGAGAATAAGCTCGTCTGTGTGCCAGGCTTCACTGCGGCGCTGGGCAGAAGGTGCAAAGAAGAGATAGCTCGTATCTGCTTTCACTACCCAGGCATACTGCCGCTGATGCTGATAGGGTAAAAGGCGATATACCCCGGCGGAGTCTTCCCAGAAGATTTGGAGATAACCTGCCACAGGCGAACGAAAAGCCAGATAAAAAGGGTCCCCCGCCCAAAAGTCCGTAGTACTACAGCGAGCCGTATCCCGACAGTGCAGCGTCCGCACTTCTAAAGGTAGCATGGGGGCTGACCGAGGGCGAGCTTTCCCTTTTACTTTGCAGCTCACCCAGACTTGATTGCCCTGTACCCGAGTAGCATAACGAGTCTCTATCGTCTGTAGCCATTCTGCAGCAAGGTATTGGTCAGCCGTAAGGTGAAAGTAAGTATGCGTACGAGCATTGTTCCCTTCGGTGCGGTTGTGTAGGATATATTTGCTGCTGCGGGCGATGCGAGTGGGGAAATGTTCTTGCAGTGCTTGCAGGATAGCTAAGTTGTATGCCTGGCGCTGCGCTCTTTCAATAGACCAGCCAGGCAGGACCTCTACCTCAGCTTGTCCGGCGACTACCTTCTCCTGGCTCCAGAGTAGGAGCCACCCCCAGCCCACCCAAGCCCATCGGCTCACTGCAGAGGAAGTAGCTTATCTACTTTCTCTTGCAGTCCTTTGAGCCGCTCCTTAAGCTCTTCCCGTATGCGCTTCTTAGCATCTTGGGTAACTTGCTCCCGACTAACGATGAGCTTGACATTCACCTCCACGCTTCGGTTAGGAAGATTGCGATAAATCTTAAAGGCAGGCTCTACCTGACCAATAGCCGTAGCGATGACATTCTTAGCAGCAGTAAGAAACTCCGTTACGGAAGAGGCTTCTTCGGTATTGAGCTGGGCATTTGCGATGTTAGCCTCTATGATAGCTCGGATAAAGGTCTCTAACTGTCCGGCAAGGTTGAGTTTCGCCGCTTCTAAGGCTTGCATTTCGGCAGCGGTGCGCGTTTCTGCTACCGCATTTCCATCCGCGCTGAGATAGACGGATTGCCCTTTGGCATCTCGCTCGTACAGGCGTATCCAGGTATACTCCAGCTGCTTATCCATCGGGAGAGAACCTGGGGTTACATCATAGCCTGCCTTCTTGAAGCGCTTGGCTTCCTTACGGGCTTCTTTGAGGGCCTTTCGCTTAATCTCCTTACGGATTTCTTTGTCGGCTACTTGGGCATGCAGTAGAGTCAGCGTGCCCAAGAGAAAAATGCCTGCGCGCCACATACTACTGGTAAAGCTAACAAATTACATGCCATTACCGAGATGCTTCTTCTAAAGCTCGGCGCAGACTCTGTGTGCGCTGAAGAAGGGCTTCTGCTTCTTCTGTGGAGAGGCCTGTGGCTTCTTGGAGATAGCGCAGTGCGCGCTGGTGGAGTTTTCGGCTAACGAGCTGTAGGTCTATCATGCGTCCCCCCTTCACATGACCTAAACGAGTGAAAGTAGCCGTGGAGATCATATTCAGCACCATTTTCGTAGCGGTGCCTGCCTTGAGGCGGGTGCTCCCCGCGACAATCTCAGGCCCCGTGCGCAAGACAATAGGGAAATCCACTGAATGCTCTAAAGGCGTCTCAGGATTGCAAGTGATGGCTGCGGTGAGAGCCTGGATGCTTTTGGCATACCGTACTGCCCCTAACACATAAGGGGTTCGCCCGCTGGCACTGATACCCACGACGGTATCTTGGGCTGTGAGAGAAAGGGCAGCGAGTTCAGTTTGGGCAGCTGCCTCATCGTCTTCGGCAGCTTCCACAGGCGCACGTAGAGCCGCTTCGCCCCCGGCGATTATTCCGATAACTTTCCCTGGGGGGGCTCCAAAAGTAGGAATGCATTCTGCTGCATCTAATACGCCCAAACGACCGCTTGTTCCGGCACCTACATAGATGAGTCTGCCCCCACCCGCCATCCGAGGTACTAAGGCTTCTACAAATGCCGCTATCTGAGGAATAGAAGCATGTACCGCTTCTACAGAGCGGGCTTCTTCCTTGTTCATAGCATAAAGGAGGGCAGGTATATCCCAGCGCTCTATAGCGCCGTATTCCGAGTCTTTCTCAGTGTCCCAAATATTCATGAGGAAACTTTTTCGTAGGCTCGCTGCTGGACCTTTCCTTCGTAGAACTGCATAAAGGCGCGATTGACCTGCTCATATCCACCAGGGGTGGGGTAGTTGCCAGTGAAGTACCAGTCCCCTCGGTGATGTGGCAGTGCTTGCGCTAAGTTTCGTATAGGCTGATACACGATCATAAGAGGTATTTCCAGTTCGGGGGAACGCACTAACTGAGCGATACGGGCAGCGATTTGAGCTTCCGTAAAGGGGGCATATATTGCTTGGACGAAGTTGATACGGCTAAAGTCAGCCGTGCCATAGGCTTCCCGACAACGATGATAAGTAGCATGAATCACCCCTTCTTGCCCAGTTTCTTGGAGAAGATGGATAGCTGCTTGAAAGGCAACAAGGTCGTGCAGGGAAGCCATGTCTATGCCATAGAAGTCAGGATAACGCAGTTGTGGTGCGGAAGAAGCAATAATAAGCCGAGCTGGTTGTAACCGCGCTAAGGTGCGCAAAAGCGTTTCTCGCAGGGTAGTACCTCTTACGATGGAGTCATCTAAGCAAACTAAGGTATCCTCATGCGGACGGATACTGTCCGAAACTACATCATAGACATGACGCGACATTTCAATTCGTGCGCTGGGTGCTGAAATGAAGGTACGGCTTTGGGTATCTTTCCAGATAAGGGTTTCCGCTCGGAGGCGCAGTTGGGCTATGCGCTGCAGTGCTTCTCGGGTTAGGGGCTTGCCTTCTAAGGAAGTGAGAAGCCGTTCTCGGAGCAACCGCTCTAACTCTTGGAGCATGCCCCAGAAAGCTACCTGAGAGGTATTAGGGATGTAGGTGAAAACGACTTTCTCTAAATCATAATCCAAAATCCGAGCGATTTCATGAGCGAGTAGAGCACCGAGAGCCTTTCGCTCTTGATAGATAGCGGGATTATTCCCGCGAGAGAAGTAGATTCGCTCAAAGCTGCAGGATAAAGATTGAGGGGCAGGTTCTGTGAAGCGTTCTATGGACCACTGTCCTGTGGGGGAGACGATGAGTGCGTGAGCAGGAGGGAGTTCTTGTACTTGAGCCGAAGTAGTTTGAAAGACATTCTGGAGGGCGGCTGCCTCAGAAGCTACGGCTACTACTTCCTCACTGGCGAAATAACAAGCGGGACGGATTCCCAGTGGGTCTCTGATTACGAATCCCCATCCCGTACCTATCCATCCGGCTATCACATACCCACCATCCCATCGGCGCGCACTGCGTCCCAGCCATGCTGTAGTAGGAAAATGCTTGCGTATATACTCGGTTGCTTCTTTCTTGGAGAGTCCCTTATTCTTAGCTTCTTGGTAAAGGTGCTCTACAAACTCATCTAAAAAGTGCCCCATTCGCTCTAGGATAGTGTATGTATCGCTGTGGATAATGGGATGTTGACCTTAAGATACCAGCCTTTCAAAGAGTGCTTCGGCATTAGTGAGGTTGAAGTTGCCAGCGATAGCTAAGGAGCGGGAAGCCCAGCTATTCTGGCGGATGACAGGGTGTGTCTCCGCTAAGGTGTAACCCCCGAAAGTACCATATCGCAGATGGGCGAGATAGCCTTCTCCTACGAAAGGAAAACTCTGAGGGGATTTCACTTCTCTTTGCCATTTTTCCCACTCCTCCCACACAGACTGGATGAGAAACTGCCACGGAGGCGTAGGCTGCACTATTTTCTTGTGGAAAAAGTAAGGGTTTCCCGGGGGTACGTTGGCTTTATAGGTTAGAATGCCCGCCCCATCCTGTCCGCGGTTGCGCTGTTTTTGGAGGAGGAGAAAGACCTTCTGCAGCCCCCATACGGGAGAAGGATAACTCTCTAAGGGGCGCAATAGACGCATCCATACAATCCCACACATACTTTACAAAGATAGTCAGGAATAAAGCAGGTGCAGAAACGCTTGGGCGAGGTGGCGACGGTCATATTTGCGCTCAGCTAATAGGCGCGCCCGGGCAGAAGCTCGCATCCACTCTTCCCGACCCCAGTAATACTTCAAGATGTTCTTTGCAAAATCCTCTGGGGTAGCAGCCGAAAAACCGCATCCCTCCTGCTCTAAGACTTCTGCTTGCCAGCTTCCATAGTTGAGCCCGACCACCAGACCGCACGCCAAATAATCATAGAACTTATTCGCGCTATTGGTAGCCAAGACGGGAATAGGTCGGGTGAGAGATACGCCTATGTGTGCTTGGGAGAGCCAGTAAGGCACTTCCTCAACAGGCACGGGGTGGAAGAAATGCACTCGTTTGAGGGAGTGAGCTGCCTGGCGCAGAAGTGCTGATTCGCTTCCTTCCCCGATAATCCAGAACTCTATCCCCGCCCATTCCTGGAGTAGATGCGCGACCTGCAGGAGGAAGCGGAGGTGATTGACCCAGCCGAGCGTACCTGCATAAATGATACGGAAGGGGAGAAAAGGCGCAGTACCCCGACGACGAAAAACCTCGGGGCGTGTACCGTTATAACTGAGGTGGAAAGAGAGTTCTGGAAAAAGCGAAGCAATCCCAGGCGACAGCGCGACGCGTATATGGGCTTCTCGGTAGCTCCAGCGCATGATAGGCATGAGCAGGTAACCTATGAACCGAGCTTTCCCAGGCAGGCCCAGCAAAAGGGCAGGCCAACCATCATAGAGTTCTACGGCAAATGGCTTACCAGTGAGCTTCTTATGAAGGGTCGCTACTATAGGCAAAAAAGGCGGTGGTACAGTGGCGATAAGGTAAATTTTTCTTCGCCTAAGTCGCCATAAGATATACGCGCTCCATAGGGTGAAGCGAAGAAGATGAAACATTCTGGAAATCCAAGGGCGTTTTTGATGATAAGGGGACTTTTGCCATATGATGGCGGTACCTTCGCTACGAAAGGCTTGACGCTTCGGGTAGGGGGATGGGAAGTAAGTTCCGCCTGCGATTATCCAGGTAGGAATGCCTGCTTGGGCCCAGAACCGAGCGAAATCGTAGCTACGGCGGTTGCCCCAGCCGCCTGGCGGTGTGAAAAAGTATTGCCAGTAAACGAGCTCACCCGCCCACTTCAGCCTGCTTTGCGAGGGAAGGTTGTTTGAGTTCGCTCAAGTGGAAAAAGCCGATAGCTACGCCGCTGACCCCTATAAGGAGGAGAGGTATCCAAGGCAGCCAGCCTTGGAGGACAGCCATAGCGCAAGCGAGGACGAGGAGGATTTGCCCAAGGCCCAGCGCAATAGCTATGTGGGTAGGAGAAAACCCTTGCCGTGCGAGACGGTGGGTAAGGTGGTCAGTCCCCCCGTTGAAAGGACTGCGTTTTTCCCATAGCCGAACCAGAATGACCCAAAAAGTGTCACCTGCTAATAAGGCAAAGAGACCTATCAGTAGCAAGATTTTTTCCCAGACCGATATAGGCATCAGAGGCGGACTATTCCACAGTTCTGCTCCCCAATACGCAAGCACAAAACCCAGAAATTGACTTCCATTATCACCCATGTACAAGTGAGAAGGATGCCAGTTGCGATATAGGAATGCCAGAACCCCGCCACTTAGGGCGGCATATAGAAGCAAATGCGAACTGTCCGAGAGCCAGAAAAAGGAAGAGCTGAGCAGTACCAAGGCGATGGTACCCGAGATACCATCCATATTATCCATCATGTTGAAGGCATTCATGACTGCGACATACCAGAAAAAGGTGAAGAGGAGGGAGAGTGGGGTATTGCCCACTTCCAGGAGATGCCCACCGAAGAGTAGGGAAGCGGCCGCAGCAGCGAGCTGTCCCAACAGTTTGATATGGGGCAGCGAGACGAAAGCATCGTCGGCTAAACCCGTAAGAAATGCAATACTTCCGCCAGCTAAGAAAGCGTGGCTAACCTCAGCACCTGCAGGTCTCCAGGCTCCCAGACCCAGGGCTGCGATAAAGAAGGCGATACCACCGATAATAGGCTTTCGGCGGCTATCCCAGCGCCTTTGATTGGGAATTCCTTGGCTCAAGGCGCCTAAGCGGCGCGCAAACCTCAAGAAAATTTCGTTCCAAACCCAAGCAGAGAGGAATCCTACAAAGGCAACACCCCACGTTGTCATGAGCTCTTAGCATGCTACAAAACAAAGGTAAGGGTTTTCTACCTTTGCCCAGTGGTCAAGCAGACACCCCTTTACGAAATCCATAAGGGATTAGGGGCAGCATTTCTTCCCTTTGGAGGGTGGGAAATGCCCTTGCGCTACAAAAGTGAAAAAGCTGAGCATGAAGCCGTACGCCAAAGGGTAGGACTGTTTGATTTATCGCACATGGGCGAGTTTCTCGTACGAGGTCCTAAGGCAGGAGAGTACCTTCAGCGCCTCCTTACCCAAGATATACGGCGCCTTACCCCTGGTAAAGCTCAATACACTTTCCTGCTCCATCCACAAGGAGGTATTTTGGACGACCTGATAGTGTATCAGCTAGAACCTGAACTATACATGTTAGTGGTAAATGCTGCCACTACCGAGAAGGACCTAAGTTGGCTAAAGGAGCATTTACCCTCTACGGGCGTAGTTATAGAGGATATAACGCAAGAGACGGTACTTTTAGCTCTGTCTGGTCCGCGTAGCGCTGAGATACTGGCTTCTCTTACGGCTTTACCTGTAAAAGAAATGCCCTACTATACGACCCACAAAGGAGAGGTGGCAGGCATCCCGAATGTGCTGGTGGCTACGACTGGCTATACTGGCGAATGGACCTATGAACTCTTTGTGCGTAGAGACGCAGGGCATAAACTATGGGAGGCTCTACTCTCAGCGGATGCAGCGATAGTGCCTGCAGGTCTTTCTGCACGCAATACCCTGCGCTTAGAGATGGGCTATCTTCTGTATGGCACAGACATAGATGAAAACACTACCCCACTGCAAGCGGGAGCAGGGTGGGCGGTTAAGTTGGATAAGGGTGAGTTTATTGGGCGAGAGGCACTGCTTAGGCAGAAAGAGCAAGGGCTTCCCTCTCGGCTCTATGGACTTATCAGCCCCAGCTCTAAGTATATTCCGCGCAACGGCATGCCTCTTCAGGATGAAGCGGGGGCTCTTATTGGACGGATTACTTCAGGCTCTATTAGTCCCTCTCTAAACATAGGAATCGCCCTGGCTTATTTGCCACCTGCCTATAAGCCCGAGGATAAGGTGTATATGGAGCTGCGCGGAGAAAAGGTAGCTCTTGTGGTGGTGCGCCCGCCGTTTGTAAAGGAAACGTCACTTTCTCTACGGCAAAAAGCTCGCTCTGCATGAAGCTACGCCCGTTGATTCGGGTTTGTCTATCCACGGTGCTTATTCCGCAGTTCAAAGTAGAGGACTATGTGGTGGTAGTCATAGATATTTTGCGGGCGACGACTTCGTTTGCGGTGGCTTTGCATCGGGGTGCGTCGGAGGTGCGTCCTGTCCCTTCGCTGCGCGCTTGCCGGGCCCTAAGGAAGCAAGGATATCTCACGGCTGCCGAACGGGGCGCCCAAAAAGTACCTGGCTTTGATTTTGGCAACTCCCCCTATGACTTCTTAGAAGCCGACTTACAGGGGAAAAAGCTGGCTATTACGACCACGAATGGCACAAAAGCCTTATGGGCAGTGCGTGGCGCTAAGAAGGTAGTTACTGGCGCTTTCGTCAATATGTCAGCCCTCTTACACTGGCTGCGGCAGCAGGACGAACCTATTCTGCTGGTATGTGCAGGTTGGAAGGACCAGGTGAATATGGAAGATACCCTCTTCGCAGGGGCAGTAGCTACGGAGTTGGAGGGCGATTTCCGGGTCAATGATGATGCGACCCTTATTGCGATGAGCCTTTATCAGCTGGCAGAACACCGCAAAAAGTACTACTTGGAACACTCTGCCCACTTTGATAGGCTGGTGGAACTGGGCATGCAGCAAGATGTGAAGTACTGTTTGCGGCGCGATTTGCACCCGGTGCTTCCGTTTTATAGGGATGGGACGCTGGTAGATTTGCTTTCGGTGCAGGTATAATGGGGCGCGTGCTGCGGGTGCGTCTGCGTCCTGGCAAAGCCGAGAAGCTCTTTCAGCAGCGGCATCCGTGGCTTCTCTCTGGGGCTTTCAGCCCTGACTCCTTAGCCGAAGCAGGTGAAGTAGTATGCATATGCGATGAACATGGTAATCCTGTGGGATATGGTTGGTGGGACCCAGAGAGTCCTATTCGGTGCAGAGTATTTGCTTGGAGCCGAGAAAAAATACAACCAAATGAATCCTTCTGGCAGGAGCGCCTGCACAATGCTTGGCGCCTTCGTCAGCAGCTCCCAGACATGGCAATCACTAACAGTTATCGTCTCTGCAATAGCGAAGGCGACCACCTACCAGGGATTATCATAGATGTGTATGACAAGGTAGCGGTGCTCCAACTGCGCACCCCTGGTGCGGAAAAGCTGCGCCCTACTTTAGTGCGTTTTCTTACCCAAAACCTGCCCATTCAAAGCATCTATCATCGACGCGAAACCTTATCCCAGTCGGAGTGGGTGTGGGGGGAGCCCATTCCTGAGGTAACTTTAGAGGAGCATGGTTTGCGCTTCAAAGTCTCTATTCTTACGGGGCAAAAGACAGGCTTCTTTTTAGACCAGCGGCATAATCGCCAGCTTCTGCGCACCTATGCCCGAGGCAAACGAGTAGCTAACTTTTTCGCCTATACAGGTGGCTTTACGGTATATGCGGCAGCCGGGGGCGCTTCCCAGCTCCTCTCTGTGGAAATCATGGAAGAACCTGCTTCCTTCATAGAGCCTGATCTCTGGCTTAATGGACTGCAAGAGGTACCCCATACCCTTCGTGTGCAAGATGCGTTTGCGGCACTACAGGAGCTGGAACCCAATTACTGGGAGATTATCGTGCTGGACCCACCTGCTTTTACGCATCACCAGTCGGCTTTACCACAAGCCTTGCGAGGCTACCGAGAAATTAATCGGCGCGCCCTTCGGCTTTTACCCCAGGGTGGTCTTCTTTTTACTTTCTCTTGCTCAGGGCATGTAACGCCCGAACTCTTCCGAGAAGTCGTCCTCCAATCTGCCTCTGAGGCTGGGCGCTCCGTCCAAATCCTCCATATCCTACATGCGCCCCCTGACCATCCCATCAATCTCTTTCATCCTCAGGGCGAATACCTCAAGGGTTTAGTATTGCGCGTGGAGTGAAATGGAGGAGGTTATGGTCTTCTACCTTTGCATTATGGGTTTTCTTGGGCAGGCTATAGGTAAGTTCCGGCATGCGTGGGCTGTGGGCGCTATCCTTATGCTCACTATTATCATAATCACATTAGTGCCTACAGTAGGTATCTTTTGGGCTTCCCCCTTTGTTGCTTCTCTGGCTCGGTATGGCAAGATTGTCTGGCTGGAGAGTCGTCAGCCGCGATTAGGGGAGCTCTTCTCTATGCCCCTTTCTCATTATATGCGTGTGGGCGTGGTATGGGCTGGCATTTTTGCGATTGCCTCCGCTATCCTCCTCCTCTATATCAACTCAAAAATACATGGGTTTCCCCATCTAAAACCTTTTGCTTTTCCTGGCTACGTCATGCCTTTGGGGGCAGTCGCTCTAATAGCGGCTGGGTCATACTTCTTTCTATATAGTTATCCATTTCTGATTATAGATCAGGATAAGGAAATAGTACCTGCAATAACTCGCTCCATAAAGCTTAGTCTAACCTATCCTTGGCATGCGCTTGCTTTGACCCTACTTGCGATGATCCTAAATACGACCGGACTGCTACTCTGTGGAGTAGGGACCCTCATTACGACTCCCCTTACCTTCATAGTTTCGGCTGGAGTCTATGTAAAGACTTTTTACGCTGCTAAGATGAGAGCCTGACTCCCTATATTTGATGATATGGGCGAGCTCAATGTAGCCTCTCTGTATCAGGAGAGTTTTAGGAAGTACAAAGAGAACTGGCTGGCTGGCATACTGGTCACATTAGCGTATGCGGTTTTATATATCATCCCTGTGGTGGGTCAGTTTGTTGCGCCACTGGTAGCTGCTGCCTTATTCCATTATGGGCTGCTCGTATGGTCGGGTAAAACCCAGCTTTCTGTACAGGAGCCTTTTTCCCTCCCTGGCTCCACCTATCTGAAGGTAGGGATTGTATTCATAGGGCTAGCCCTTCTCCAGTTGGTCATTATGAAGGCATACAGCTCTTTTGTCTCAGCGGCTTACACACATGGGCTCTGGTTCAGCTTTTCGTTCTATTCTCCGTATCTATCTGGCATGGTGATAGGACTATTGGCATACTTCTTTCTATTTAGCTATTCATTTCTAATCCTGGAGAAAAATGCGGAGTTAGCGGATGCAATCAAGATTTCGTTCAGTCTAAGCTTGAATAACTCAGGCAATCTAATAATCTTTGTACTCGTAGCATGGGTGATTAACCTTGTAGGTGCGTTACCGTGCGGGGTTGGATTATTGGTGACGGCACCAACTACTCTTATAGCATCGGCGGGGCTTTATAAGAAGCTGGTAGGAGAGGGGTCTGCATGACTCCAGAGCTGACTGAGGCGATTATTTCGTGCAAGGCATGTGAGCGGTTAGTGATACACCGAGAAAAGGTAGCCCAGTACCCGCCCCTTCGCTACCGAGGACAAACCTACTGGTCAAGAGGCGTACCTGGATGGGGCGATCCCAAAGCTCGTCTATGGATAATCGGGCTTGCACCTGCAGCCCATGGTGCCAACCGAACTGGACGCATGTTCACGGGGGATATGTCAGGCGAATGGCTCTATCGCATTTTGTATGAAATGGGGTGGAGTACTCGGCCCCAGAGCCTTCACCGAGAGGATGGTTTGGAACTCAAAGGCGTGTATATTTCTGCTGCGGTTCGTTGTGCCCCTCCTCAGAATCGCCCTACCGCCAGCGAACTGAAAACCTGTTTCCCCTTCTTGCAGCAAGAATGGGAGCGGCTCCGTCCCACAGTGAAGGCTTTGATGCCCCTGGGGCATATTGCTTATTGCCAGACGCTGCGCCTCTTAGGAATACAACAGCAACTGTCCTTTGCCCATGGTAAGTATTGGAAACATGAGGACTGGTGGATAGTGTGCTCGTATCATCCCAGCCAGCAGAATACCTATACGCGTCGGCTCACATGGGCTGCTTGGGAAGCGGTATTTCGGCTGGCGAAGCAGTTATGTGGGGGGAATAGGTAGCTTTGCCTCAGTGTGTGGCGCTACTTAGCACTTTTCCCATGGATATTAGGCGCACAAGGCTGGGAGACTCTGCGTGACTCACTTCTGATAGAGAATGAGCGTTTAGAAGAGCTGGAGTTAGAGCAGCGTCCCTTTCCTACGCTCCCTATCTTAGAGAGGCCTCGCTGGAAGATTGAAGATTTAGCAGTAGGAAGCATGCCTGACTATCCGACACTGCTGCCGATGGTACTTCAGCCCAGCCGTCCTGCGTGGAAGCGTTTAGCCCCCATTCATTTGAGCTATAGCCTAGGGCGGTACTGGACGCAGCGTTTATACGCGGTGTGGAATCGTACTCGGGATACTCGCACGGACAGAGGGGTAGCGCTTACGCACTTCTCCACTCCACAAGGACATGTAAAGCTGGCACGCTGGGGGCATACGCACTTGGAGGGATGGTGGGGGCTGCACCGCGAATGGGGGGCCTGGGAAGCTCGCTACCGAGGCGGTTATGAGAAGTATTTCTACTATGCCCCCTACGCCGAAGGATGGACAGCTACGAATGAAAAACAGATACCAGACTCTCTGCGTGGGCATTTCTGGCGACAGGAGCTTTCCCTAAGGTTATTACATGTCCGAGCAGGTAGAGGAAACCTTACCACTCGGCGATTAGATTGGAGGCGCGGAGCACCTGAATGGCTCTTACAAGCACACTGGGAGTCTAAACCCTATGTCTCTCCAATAGGGAGGATATATTGGACTGGAGGTGGATTTGTGGAAGGACAGCGGTTTCTCTTGCAGGGAGGTAGTTGGATAGAACAAGACTCTACACGCTGGCAAGTGCAAGTAGGCGCTTATCTGGGCATAGGAAAAGATAGCCTTATGCGTTTTTGGGCGGCACCTCACTTGTATTGTCTCTATAAGGGCTTTCCGGCTGCGGCCCGTCCCTATGCCCAAGTGCAGGGATATGTTCAGCCTATCACTTATTTCGGGGCTTCCGAGCTTAACCCCTACCTACGGCAGGGAGGCATCCTGCCTATGACCCGAGAATGGATTCGGGCTCATTTAGGCTTTCAAGGTGCCCTCTCGCAGCAAGACTACAAGGTCGCCGGAGAATACCGATTCCTCCAACAAGCGCTGCTTTTTCAGCCAGAAAGTGCGTTTTTTCGGGTGGAGGGCATTCCTACTCTACATAGTGTAGGGGTAATAGCGGAGGGTGTCTGGCTTTCTCCTACGCCTTCTGGATTAGAGGGGGAGCTACGACTGGCGTATCGCAGGTGGTTTCTGCCGACGGGATGGAAATACTATAGCATGCCTGCCTGGGAAGGAACACTACGGATAACTTATCGGCATGAGAGCCGCTTGCGAGTAGTAGCACGAGTGCACGGCATGGGGGCTCGGTGGCTTTCTAATACTCAGCGTGTCCCCGCCTTTGTGGATATCTCAGGGGAAATTCACGTGCAAGTATGGCCTTTTTTGAGTTTCTTTGCAGAGATGAACAATCTCCTCAATCAGCGGTTCTACAGGTGGTACGGCTACCGAGAGCGTCCGCTGGATGGGCGCATAGGCATATGGCTCAAAGTTGGATAACTCTATGGCCGGCTCCATAGACTTCCAGCAATATGTAGCTCTTCTGATGGCAGAAATGCCTCGTTTTTCTCTGCCGGGAGTGGGTAGTTTCATCTGGAATGTGGAAAAAGTAGCCTTAGACCCTAAAGCGGGCACTATAGCGCCTCCTCGTTGTGCGATCAAGTATGAGCCTGGACATCGTTTCCAGCATGAGACGATCGCTTTTCTGCGCGACTATTTCAGCATAGAGGAGAGCGAAGCCGAAGCACTACTCAGAGAAATCGGCCGATTAACTTCTACCTATCTCAAGGCTACTTCTGAGATGGATGTTTGGCGGATTGGCAAGCTCAAACGAGTGGGCAGTGTATATAAGGTAGAACTCGCTGCAGATGCCCCAGTACCTTGGATAGCGGGGCTTCAAGAGGTTAGTTTGCGGGCTGGAGCGGCACAGATGGCAGTCGCTGCGCCGCCCAAACCTACTCAAACTTCAGCTCCTCTAGCCCCTGATAAACCGCGAGCCCGTATCGTGGACTCGGCAGATTCCCCCGAGCCTGAATCCCAACCCTCCGAGGCTCTTCCTCGCAAAGAGAGAAAAGCAGTTCGGCTAATAGTGATTCTGACCCTTATCGTGGGGGTACTGGCGGGGATTACTTTTTGGCTCATGCGGCGCCGTAAGCCGCCCGCTCCCGTAGAGATCGTCCTCACCCCGTCCAAGCCTACTTCGGCTACAAAGCCTTCCCCTGCTTCTCCTCAAGAAGAAACTCCTAAGCCATCTGCTTCCTCCACTCCGAAAAAAGAAGCCACTCCTCCCGAGAAAGAGCCTGCTAACGAGGTGCTTCCGAAAAAGTCTGAGAAAGGGTCCCCTTCTATCATAGAAACGCCAGCTGAAGAAAGCCGAGAGCGTCCCAGAGTAGTTGCTAAAAAGCCTGAGCGGACAGCTTCTGAGCCTAAAGCGCCTACTCCTAACAAACCTAAGTATCGGTATTATGTTATTGTAGGGGCTTACCCTTCTCGGGAGGAGGCTGAGAAAAAAGCGGCTGAGTTTAGTCGGTACGGGATAGAGTACTTACCAGGCAAACAAGCTGGGTGGGTCAGGCTGGGTGTAGCTGGCACGAATGACAAGAAAGAAGCGCAGAAGCGTCTCTCCGAAATGAAGAGCCAGGTGCCGGACGCCTGGCTCTTCACGGCGCCTTAGAGGCTTCCTTAGAAGTATCAAGAAGTTGAAGAAGTCCTGATAAGCGGCGATAGATTTCGCCTAAGAGTAAAGTATAGTCTGGTGCAGGTGGGGATGTATTCGGGGGCTCTGCAACGAAACGGCGCAGCGCATCCCCCCGTAGCCTATGACGATATACGCCTTCTCGTATTCTATATAGGATAGCTATCTTTTCGGCGGGAATGCGCTTAGTCTTGTGGGGCGGTAAAGACAGAAATAGCTTTATCCATCTTCTTGCTTGATGAACGGGCACCTGAAGCAGGTCAGCCACCTCCGCCAAGGTATAGTATCGCTTAGTGGACTCCATGGACGGGGCGCTGAAAGGAAGATTTGATTCGCTGCCGCTCCTCTATGGGGAAGCTGCCCCACAGATATAATAGAGGGTCTGTGGCTTCTCCTCGTAGCCAGACTTCGTAGTGCAAGAAGGAAACTTTGGCTAAGGGGATGCGTGCTACCCTGCCGATAGAAGTACCCTGTGCCACCCACTGCCCCACTTGCACGGTAGGATGAACAGGATAGTAAGCCGTAAGTAAATGCGGCATGTGCTGGATATATACCTTAGCAGGTTCTCCCCTGCCAGTGATTTCAATTTGAGTAACAATGCCTTCGGCGGTAGCCCACACCAGACTGCCTTCGCTCGCAAGAAAATCTACACCCTGATGCGGATAAGGGGTGCTGAGAACAGGATGCAGTAGGGTACCCATTCCTGCTGCGATCCCCTCACAGGCACAAGGCGCTCTTCTTGGCAAACAAAGAGAGCGCAGTTCTGGAGTTTGGAGCAGTTCTTCATTGCGTATGAGATAGCGCAGATGTGTCTCTAAGCGCGTGAGGTAATAAGAGAGGGTTTCTTCAGAGAGAGGTATTTCAGGCAAGGGGGGAGTGGAAGGCACCGAGTATGCTGAGTCAGCGGGCGGGACTAAAGTGGCATATATCGCTTTTTCCAGGGACTCAGCCTGCTGTAGTTTGAGTTTCAAGCTGTCATGAAGCAAACTAATCGCATAGTGTCGGCGCTCTAAATCTATCTCCCTTTGATGGAGCTGATGTAGAGAGGGGGAAGGCATCACCTCTAAGATGAGGTAAGCAAAAAGCGCAACTCCGCCCAGGGCTCCAATCAGCAGAAGCAAAGGAACAGTCCAACGCTGGGGATGGGCCCAGGAGGGCAGGCGCCGAAACTCCAGCCTTTTGGGAAAGAAGCGATAATGACGGTGTGCCATTTTCTGCTTACCTTTGCGGATGCGGGGGGCGCGACGCGCCTACTCCCAACCCCCCCAGGTCCGAAAGGAAGCAAGGGTCGGAGCCGGGCCGGGCGATGCCTTCCCGCATT
>JANWZJ010000012.1 GCA_025054525.1 Bacteroidia bacterium | reverse complement strand
ACAGGGTCTATGCGCTCATCGTAGCTTTCCACTAAAACCTTAGCCCGCTTACCTGGGTGACGTACGACCTTTTTGATGCTGATGATGCCATCATATATCTCAGGTATCTCCAACTTGAGGAGAGCCTTGAGGAATGAAGGCGATGTACGAGATAAAATTACAATCGGACGATAGGAAGAGATTTCACGAGGATTGAGCACTCGTTCTACCACTGCCTTCACAATACTGGTGGGTGCTTCGCCACGACGAGAAAGGCCCCTCTGAAACCGAGAGCCCATTCTGTCCTTAGAGACATACTTATCTTTTTCAGGGATAAGCTCGTTTCGGGGAAGGGATAGTTCATTGCCCTCGTGTAGAACAATCAGTTCATCCCGAGTGATTTTGAGTACATCACCCGTTATGATTTCGCCTACCATTTGCTTATACCTTTCGTAGAGCGCAGTACGGTCTAAGTCGCGCAGTTGATTTCGGAGCTTTTCTTTGAGGCGCTCTATTTGGGCGCGGCTAAGACTCTCTAACGAGACTTCCTCATACAGCGTCTCTCCAAGAGTGCAGTCCGGCTCTTTCTCTAACGCCTCGCTAAAAGGTACTTCGTATGCTTCATCTTCTACCTCATGATCAGGTACTATCTTGCGCAAACGATAAATCTCCAAGTCCCCCTTCTCTGAGTCTAAGATAATCCGATAAGAGTCAGCAGCATTCTCAGACTTATCCCCATGCGCCGAAAGAACCTCCATGAAGACTTCACGCATCACATCAGTGAAACGCTGTTTATCTATGCCATGCACCTGAATGAAGTCTCGTATAGACTCCGTGAGAGACTGACGATAGCGAGCTTTGTCGGTTATTTTTTGGGTGGAGCGTGTGCGGGGCATAGATTAGTTCAGGGATTGAGGTTTTTCTCTCTCTAAGCGAGCAAACTTGATGTCGCTCCAACGCAGGTAGATTTTCCGAGAAGGTGTGCTTAGCTCTATCCCCTCTTCTTTTACTCTCTCTAAAATTCCCCGTACATATCTACCCCGCCAGGTATAGACACGGAGAGGCTTGCCCAGCTTTTGGAGGTACTGGCGGCGAACCTTAATGGGCATGTCCAAGCTGGGAGAAGCTACACTCAAATGGCATCCCTCAGGAAGCCAAGAGAGCCCTTCCATGCGCTCCTTGAGGAAAAGGTGAATGCGCACAAACTTATCCAGCGTCCAACCCGTATCTGTGTCTATACGCAGCGACACCTCGGGCGCATTACGATGCACACGCAAGCGAGTCTCCACAAGGAATGCCTCCGGGAAAGATTCAGCAAGCTGAGAGGTCACCCAAACCCGAAGGCGCTTTTCTATCATGCGCAGAACTTGCATCTTGAGACAAAGTTAGTGCTTTTCTGTTTGCCTTAGCGGGGTTTTACCCTCTACTCCCGCGCAACTAAGCTGAGCCCTCAGTAGCTCGGAGTGAGATTGAAGGGCGCTCCGCCAGAAGGAGAAAAGTTAGAGGTGCTCACAACATTCGCCTTGAGATGAAGAAGCGCACGTGGATTGAGGGGATCATTTGTCTCCACGGTAATAGTCTTATGTTGGAACCCAGACCGCCCCTTGGAGTCAAAACGAGCTACTATTTCTGTGCTTTTACCGGGTTTGAGAACCTTTTCGGTGGGTTCTACCGCCGTACAGCCACAGGAAGCCTTCACGCTCTCTATGATAAGGTCGCTTTTTCCTTCGTTGCGCACGATGAATCGGTACTCCACCATTTGTCCCTCTAAGACTTCCCCGCCATCAAACTCCATCACTGAGAATGCAGCTTTGGGGGCTTTTGCAAGTTCTTCCGAGGTATAAACAATTTCATAGGAGCCATTCACAACGAGCTGTTTCTCGGGGGCAGAGGAATCGGTAGTCTGAATACGCAGAAACTCATAAAATCCCGATTGGTGCTTCCAGCCTGCTGCACGAGCCGCCTTGCCATCCAGCGTAACAACCACCTTACCCTCTTGTCCAGGGAGAAGGCGCGTGGGCTGAAAAGATACTTTGAACATCGGCTTAGGGTCAGCTAACCCCCTGAACTCTATTGGATAAGAGACGATATTCTTGACTTCAAAAGTAAGGCTGGGGGTCTCCGTAGACTTAACATTCCCGAAGGTTTCACGACGCTTGACCCAGCCTAATCCTCCATCTACCTCAGTATATTTTTCTACGGGCTTATTGGACTTGACTGAACCCTTGATTGTGAGAACAATCGGTGTCTCGCTGGCGCTATGCTGTACAGTGATAGTTTTGAGGAAAGCGCCGGGGCGCCCTTTGGTGTCATACGACGCTTGGACAGTGCCTGTGCCACCCGGAGGCACTTCCTCCTGCGTCCAACTCGGGGTAGTACAACCACAAGAAGCCTTGACCGAAGTAAGTTTCACTGGCTTGTCTCCCGTATTCTTGAAAGTAAAGGTATAAACTGCAGCG
The DNA here is from genome assembly GCA_025054525.1 of Bacteroidia bacterium. Taxonomy (GTDB): domain Bacteria; phylum Bacteroidota; class Bacteroidia; order SpSt-205; family SpSt-205; genus SpSt-205. Next base: position 35,522 of record JANWZJ010000012.1, on the reverse strand, counting down.
GGGCCTTCTTCTACTTCGCCGAAATCATGTTCCGTCTTATCAAATACGATTTGTGCCCACAAACAGGATGAGATGAAAAGCCCTATTCCTGCTCTCCGCATGGTACAAAGTTAGAATTTTCTTAGCTTACCTTTGCAGTATGCAGCCAGCCCGTGGGCTTCCGAGCCCTACTCTGTATCTCGGCATCGCAGAGCTATTCCAGAGTCCCCCCATAGGTGAAAAACTTATCATTCGGGGTTGGATACGCACGCGACGCACCACACGCCAGGTAAGTTTCGTAGAACTCTATGACGGCTCCACCCTTCGCTCGCTTCAAGTGGTCATGGCTCATGAGCAAATCCCCGTAGAACGCATAGAGAGCGAACTTCACACAGGGAGTAGTTTGGAAGTATGGGGTACTTTGCAGGCTACTCCGAATCGTCCGCAGCCCTTTGAGCTGGTGGCAGAAGGCTATCAGCTCTACGGGCAGGCAGACCCTGAGGTTTATCCCCTCCAGAAGAAAGCACACTCTTTAGAGTTTCTGAGGGAGATAGCCCATTTGCGCCCCCGCACTCGCACCTTTCAAGCCGTCTTCCGCATACGAAGTGGGGTTTCCTTCGCCATCCATCAGTACTTTCAAGAACAGGGTTTCGTCTATGTGCATACGCCCATCCTCACTCCCTCAGACTGCGAAGGAGCCGGACAGCTTTTCCGAGTAACTACCTTGTCTCCTCAGGAAACAGACTTCACGAAAGACTTTTTTGGGCGCACAGCTTATCTCACGGTAAGCGGACAGTTAGAGGGGGAGCAGCTCGCGATGGGGCTGGGTAAAATCTACACCTTCGGCCCTACATTCCGAGCCGAACCCTCGCATACACCCCGACACCTCGCAGAGTTCTGGATGATAGAACCCGAAATGGCGTTCTATGATCTTACTATGACGATGGACTTAGCAGAAGATTTTCTGCGTTCTATCATTCGCCATACGCAGGCTCACTTTTCAGAAGAGCTACAGTTTCTGGCAGAGCGCTACGAACCGCAGCTTCTCACCCAGATAGAAAATGTGCTGAAAGAGTCCTTCTTGCGTCTCTCTTACACGGAGGCGATTGAACTTTTGGAGAAAAGTGGGCGCCGCTTTGAGTACCCTGTATATTGGGGGGCTGACCTACAAGCCGAACATGAGCGCTACCTGGTAGAAGAATACGCTCGTCGTCCCATCATTGTATATAACTACCCCAAAGCCATCAAAGCCTTTTACATGCGCCAAAATGAGGATGGAAAGACCGTCGCTTCTTTTGATGTACTTTTCCCGCGGATAGGAGAAGTGATTGGCGGGTCTCAGCGGGAAGAGCGCTATGAAGTGCTGCTAAATCGCATGGAAGAACGCCGTATGGACCTTTTCGCCTACAAGGGATACTTAGACACGCGCCGCTTTGGCACGGTGCCTCATAGCGGATTTGGACTGGGATTGGAACGGCTTCTCCTTTTCCTCACAGGCATGAGCAATGTGCGCGATGTGATTCCCTTCTTCCGAGCGGCAGGTCAGATGGGCTGATATGGCGCGGATTGCCTTCCACACCTTGGGTTGCAAACTCAACTTCACCGAGACGGCTACTTTGGCCCGACAGCTTGTACAGGCAGGCCATACGATTACCGATTGGGAAGCGGAAGCCGAGGTCTATGTCCTCAATACCTGTAGCGTAACCCACCAAGCCGAGAAAAAAGCCCATAAGCTCCTGCGCCAAGTACATCGGCGCTCCCCCCAAGCTAAGCTGGTCGTTACAGGATGCTACGCACAGCGGGATGCGGTGAGTTTGGCTCAGCTGCCCGGCGTCTCCCTCGTGGCTACAAACGCCCAGAAGCCCTTTTTAGCCGAGCAGATTCAGCAGTTACTGGCGGGCAAACAGTCCGAGTTACCTTCGGTCTCTTTTCAGCGGGAATGGACATGGCTTGCTCATTCCGCAGAAGGGCGCACGCGAGCCTTCCTCAAAGTTCAAGATGGCTGCGATTACAAATGCAGTTTTTGTATCGTACCGCAAACGCGAGGTCCGAGCCGCAGTGCCCCACCCGATGTCGTCTTAACCCAGGCTCTCCGAATCGCCCAGGAAGGCTACCGAGAAATCGTACTGACCGGCATTAACTTAGGCGATTATGGCAAGCCGCATGGCGCCTCCTTCTTAGAACTCCTACAAAAGTTAGAGAAACATACTCCTGATAGCGTTCTACGATTTCGCCTCTCTTCTATAGAGCCGAATCTACTTTCCGACTCTATTTTAGACTTCATTCAAGACTCGCCCCGATGGGCTATTCATTTTCACTTGCCCCTCCAGAGTGGAAGTGACCGAATCTTGGGACGAATGCGCCGCCGTTATCGGCGCGCCCTGTATACCAGCCGAGTAGAAGCGATTCGGAAACGCTTCCCTCTGGCAGGAATAGGGGTAGATGTGATTGTAGGCTTTCCTGGAGAGAAACCCGAGGACTTTGCAGAAACGCATAAGTTTCTGGCAGACCTGCCGATTAGTTATCTGCATGTTTTCCCGTATAGCGAACGCCCTAATACACCAGCAGCCTCTTTTACTGAATCCGTACCGTGGAGTGAGCGTCTGGCTCGTAGTGAAATCCTGCGCGAGCTCTCCCAACGAAAAAAGCGCATCTTCGCCGAAAGCTGCAAAGGTCATCGACTTCACCTCCTCTTAGAAACTCCCGATGAAGGCCTAACTGAAAACTATCTGCGAGTCCATCTGCACCAGCCCCATACTGAGAATCAGCTTCTGACCATCCATATAACAGAAGTCCAGCCCGAAGGAGAAGTCTGGGGACATCCATAGAATTTCATCGTATCTTTGGTGGAATGAGAAAGCTCTTCGCTCTCATAGCAGGTGTGGGAACATATCTTTGGGCGCAGGAGGTAGACTCTCGCGTACCCATTTACCGCATGTCCGTGTTCAAGCTTTATCCTTTGGCACTGATGGACCCTTTTCAGCTTGCAGTACAGGGTGCGATGGAATTACCCGTTTCACGGAAAAATAGCACGCAAATAGAAGCAGGATGGGTCTTTGGATACTTAGCTGAGGTCCTGCCCTATCAGGACAACACTCAGCGGGGATTCAAAGCTCGTTTGGAGTGGCGTGAATATCTGACCGAAGCATCCCCCGACAAACCTCAATATACACTCACAGGTATTTATGCTTCCGCCCAGTTAGGCTATCAGTATTACTATCAAAACATGGGAGGAATAGATACTTCTTTTTATTCGCCCGGAACTCCTACGCGGACTAAAACCTACGAGCGAACTATCCAAGCCCTCTCTATAAATGGACTCTTAGGCTTTCAAGGCGCAATAGGCAGGAGAATAGCCGTGGATTTATTTTGGGGAATGGGCATAAGATATACGCTACATCAGTGGGGTCCCTTAGTCCCCCCTGACCCTGACCTCGTAGAAAAAATGCCAGTGGGCGACCTGATTTTACGAAAAGGGGTGCGTCCGATACCTCGCTTCGGCATTGCTTTTGGTTGGATTCTCTGAGCCATGGAGCATAAATTCTGGGAATGGGGCTTTGGACTTTTCACCTTAGTCCTCATGGAGCTTGCTCTGGGGATAGATAACTTAGTCTTTCTGAGCATTCTCACTTCTGGTGCAGAAGAAGCCCAACGCAAAGCTATATGGCGATTCTGGATGGTATATTCGCCCTTATTACGAGTGGCTCTGCTACTGGGACTAGTTCAGCTCCTTTCTCTATCGGGGAGCTGGTTTAGTTTCAGAGGGCATACATATGGTCTGCGAGAGCTGCTTCTAATAGGGGGAGGACTCTTCTTGCTATACAAAGGCGTAAAAGAAATCCATCACCGCTTAGAAGTCGCCGCCCAAGAAGTACCTATTATACGCAAGGCTTCTTTTAGGCAGGTGCTTCTGCAAGTAGCGCTGGTAGATATGGTCTTCTCGGTGGACTCGGTGCTCACCGCTATAGGCATGACCCGGGACTTTTGGATTATGACGAGTGCGGTTGTGATTTCCCTTCTCTTTATGGTAGCCGCAGGCAAAAAGGTTCAAAGCATCTTGAATGAACACCCCACTCTGAAAGTATTGGCTCTGGCATTTCTTCTGATGATTGGTGTGAGTTTGATAGGAGAAGGCACAGGATTACACATTCCTCGGGGATACATCTACTTTGCGATGCTTTTCTCCACATCGGTGGAAGTACTCAATATCAAGCTCGGCACTCGTGCAGAGATATAATCCTACGGCACCCTCACCCCTATCACGATAATGTCATCGGTCTGTCGGGTATTTTCCATCCAGCGTTTCCACTCTGCCTCTAATACGATATACTGATGTTCGGCGGGGTGCTGAGCCATCACTTGCAGAAGCTCATAAAATCTTTTGAGCTGGTACCGCTTGCCCTCGGGGTTGAGCTGATCCGAGAATCCATCAGAAAAAAGATAGAGCATATCCCCTGGCTGCAGGTCATACGCATGTGGGGTGAATTCGGGTGCATCCCCCACCCAAGGCAGCCCCAGCGTAATCCTATCAGGACGCAGTTCTGTACCGCAGCCATCTCGCACGATGTAGAGGGGTCGTCCTGCGCCGGCATAGAGGAGTTTATGCCGCTTGGGATCAACCTGTAAGAGCGCTAACTCCATCCCCTCCCGAAACTGATCATATCGGTTATCCTCATGATGCAACGCCGCTGCCAAACGCAGATTGAGCAAATACAATATCTCAGAAGGACGAAAGACCCCTTCCAGTTCCACGATTTGCCTGAGGAGGGTGTTTGCGATGATGGTCATGAAAGCCCCGGGAATACCATGCCCTGTACAGTCTCCGACCGCAATAATGGCTTTGCTCAAGCGCTGGGCAAACCAGTAGAAGTCTCCACCTACCATTTCTCGGGACTGGTAGAAGAGGAAACTATCGGGAAAGCTCTGCTGGAACTCCTGCCAAGAGGGGAAAATAGCACGCTGCACTCGCTGAGCATACCGTAGACTGGCTAAAATATCCTCATTCTGCTGCTTGAGGAGGATACTCTGGCGCTCTATTTCTTCTTTTTGGCGTACGACTTCGGCGGTGCGCTCTTGGACTTTAGCTTCCATTTGAGCGTACAGGGTAGCATTTTGTAAAGCGATAGCCGCATGAGACGTGATGAGCTTGAGAAACTCCATTCGTTCGGGCACAGCCAGAAAGTCCGTCTTAGGGGCTATGAGATAGAGGATGCCGATGAGTTTGCCTTGGAATACCAGGGGTAGGCACAGGAGCGAAGGTACATTCAGCCGAAGCCACTGCGGATGCGTAAGCCACAGGGAATCGCTCATTCCCTCGGTGAGGAGGATATTTTCGCGGGATCGGGCGACAAACTCTAAAAGAGGCAAAAAGAGCTTCTCTTCCAGAAAAGGAATCGGAGGCAGTGCGCGAGGAGCATGATCGCCACCCGCTGCATATCCAATAGGGCGAAGTTTCTCCCCCTCATAACTCAGAAGAATCGCTTCTTGGGCTTGACTGTCATCCAGAACGATACGCAGCAGCTTGAAGATGAGCCATTCTAATCGCACTTCGGCGGTGAGGGAAAGCGATACGCGATGAAGTTCAGAAAGGAGCATGTTTTTTTTCTCGCTTTGAAGCCGCTCCTCATAGCGCTGGCGTAGCAATCGTAAATGAAAACGCAAGGTATTAGGGTCTGCACTGGCCTTGAGGGGTAGGTACGGGACTTCCAGAGAGACGATTTGCCCCTCCTGCTCATATAGTCCGATCCCATACGCTAACGGCCAGCGCCGTAGAAGCTCCTCCAAAAAAACCGCTCCTTCTGGCAGCCGAGCTAAGAAGAGAAAGGGTTCTTCTCCCTGCAAAATACTTTTCTCTGCATAGGCGTGCGCCTCTTCTGCACGGCGAAAGAGCTTCAGAGAGGCTTCTCCGATCTCCCCCTGCAGGAGAGACAAAAAACTTGCACAAGACGCAGCCGAAGGAAGCCATCCAATCACCAGCGGCGCGGACATTAGTCAAAAGTATAGAGAATTCGCGTATATTCGGGGTATGCGTTCCCGGATTTTGTGGGTAGATGATGAGATAGAGCACTTAGAGCCGCAAATTCTCCATCTCACAGCGAAGGGATTTGAGGTGCTCTCGGCACGCCACCCAAGTGAAGCGATGGATATTCTAACGCGCCAACCCATAGACCTCCTCATCGTAGATGAGCACATGCCCGGCATGGACGGCATAGAAGTAACCCGTCGCGTGAAGAAACTTCAACCGCACCTGCCAGTCATCATGGTAACAAAAGATGAAGAAGAGAGCCTGTTGGAGTCAGCGGTGGGCATAGATATTGCTGATTTTCTCATCAAGCCGGTTTCACCACAACAGCTCTTTTCTGCTTGCCGGCGCATACTCAGTAAAGCCATCCTCCAGCAACAGCAAGCCCACTTAGACTATCAAAGAGACTTTCGGCGCATCGCTACGATACTGGCTTTTGACCCCACCTTAGAAGAGTGGTACGCTATCTATAAAGAGCTCGTCTATTGGGATATTGCTTTAGAAAAGTCTGAGGCTTCTGAAATCCGCGAAATCTTAGATGGCCAGCGCACCGAAGCGAATCTGCGCTTCTGCCGTTTCTTCGTCCAAAACTACTTAGAATGGGTGCATACTGCGCAGCGCCCCACCCTGTCACCCGATGTATTGCCTCGCTTCTTCTTGCCCCATATCGGAAGTCGTCCCAAAGAAGCAGTAGTACTGATTCTCATAGATGGCATGCGGTACGACCAGTGGAAAGTCTTGGAGAGTTTGATTGCGCCCTACTACTATGTAGCAGAAGAACATCTTTTTTTCTCCATTTTACCCACGGCTACCCAGTATGCGCGTAATAGTCTTTTTTCAGGGCTTTTCCCACTGGAAATCGCCCAGCGCTACCCCCGCTACTGGGCCGATGACGACGAAGAAGGAGGCAAAAACTTATTTGAAGAGGAATTTTTCGGGGACCTTCTGAGCCGTCATAAACTTCCCCCTAAGGTAGCCTATGAAAAAGTTCTTCGCCCCGAAGAATCCCGCAGTCTCCTGCAGCGCTTGCCTCAAATCCTTCAGCAAAACTCCGTGGTCGTTTTGATATTTAACTTTTTAGACCTATTGGCTCACACGCGCGTACAAATGAACATCCTCAAAGAACTCGCTGCCAACGATATCGGACTGCGAGCCACGACTCGCGCATGGTTAGAGACCTCTGCAGTGCTACAAGTACTTCGGCTTCTCCCCCAATATGTATCGCAAGTCTTTATCACGACCGACCACGGCTTCGTGCAAGTCAAGCGTCCCGTGCGCGTCATGGGCGACCGAGAAACAACTACTAACCTCCGCTATAAACAAGGGCGAAATTTGAGCTTTGACAAGGAGGAGAAAAGCGTTTTTCATATCCGCAAGCCTGAGGAGGGCAAACTGCCCCGAGCCACAGCCAGTTCTACTTATCTCTTTGCGATGGAAGACCGCTTCTTAGTATATCCTACCAACTACAACGACTACGTACGCCTATATAAAGACTCCTATCAGCATGGGGGCGTCAGCTTAGAGGAGATTATTGTGCCTTTTGTGCGCTTGGAAGTCAAAGGTTCGGCATCTAATGGTTAGCCCTGTGCCTACCGAAACGCTATCATATAAACGATGTTATACCCTCGCCGAACTTCCTCAGGTCGTAGCGGAAGTGCAAGCGCTTCACCCTGAAGTTAGAATATGGCTTTTAGAGGGGCCGCTCGGCAGCGGTAAAACAACCTTCGTACGCACATGGATAGGTGAAGAAGTAGCCAGTCCTACCTTCACCTATATTCATAGATATCGCCAGGCAGTGCATGTAGATTTGTACCGATTTCCTTGGGATATTCCCTCGCGCTGGGCAGAACTGGAAGAAGCCATACAAAATGCTTCGCTTGTATTCATAGAATGGGCTGACCGGCTGCCTTTTACTGTTTCTCCCCCTTGGGCGAAGGTGGTATTTCTTCCACAAGAAGACCCGTACCGCTGCCTCCAGGTGTCAATCGCCCACTCGTAAGGGCATATTATCTATGAGCCGAACCCCTTCCACATGCGCAGCTATTAGGGCTCGCGGATGCGCACTCTGATGCAGGTGCTCTATAAGCTCCAGCGAATACTCATCCACGATAGCCAAATACTCTAACTGTACCTCAGGAAACCGTTCAGTCAAATAGGAGCGTCCCTCTCGCAGTAGCTCTTCTACGTTGAGATGCGTGGGAATAAGGGTCTGAATGTATTGTAGCGTCTTGTACAAAGCGATCGCCTGCGCCCTGCCACGAGGAGAAAGATAGGTATTCCGAGAACTCATCGCTAATCCATCTGATTCTCGCACCGTAGGCACCCGTACAATCTGGATGGGGAAGAAAAGCTCTTCTACCATTTTCTCCACTAAGCGCACTTGCTGAAAGTCTTTCTCACCGAAGTAGGCTCGTGTGGGATGAACTAAGTGGAAAAATTTAGCGAGGACGAGAGCTACGCCATCAAAATGTCCTCGGCGGTAGTTTCCGCACCATAGGCGGCTCATTCGCGTAAGACTGATGTGAATCTCATCCTCAGGACTGTATATCTCTTCCACCGGCGGGGCAAACACAGCGGAAGCACCTAAGTTTTCCAGCAAGCGTAAATCAGCCTCTAAGTTTCTCGGGTAGCGGTGATAGTCTTCTGTAGGACCAAACTGCCGAGGATTGACAAAAATGCTGATGAGGGTCCAGGGGTTTTCGTTGAGGCTTTGGCGCACGAGGGCGAGATGCCCTTCATGCAGGGCTCCCATCGTGGGCACGAAGCCCACCGAACCATGTACCTTACTGCGCCATGTTTTGAGTTGTTGTCGGGTCTGCAGGACTTCCATAATATAGGCGATTCAAATAAGTGGCAATCACTAAGTCGCCATAGACATTGAGCGTCGTACGCATCATGTCCAAGAAGCGGTCTATGCCATAGATGAGCGCAATAGCGGCAGCGGGCACACCAAACTGAGGCAGCACTCCCGCCAAAAGGGGTAAAGAACCGCCAGGTACCCCCGCTGCTCCTATGGCTATGAGCATAGCCAGTCCTACGATTAGAATCTGTTCGCCCCAACTGAGCGGCACGCCAAATACCTGCATCAGAAACAGAAGAGTAACTCCTTCATACAAGGCGGTGCCATTTTGATTGACGGTGGCGCCTAAGGTCAAGATAAACTGCGCCACAGGTGGATATAAGTGCAGGCGCTCTATGGCTACTTTGAGCGTGGTGGGCAAGGTAGCATTACTACTGGCAGAAGAAAAAGCTATGAGCAGAGCGGGGCTACTCTGGCGCAACACTTGCCAAGGGGAGCAGCGCGAGAAATAGCGCAAAAAGAGTGTATAAATCCCTCCCCCATGAAGTAGAAGCCCAATAATCACCGTCAGTGCATACAGCCCCAGAAGGAGGAAAAGTTCCCCCCCCAAACCTACTACGGCTTGGAAAATAAGCCCAGCGACTCCGATAGGCGCTATCCATCGCATAATCTGCATAAGAAGCCACTGGCTGGCTTGGTAGAGGATATTTAGGGCTTGGTAGAATGAGTTTGTTTGTTCGGAGGGCAAGCGGGCTAATGCAAGTCCTAAGAGCAGCGTAAAGCTCACTACGGCTAAAAGTCCTCCTTGTTGCTGGGGGGTGAAAGCGGTAGCTATGTCGTAGAAGGGATTTTTGGGAATGAGGTTGAGGAAAAGCTCGGAGCTAAGGCTTTTCCCTGCGGGAGAAGCAGTACCGAAACGCTGGATGAGGCTCTGGCGCGCTTCTGGAGAGAGCATTTGGCCGGGCTGAATGAGATTAGCTAAGAGCAGTCCTATCTTCGCTGCTATCCCCGTAAGCCCCAGCACAGTGAAAAGGGTTGCTATGCCTATTTTGCCCATCGCGCCGGTCTGCGTGAGTTTCTGCACCCCCAGAAGCAGCATCGGCACAATAAGAGGCAAAATGAGCATAAGGATACCCCGCAAAAAGACCTCACCGCACATCTTGGCTATAAAGAGTAAAGGTCCCTGGTCAAGTCCTAGGCTGCGGACGAGCATACCGAGCCCTGCACCCACCAAAAATCCTATCAGAAGCCATCCCGAAAGCTGCCAGTCCTTAGCCTTCGCCACGGAGTTTAGGGGGCTTTTGGGGTAAGATGGCGTATAAAGCTTGTCCTATTGCTATTCCCACGCTTCCCAATAGGAAGCCTATTAGAGTGGTCATGAGCCAGAGTACTGGGCGAGAGACGCTGAAAAGAGCGGCTATTTTCTCTGCGAGGAGTCCCTGATTAGGAATGTCCCAAGCCAGCGCTAAAATCAGCCAAATCAGAGCCATTATGATACCACCAGCTACAGCGCCTCTCCATCGGAAAGTTGGAAAGAGATACCCCATGACAATCAGCACATAGAGGCTTCCGCTCCAGTGTGGCAGCCACAGCGAAGCCATACCCCCCACCAAAGTCACCCCTCCAAGAAAAAGCAGAAACCCTTTATTTTGCATGGTCATGAATATCTCGCATGCGGTAAAGATAGGGCATTCGGACGGCTTATGGAGTCGCTAAGGTTCCACAAGGTACTTCGTTTAGCGGAGGTGGAAGCGCCCTTAGCTCTCACCGCCTACTTGCCTGTGGCAGAAACTCCCGCTACGCTTTCCACCGAGATAGAAAAGGTTCGGGAGAAAGCCGAAAAAGCAATCGCCAAGCATGAGGATCGCAAGGCAGCAGAGAATTTTCGCACGAACTTAGAGTTTGCCATAGGGCAGGTCGTGGAGAATAATACACTCGCAAGCGGTACATGGCTCCTCGCCGTTACGACCTCCGAATCGCAAGCTATATTTCTACCTTTTGTATGGGAAGAGGAGATTCACTTAGGCAAATCGCTAAAGGTGGGGCCTGCTTTATATGCTTTATATCGTACTCATACGCTATTTGTAGTGCTTGTATCGGAGAATACCGCCCGTTTATTTGAATATGTTGGAGGTAGGCTTTTTCCGATGGCTTTACCCTCTGCTGTGAAGGAGGCTCTCCATCAGCTTCAAAAAGCTCGCCATCAAATGCAAAATACCTTCACAGATTCACCGCATTATTCTGAACTCTTCGCGCAAATGGCTCGTTCTTCCTACACTATGGCCCTCGTCAAATATGAAGAGACTCTCCAGCAAACTATCAGCTTTTACTTAGACGAAGAGAGAGTACCTACTTTGCTTATGGGAGAAGAGCGGATTATTCGGGAACTGGCTAAGCGGTTTGAAGGCAAAAGTGCCTTATCAGTGATAGGAGGTGTCCCTGAGACAGCATCCCCCGAGATAATCCTTGCTCAGGTACAGCAGCATTTACAGCGTCAGCATCAGGTACTTGCCCAAATGTACCTACCTTTTTTAGATTATTCAGAGACCCAGAGCCCTAAGGAAATCTGGGAAATCCTGCAAGAAGCCCCTGCTTCTCCGTTAGTACTGTTTGTGGAAGAAGGCTATAGTTTCCCTGCTTCTGAGCTCCTTGGGAAGAAACGCAATCTTCCCACACAAAATGGGATTGACCTTTTCATAGCCGAGGTCCGAAAACGAGGGGGTGAGGTACTTTTCATGCCTACAGGGCGCCTGCCCCAACCTATCATGCTTATTCTGCTATGAGGAAGCTACTGGCAGCCAACTGGAAAATGCACCTCTACGCCGACACCGCACAAGCCCTTGCTCAGCAGCTTCGGCACCACTGGCAGGAAAAAGGCTGGCAAAATCTACCCACGGTGATTTTTCCGCCGCTATTGTATCTCCGAGAAATCGCTAACATCCTAAAACATTCCTCTATACAAGTTGGGGCTCAAAATGCTTATCCTGGGGAGTTTGGAGCTTTCACAGGGGAAGTTTCTGTGGCTCAGGTAAGCGCCAGCGGTGGCGCGTGGCTTATTGTAGGGCACTCCGAACGAAGGCAGTACTTTGCAGAAAAAGCACCCCTTCTTCAACGCAAACTCCTGGATGCCCAACACCGAGGACTCAAGGTCATCTACTGCATCGGAGAAACGCTGGAGGAGCGACGATGCGGCGAGACCTTGAATGTCCTTCGCCAGCAAATCTTGGAGGTACTCCAAGGGGTATCCGTAGCATGGAATCAGCTCGCTATTGCGTACGAACCTGTATGGGCGATTGGTACGGGTATCAACGCCACCCCTGACCAAGCCCAAGAGGCTCATGCCTTCATCCGGCAGCTTCTTACGGAGCTGGGGGCCCCCGCCTCCCACATCCCCATCCTCTACGGAGGAAGCCTCAAACCCGAAAATGCCCATGAGCTTTTTCGTCAGCCCGACATAGATGGGGGCTTAGTGGGAGGGGCGAGCCTGCAAGCTAACAGCTTCGCGGCGATAGCCGCCGCCCTATGGGACAAATAAATTCGCTCACTCTACTAACTGTCCTAAGTGCATGGAGTTTATCTCAGCTTTTAGCTCAGATAGGTTACACGGAAGAAGGCGAGGCTTCATACTATGCCCCTTCTTTTCACGGAAGGCGGACTGCCTCAGGTGAAAAGTACGATAGAAATGCCCTGACGGCTGCTCATCGCACGCTTCCTTTTGGAACGCAGATACGAGTTACGGAGAAGCGTTCTGGACGCAGCGTTATCGTGCGCATTAATGATCGCGGTCCGCACCGAGTAGGACGGATTGTGGATTTGTCGGAACGCGCAGCCCGAGAGTTAGGCATCATAGCTCAGGGTATTGCTCAGGTGCATATAGAAGTTGTCGGCTCTCCCGCCTCACTGCCTGCAGAAGCCTCTCAATACACGTTCTTCACCCCCGAAGGCAAACCTCTAACTCCGCGCCCCTTCTCTATCCAAATCGGTGCCTTCAAGGACGAAGCGAATGCCCTTAGCCTTGCCCAAAATGCCTCTAATGAACTAAAAGAGGCTGTGTTTCTATGGCGCACCCGAGACGGGTATAAAGTGCTTGTAGGGCACTTCAGCGCCCGAAAGGAAGCCGAAAGACTTCGCAACCTTCTGCGTAAGCAAGGCTGGCCCAGTTTTGTCGTACATTTGCCTCTATGAGTGAAGGACGAGGGAGTAGTGCTTTTTGGGCATTCTTAGCAGGCGTAGCGGTGGGAGCGGTAGTGGGGATTCTCGTAGCCCCCGATAGCGGCGTAAATACGCGCCGGCGCTTGCGCCGCAAACTCAGTGAATACTGGCAAGCACTCAAATCTAAGATTGGCAGCGACGATTCACCCTCTTCCTATGAAGAGGTGCGTCAAAAAGCCTTTATGGAGAGTGGACTGCGTCCCGATGAGTACAAAAAAGCCGAGCAACTTCTCTTAGAAATAGAAGGGCTTTTGGGCGAGGTGCGTGGCACTACTCGCTGAGAAGTTCCTATTTTTGCGTGCCATGAGAGTCGTAGCGGTGGTCACCCTTTTATTTGCGATAAGCTGCACTACCTCTCGCCCCGAATCCTCGCAAACTGCTGCCGACACCACTCAGCAAAAAGCTCCAGCCCCTACCGCTCGCATAGAATTTGATAAGATGGAACATGACTTTGGGCGCATCCGAGAAGGAGAAAAAGCCTCTTATCGCTTCAAAGTGCGCAATCCCGGGAATGTACCTCTCCAAATCACGGATGTGAAACCTTCCTGCGGTTGCACCGTGCCCTCTTGGACCAAAGAACCAATTCCCCCTGGCGGCGAAGGTTATGTAGAAGTAGTTTTTGACTCACAGGGACGCGTGGGCGAGCAGATGAAAACCGTAACTGTCATGGCTAATACAGAGCCCCCGAGCCATATTTTGCGCTTCCGAGGAACCGTCGTATCTGCGAAACAATAATGCTCTGGTTAGATACCGCCCAAGGTAGCCCCCCAGTACAACCTATCATCATGCAGATTGTCTTGCTACTGGGGATGTTCGCTATTTTTTACTTCTTCTTAATCCTTCCGCAGCGTCGCCAGCAGAAAAAAGAACAAGAATTTCGCAACTCCCTCAAAAAAGGAGATAAAGTCGTTACGACTTCTGGGATTTACGGAGAGATTGTGGCGATAGAGAAAGATACACTCCTGCTGGAGGTAGACCGGAATGTACGCCTTCGCATAGAGAAAGCGGCTGTACGCTCGTATGCTCAGCCCTCTGAGGGCTAATGAGGCTACTGATTCTGTACGGCATAGCTGTTATCGGTGCTTTTTTTATCTGGCTCTCTATTCGCTTAGAGCAGACCTATCGGATAGAATATAAAGTGAAGCTCTGGCCTCTGCCAGAAAGTGCAGGTTATCCCACTGAGGCTCATCTCCAAGTGGAAGGCACAGGATATGCCTTACTTTTCTGGAAACGCATAGATACGATTTCACCGGTGCGCCTTTGCTTTAAGCCGCCACAGGCAAGCTCTTCGCTGCGGCTCACCTGGGAAGCCCATCCCGAACTCTGCAAACGAATTCGCCGCTTCCCCTTGCGCCCAATCGTACGATGGATCATGCCCGAAGGTATGGATTTCGTGGTCCCACCCACTTGGGTTAGCGATAGTGTATGGGCTATAGAACCTTTCACCTTAGCCCAGATTCCTGAGGTTCAACTCGTAGCTCGCTCCGGCAAGCACCTGTATCCCGTTCCTGTTCCTATGGGGGTTTATCCAGAGACCCTGTGGGTTCAGGCTCATATTACCCGATTCATTCCTGCCAGCGTAGAACTCACCCCAATCTTAGAAGACGAACCTGGTCGTCCTTTCTTCTTGCGTCCTGCTTATGTTACAGTGCGGTTCTGGATACCTGAGTCCCATCTCAAGGAGTGGAAACGCTCCGACTTTGAGGTCGTCGTCAATGTGAAAAAGGTGCTTCGTGGCGACTCAGTAGTATATCCCGAACTGCGTAAGCGTTACCCTCATGCCCGATATGTAGAGATTTCCCCTAATGTACTCCATTTTAGCTACGTACGCTAATGAAAGTGATTGGTATCACAGGAGGAATTGGCGTGGGTAAAACCTTTATCTTAGAGAAGATAGCTCAGGCTGGGTATCCTGTCTACCAGGCGGACCAGCGAGCCCGCCAGCTTATGGAAGAAGACTCCCAGCTCAAGAGAAAGATTCAAGAACTCTTCGGGGAGTCGGCATTTCAACCAGACGGAAAGCTAAATAGAGCCTATATTGCGGAGCGAATCTTTCGGGAGACTGAGTTGCGCCATCGCCTCAATCAGCTTGTTCATCCTCGGACGATTGAGGATTTTTTGGCATGGGTAGCAGCTCGTCAAAAGGAAGGCTACCCCGCCATCTGGAAAGAAGCAGCCCTCACTCTGGAAGCCCATGCAGGGGAAGGACTCACCCATTTGGTCGTGGTATATGCGCCGTTATCGGTGCGCTTAGCACGACTGCGCCAACGCGGCATGTCCTCCGAAGAAGCCCTTGCTCGCATGAGAACGCAGTGGCCCGAATGGCGCAAAATCGCTCTCGCCGATTACTGCATCCTCAACGACGGCATCCACCCCTTAGAACCGCAACTCCAGCAGTGTATGACTACCCTTTCCATTCCTATCTCTGTGGAGTAGATAGGTGTAAATTTGCCCTATGTTACGCGCCTACCGGTTCAGCCCCTATCGCCAAGCCCGGTGGCTCTCTCAAGAAACCTTTTCTCCCTTTGATCTTTCTCCTTACTTGTGGGTGGATGCATGCGAACTTCCACCCGAATGGCTCAAGGTAATTGAAAACTACTACGGCTTCAAGTTCCCCACTCGTAAAGAAGGCGCCGAAATAGAAACGAGCTCTCGCTACCACGAAGATGATGAGCAGATTCGGATTAGCCTGCGCCTCATGGAGGTCCGCCTCAACCACCAAACCATAGAACTCGTAGAACAAAACATCGCTCTCGTCTGGCTACAAGATAAGGTTTTTACCCTTCGTAACTCAGAGAGCCGTATTTTTCAGGAGTTCATTCGGCGACTGCGCTCCGACCCCGAACTTACCGAGTCCCCCATTCAGCTTATGCTCGCTATCTTCGCTCAGATCGTAGACGCCGATGCCGATAACATAGAGCTTATTTCCCAGTACATCAATAGAATCTCCTCCCAGCTCCACGAGGCAAACTTAGAGGAAAGACAAGATATAGTCCTACAGCTTCAGAGACTACAAGAGTTTTTGATACTTCTGCGAGAGGCTCTCTTTGATGTACAAAGGGTACTCTCCCTCATCATACGCTCCGGCAAACTCGGCGAAAAATCCCGAGAAATAGTCCGCATCTTGCTCAAGGATATCTCTTCCTTGATAGAACACATTAGCTTCAGCTTTCAGCGCCTTGAATCCATACAAAATACCATCTTGAACCTGCTAAACTTAGAGCAAAATCGCATCATTCGTATCTTTGCCGTGATTACTGTGGTATTTGCGCCACCTACCCTCATAGCGAGCATTTATGGTATGAACTTCAAAGACATGCCTGAGTTAGAATGGTCTTACGGCTACCCGCTGGCGTGGGCGATGATTATTGCCTCTTCTATTCTCACCCTCTGGTACTTCAAGATAAAGAAATGGCTCTGAGATGGATAGTGCTCAGCACTTTTTGGGGATGGCTGCAAGCCCAGCGATATTGCCCCGCCGATAAGCAGTTTCTCCATCTATCCCATCCTCCCTTCCACCGCTATGAACTGACCCAAGAAACTCTCTGGGTCCCCGTTGTTTTTCATGTGATAGTCCCTGACTCTGCTAAGATAATACCCTATTCTCGGCTGGTGCGTCAGATAGAGATTCTCAACCGAGACTATGCAGCGAGCCGAATCCAGTTTTATCTACCCCGTTATGGCCCGGGAGGTGTGGCTACTTGTGGGGTTACTTGGATGCTCTCGCCCTTAGGTAATCATGACTGGACAGTAGAAGAAGATACCTTGAAGAAATCGCGCTATTGGCCGCCAGACAGCTTTCTCAATATATGGATAGTACATTCTATGCCTATGCAGGTGATTGGATATGCACGCTCTCTGGATGATCCCGAAAGCCTACCGGGGGTGGTATTAGTGAGTTATGTAGTGGGGGAGGGCCCTGGCACCCAATATCCCTATCATAAAGGACGCACGGCTGTCCATGAAGTGGGACATGTTTTTAGTTTGCTGCACCCTTTTGAAGGGGGGTGTCGCGGCACTACACCTGCTACATGCGCCATAGAGGGAGACCAAATCTGTGATACCCCTCCTCAGCGGGATGCCGCTTATGATTGCCCTTCCGTACCCCCCAATACCTGCACAGAAACCCCCACCGACCAACCAGACCCCGTCTATAACTTCATGGGTTATGCGGATGATAGCTGCATGACTCACTTTACTCCACTCCAGATACTGCGAATGCGCACCTTTTTGACGGGAAGGGGAGCATCACTAATCAGCTCTACAAATCACCAGCAACGGGGAGGCCCTGCAACATCAACCCAGTGCGCAAACCTGCTCTTTGTCGCTCAACCCTCCCGTCCTGCTCCTCGTCTCGTTCTACATTCGCATGCTTATCACATAGAAGGAGTTACCCCCCACCGAATCCTGCTCTACGACTGGACAGGCCGCTGCCTACTTGAACAAGTAGGCGCCTCCAGTCTATCCCTGCATGAAATACCTCAAGGAAGCTTTATCTTAGGTGTGGAGACAGAATCCGGCGAAATCCTCTTTTTTCGCATTCTCCGTTTATGAGATACATTATACTCATGCGGCATGGGAAGTCGGACTGGTCTGAAGGTGGCGTCTCTGACTTCAATCGCCCTTTGAGCGAGAGAGGCATACGCGATGTTCTACAGCAAGGGCAACAGCTTCTACGCGAAGGGCATCGGCCAGACTACATCCTCTCCAGCCCCGCTATACGCGCGTGGCATACTGCCCATTTGCTGGCTCAAGTGTGCTCCCTACCTCATGAGGCTGTAAAGGGAATCATGGATTTCTACCGCGAGCGAGATGACGCTATTCTGGAGGCTCTCAGGTCTCTCCCCTCTGAGATTCAAGCAGTAGCTCTAATAGGTCATAATCCCCTGTGGAGTTATTTAGCAAGCCGCTGGAAAGGAGAGACCTTAGAACTCTCTACTGCAGAAATTATCGGATTCGCCTGGGAGGGCGAGTGGCAAGCTTTCTCTGGGAGAGGCGTTCAGTTTGCCTTTTACTTGCGGAGAATGGGGTGAAGCCATTCCAGACAGAGCCGTCCCCCTTGATAGAAGAATATGCCTACTAAATACCGTCCGGCTGGGAACTCTTCTGGGCGCCAGGATAACCGTAGCGTATCCCAAGTTCCCGTAGCCTGTAAGATGAAGCGACGCTCTTCTATGGATAGATAGCGTATTAGTTCGGGTAGCGTCTGTTCCCCACGATACAACGCTACTTCTGCCCAATAAGCGCCCTTTGGCAGCACATATCCAATCACCTGCTCCCGCGTGAAGTCTTCCAAGCTATATCCTTTCCCCTGTAGGAATACACTATAGACAGGCGGGAGCGCAGCTGAGAAAAATCCTTCTTTCCAAGAGGATTGATGCCGCTCTTTGTCCCAGAGTAGAACCTCCCACTTGAGGCCTGCGGAGCGCAGGGGTACGCGCCAACTCAGCGTATTCATCGTAAGCGGCACCTCTTCGCCACTACTCTCTACATAAACATCCCGAACAAACCGGTAATAAATGCGCAAACTATCTCGTATGATAAGTTCTATCTCGTAGGAAGCGCTACAACTGTGCTCACGCTGAATGTATTCGCTGGGGTGGAAGAAGAGCCAGATTAGGGCTTCTTGGGCGGCAGGAAGGACGCGTACCTCAAAGGGGCTGCGCCCAAAGGTCGTACTCAGTAGCATCCACCACCCGCACCTGCGCAAACTCCCCAGGTATGAGCTTGCCTTCGGGATCATGCACATGAACTGCATTATCTACCTCTATCGCATCGTAAGGCGTACGCCCAATCGCAACTGAGTCTCGCCGTTCATCTACTAAGATAGGCACCGTCTGCTGAAGCCACTGCCGATTCCATTCTAACGAATGCTTCTGCTGGAGGGTCATGAGCTGATGATAACGCTGCTTTTTCACACGAAGGGGCACATCATCGGAGTAAGCATAGGCAGCCGTCCCTTCTTCATGCGAATATAAGAACACCCCTACTCGCTCTATCCGATAAATCGCTAAGAAATCCAAAAGTTCTTGAAAGTCTTTGTCAGTTTCTCCGGGGAAGCCCACGATGAAAGTAGAGCGCAATACGATGCCGGGAATAGTCGTACGGATTTTCTCCAAAAGGGCTTCGGTACGCGCTCTCGTGAGCCCGCGCCGCATACGCCGCAGAATATCATCCGATATATGCTGCAAAGGCATGTCTAAGTATTTACATATAGGGGGGGCATCCCGCATAACCGAAAGAATCTCCTCTGGAAAACCCGCCGGATACGCATAATGCAGACGAATCCAACCTATTCCTGGTAGAGCAGCGAGTTTCTCCAGCAAATCGGCTAGGCGCCGTTTTCCGTATAGGTCTATTCCATAATAAGTAAGGTCTTGTGCAATCAGACTGATTTCTTTCACGCCTTCTTGAATGAGATGTTGGGCCTCGTGGAGGATGCTTTCTATCGGACGGGAACGATGCTTGCCTCGCATGAGCGGTATGGCACAGAAACTGCATTTACGGTCGCAGCCCTCCGAAACCTTAAGATAAGCATGATGAGGATATCCTATGCGTTTGCGTTCGCCCAGGAGATAGCGCCGTAGGTCACCCTGCAGTTCTTCTATGAGTTTATCCCACTCAGCTTGTGTATAAAATCCATCTACTTCGGGGAGTTCGGCTTCCAGCGTGGCTCGGTCCCGCCCCACCAAGCAACCTACTACATAGAAGCGTTGAATTTTTCCTTTGCGGCGGGCTTCTGCATAGCGTAGAATGGCTTCTACGGACTCTTTCTTAGCTCGGTCTATGAACCCACAAGTATTCAGGATGACCACATCTGCAGGACGCAGCTCTTGTGAGTGCGTAAGTCTATAAGCATCGGATAGAGCCGCAGCGAGTCGCTCCGAGTCATATATGTTCTTACTACAGCCCAAGGTAGTAATGTGCAAACGAAGCGGACGCGTATGCATGCTATTGCGGAATAAGCGAGGTTTTCTTGATATACTCCACCAGATGGGGGCGAGTGGTAGTGCCTGTGAGATATTTCTCTATGATGAGGCTGGCGATGGGCGCTGCCCATGTGGCGCCCCACCCTCCGTTCTCTACGACAACCGCAACGGCTATACGAGGACGATGCTTCGGCGCAAAACCCGCAAAAATAGAATGGTCTGCTCCATGAGGATTTTGGGCAGTGCCCGTTTTACCGCAGATTTCTAAGCCCGGTACATGAGCGGAATAGCCTGTTCCAGCTTCTACGGCTTTCGCCATGCCCTCTATCACAACCTCAAAATATACCGAATCTATCGGCACGCGTATCGTATCAAAATAACTCACCCGCCGATGAGGCTGCCCATACACATACCGCAAAAAATGAGGCTGTACATAATATCCCCTATTCGCAATAATGCACATTAGATTAGCCATTTGCAGTGGCGTCATGAGAATCTCTCCTTGCCCTATGCTATTACTGATGATAGTGAGTGAGTTCCAGCGACTTTTGCCATAGAGTCTATCATAGTAAGCCCGTGTAGGTAAAAAGCCTGGCTTTTCACCTGGAATATCAGCCCCTAATCTGCGCCCTATTCCTAAGTAAAGCATGTAATCTCGCCACCGTTCATAAGCAACTTCTACCTTGCCATAAAAGGGATGATGCAGAAAGTTACTAAATACCGAAGCGAAATATGCGTTGCAGGAATGCTGGATGGCACTTACTAATTCCAAGGGAGAGGGGTGGGCATGACAGGCAGGCTTTCCGCCGTTGCGGATGTAGCCCATCGCACAAGGATAAGTCATAGCAGGTACGAGCGTACTTTCTTGAAGAGCTATCAAGGCATTGGCAAGTTTGAAGAGAGAACCCGGAGGATACATCGCTTGGATAGCACGATTATATAGGGGATATCGCGGGGCGCGTTGGAGTAGGTTCCAGTGGGTACCTACATCTTCTCCCGAAAGGAGATTCGGATCATAGGAGGGCGAACTTGCACTGCACAGGACCTCCCCTGTGGCTGGCTCTATGGCTATGATTGCACCTATTTTGCCTTGGAGGAGGCTTTCGGCAAACTGCTGCAGCTCTACATCTATACTCAAGACTAAATCCATGCCCCGTACTGGCGGAATATCGTGTATGCCGCCCTCATAAGGGTATAGTTCCCTGCCCATAGCATCCACTACGACGAACCGGTAGCCTTTGCGTCCTGCTAAGAGCCTCTCATACTGCCGTTCAATGCCAGCCCGCCCAATCAAGTTTCCCGCCGTGTATGCGCCTTGGGACTCAGCAATCTCGCGAGGAGTTACTTCGCTGAGGTATCCCAGCACATGCGCCGCGATAGGATAAAGATATTGCCGAGTATGTACAAGCTGTCCTGACAGTCCTGTTTGTCGCCACTTCTGCTCCATGAGACTGGCATACCGAGGTAGAGATACATAGCGCAGCAGTAAGCTCGGCTTCGTGCGGCTAAACTGATTAGCCGCTTCTACCCGCTGCTGGAGCAGCGCAGGAGAAACATTCAGAAACTGTGCCATGAGAGGGGTATCCAAGCGAGAAACATCCTTGGGCGTGATGAAGATATTGAAGAGGGGGGTATTAGAGACCCACAAGCGCTCTTTTCGGTCTCGGAGCGTGCCTCGGGGGGGTAGCACTTCTTTACGGCGAATGGTATTCATTTGGGCTTGACGGCGACTCTCTGGCGAAAAAAGCTGGAGCTGAGCCAACCTCAGGACAAATACCGCGACCGTGCCACCGATGACCCACCACCAGAACTTTCCCGTACGCTGGACCGCCCTATCGCGCATGATACCTATGTAGCAGCAGTTCAAATATAACCCATTCCCAGAAAAAGCTGTAAAGGCTACTTAGTCCTATGCGCAGCAGGGTATGGAAGCCCAGGCTCCATTCCACTAAGGAAATATACCATAAGTGGTGCCATAAAGTAAGTGGGAACCCATAAGCAAAAAAGTCCCCACTACTGAATCGTTGGAAGAGGGTAGCTTCGGCTTTTTCGGGGAGAGTAGGATGGAGGGCACGCAGCCAAAACCGCCGCAGCCCCCAGACCCACAGCCCACAAAAGCTCTGAAGCCCGTAAGGCGGAAAAAGTATGTCCAAAATCACCCCAAATACGCTCGCTGCTACCAACCCCCAGTAAGGATTCCAACTCAGAGGCAAATACAACCAGTACATCACATAGGGCATCGGCACTGCATAGCTATGCACACTGATATGCCTCGCTAACCCTAACTGAAAAACCAGCGTAAGAAAACCTATGTTCAGAAATGCTGTTCCTTCTCTCATGAAGCGGGGCAGAGAATAAATACAGTCCCCAATCGTTGCCAATCTTCATAAGTGCGCACTATGACCTCATGAAAGCCTTGGGTAAAATCACTTTCTATTCTTTCTACCACCCCCACACGGATACGCCCGGGAAATATGAGACTATTGGATGAGGTCCAAACTTCTTCCCCTACTTCCACACTAATGTAGAGAGGAATATACTCTACATGGAGTTCATTTAGCGTGGGGGTGCTCCAGGTAGTGAAACCGACTGCTTGATGCCGAGGCAGTGTTACCGCTACATGCACATCCCGATGAAGCACGCTATACATTACACTATAAGTAGCGGTAGTCTCTGCAATAACTCCCACTATGCCGCGGTGCCCCACTACACTTAGCCCGGGATATACTCCATCTTGCCCGCCTTTGTTTAGGATGGCGTAGTTGGCGCGATGGTGAATTGTCTGGTAGACGACTTCTGCTGCGATGAAGCGGTACTTCTGCATAGCTGTAAAATCCCCCCAGGCTGCCAAAGGATAACTCAGGGGTGGAGAAGGAAAAGGAATAGTAGCTAAAGCATTTAGGAGTTCTTCATTCATTTTTCGTAGGCGCTCTACTTCGCTCAGTGCGAGCCAAGGCCGGGCTAATCCATAGAAAATTTCATGTATAGAGGCACTCAGCCCCAGAAGCCAGCGTTCTAACCGATGAGCAGGAGTGGGATTATAGGTGAAGAAGAAGTATAGAGCGGCGCTTTGTAGGAAAAGCCAAAGGACAGGGGGACGGGCTAATAGCCGTAGCCAAAGGGGTAGTCCCACGACTTAGCTCTTCACCAGAAGAAACTGGAAGCGGTGCAGATTCTGTAAGGCATAGCTTGTGCCCTTAGCGATCGCACGCAAGGGCTCATCAGCGATGCGAACTGGCAAATGGGTCTGTTGGGATATGCGCTGGTCTAATCCTCTCAATAGCGAGCCTCCCCCCGCCATATGAATTCCCCGCTCCACTAAGTCAGCGGCGATTTCGGGGGGAGTATTCCCTAAGGTCTGCATGACCGCTTCTAAGATTTTGACGATGGATTTATCCAGGGCATTCACAATCTCTTTGTAGGAAATAGAGAGGGTTCGGGGCGTTCCGGTCATGATGTCTTTGCCCCGAACAGCTTGATTGGGAGGGGGCTTGGGGATTTCGGTCATCGCAGCGCCAATATCTATTTTGATGCGTTCAGCGGTACGCTCCCCAATCTGGAGATTATGCTGACGGCGAATGTATTCTACAATATCGGCATTTAGATCATCACCTGCAGTACGAATGCTGCGATCACATACGATGCCCCCTAATGTGATAACGGCAATTTCGGTAGTGCCTCCGCCGATGTCTATAATCATATTGCCCTCGGGGGCTTCTACATCTAACTCCATACCCAAGGCAGCCGCCATCGGTTCGTGAATCAAATACACTTCCCGTGCGCCTGCTCTCTCGGCTGAGTCGCGCACCGCACGCTCTTCTACCTCAGTAATGCCGCTGGGAATGCAGACCATGAGTCGTAGATTGGGTTTGAGCAAGCGGCGGGAGCCTGGAATCCTAGCTAAAAAGCCCCGAATCATCGCTTCTGCCATAGCGAAGTCCGCAATTACCCCACCCCGTAGCGGACGCACAGTGCGGATATTCTTGTGGGCTTTCTCATGCATGTATAGGGCTTCTTGCCCTACGGTGATGACTTTGTTTTTCGTCTGGTCAATCGCTACAATAGAAGGCTCATCCACCACTACCTCCCCATCTACCATGATAACGGTATTTGCCGTGCCCAAGTCTATAGCTATATCCTGTCTCAATAGCAGCCCAAACATATTCAGTGACGGAAATGGCGATGCATGAAATAAGTCATGCAAATATCGTGGGTACGGGCGAATTCTTCAAGCTCATTTTGCCGTTTGCCCCCGGGTGGGACAGCAACCCGACTAATCCCCACTGCGTGAGTCAGTTCCAGGCTATCTCGGAAGGGAAAAAATCCATCACTGGCTAAGAGTGCGGTTTGAGGCTGGAAACCCCGCTTCTGGGCCCGGGCAATCGCTAGTCGCACCGCCTCTATGCGGGAAGTCTGTCCGCTCGCAGCCGCTATCAACCGTCCCTCCTCCAGAATCACAATTGCATTAGAATACAAGCTGCGCAGTAGGCGTTCTGCCCAGCGAAGTTGCATGTCGGGTTCTTCGGAGGAATGGCTTTCCTGCCAGAGAAGCCCACCGCATGCGCTGCGCACCTCCCAGGGCATCTCCCGAAAACCTTGCCCCTGCACAGAAAGGGTAGCCGGCTTGTAACGGCGCAACCAAGCTATCGCTTCCCCAGAAAAAGCTGGCGCATACAGCACATCTATAAAGTGTCCTTTAGTGCGCTCCAGCCATGACACCTCTATGGAGAAGTTGCACACTACTACCCCTCCATAGGCGGCTTCTGGGTCTGCTTCATGCGCCCACTGGTAAGCCTGCTCGGGCGTATCCGCATAAGCCGCACCACAAGGTTGCGTGTGCTTGAGGATAACGCAAGCAGGCTTAGCCCAGTCTCTGACTATCCGCCAACCCACATGCAAATCTAAGAGATTATTGTAGGAGAGCTCTTTGTGCGTGCTGTGAAGCTGGGGCATTTCTCCTAAGAAGAAAGCTTTTTGATGAGGATTTTCCCCATAACGCAAGGACCAAGCTGATAAAGGCTTTTGAAGAAATCCTTGAGCTATGCGAGAATCGTAAGCGGCACAGAAAGCGAAGGTATGGGCGGCATATTGAAAGCGCACTTCTACGGGAGGGACGCCGCAGTACTTCTCTATGTCCTCCAGAGCCGCTTCGTAGTAATCAGGTCCTGGGATAGCCCAAACTGCTGCGTAGTTTTTGGCAGCGGCTCGTAAGAGGCTTACCCCTCCTATGTCTATGAGTTCTACCCACTGGGGGGCTTCTCGTTGGAAGGGATAAAGTTCTACCACTACAGCCTGCCAGCGCGGCTGATTAATTGGCAGCTCATCTTCTGGACGAGCTAAAATTCCTGCGAATATGCTCGGGTGGAGCGTTTTCACGCGCCCGCCTAAGAGGTCGCTAAAGCCTGTGAGTTCTTCTATGGAGTGGGCAGGCAGCCCCTGAGCCCGCAGGAAGTGCGCTGTGCCTGCTGTCGCCCAGAGCAGAGCACCTGTTTCGTGGAAGCGCCGAGCTAACGGCAAGACAGACTCCTTGTGATACACCGAAAAAAGTACATTCAGCGAGTCCATACGCTAACTGCTGTACACTTCGCCAGGACGCACATCTTCTCGTACGACACTGCCGGGGAGGATTTCGGCGCCCTTTCCTACTTTCACTCCCGCGTATAACACGCTACCTCGCCCTATCCGCACATAGGAACTGATGCGACATTCCTCTCCGATATGACATCCGCTACCGATATTGACGAAATCTTCTATGAGGGCGCCGGCACCTACGGAGCTATGGCTCTCCAAGACCACATACCCTCCTACCTTGGCTCGGAAAGCAATCACTACATAAGGAAAAATGATAGCCCCCCCTCCTATCTCAGCATGAGGAGAGATGAAGACATTAGGATGAATGCAAGAGTAGGCTACGTGCTCGGTTTTCTCAAAGAGTTGGTGGGCCATGCGCTCCCGCATCACAGGGTCTGTCAGCCCTAAGATATAACCTGCCTTTCCCCGCCGAATCAATCCATAAATCCGAGCTTGCGTGATAGGGGGAAGGATGGAAATATCCTCCTGTTCTTTTTGAGGGTGCTGACGAGTAGGCGTAAAGCCATATACGAGCATACCACTGGCTTCGGCGATTTGGGCTGCCCAGCGCGCCAGCGTACCCGTACCGATAATGAGAATCCCCTCTTTGGGCAGTGGCTTTTCGCTCATAGATGGCGCAAAGTTCGCAAAGGAGAGACACCTGCTTCTTAGCTGGGAGAGGCCAGGCTTTTAGAGGTTCTCCGACGAAGCATCTGTAAATAATGGGCTTTTTTAGCCGCTTAGGAGGGGTGGGGCTGCCAAGAAGCGTCTCATCTTGCCGTAGCCGGCGAGAGCCTGCGAAGAAAGGTATATTCAGCTGCCCAGAATAGCGTACTAAAAGTAAGCGCACCCAGCACTTGATAATGATAGAAAGGAATGGCTGCTATATAACAAGCAATCAGCCCTTGGCTTGTATAGCCGTAATACCCTTGCAGCCAGACCCCGAAGTTCGTGATGAGAAAGAACAGGGTGCTTTGCAGAAGGCCCAGTCCAGCGGCCGATCGCCAGCGCCCCGGCTCCAGCCAGTTTCTCCCTAACACCGCCCCTAATACCATTCCCCCCCAAGTAAAAGGCCACAGATTATGCCAGCCTAAAATGAAATCAGTAATCGCCATCACCAGTACTGGCGTAGCATACGCTAGCCAAATCGGCTGAAGCCACGCTCCTCCATAGATGGATACTGCTTCTACAGGAGTGAAGTTAGGCGGATGCGGGAGAAGCCTGCCAGCAACCCCTATCCCCACCAGCAGTAGCCAGGCCCAGATTTGTCTTTGCACTTTACAAAGTTAACTCTTGCCTCAAATAGCTTATTTTTGCCACATAGTAGCAAAAAGATGGTATGCCCTCACCCTGTGGGGTTTTTTGTATGGGCAAACTCCCTGCATGCAGCCTTGCGAATTAGCAGGTTATGTACCCTTTCCGTATGCCGATATAGAACTATTACCCCCTAAACTACGCGAGAAAGCAGATAGCTTAGGATATTTTCATATCCATAGCCTGTGTCCAGGCACTTACACCCTGCGCGTCTGGCACGGAGCGACTATGATTGCTGAGACTACTCTTAGCCTTCCAATAGAGGCGCCCCTTCACATAGAGGGCAAGATGCGCCTAAATGCAACGATTATTGAGGATGAGCGAAAGAGGTACATAGAAGCAGCGCCTTTGGAACAAATGAAGCCTCCAGAAGTGGGTTTAGTGGGTCAGATTCAGGGACTGCCGGGAGTTGCCGTAACCTATGCAGGACCGCTGATACAAAAGCCTATACTGGAAGGGCTGCAAGGCACGCGTATTGCGTATTGGCAAGGGGGGCAACCGTTAGCCTCGCAGCAGTGGGGCGCCGAACATGCCCCCGAAATAGACCCTTTCAGCAGTGAAGTAATAGAAGTGCGCATGGGCCCTCATGCTGTCCGCTATGGTACAGAAGCCTTAGGTGGAGTAATAGCCCTTCCGCTACCCACGACTTTTCCCAAGAATCGCCTGGAAGGAACATTTCTCTCCACAGGCATAGCTAATGGTAAAGGGGGAATCATAGGTGGGCGACTCCACGGCACCCTACGGGGCTGGGGTTATCGTCTGCAAGGCTCCGCTCTCAAGCTGGGCACCCTTCGCACACCCGACTACTTCCTCACAGGTACGACCACCCAACAAGGCCATTTCAGCTTCGCTCTGCAGAAAGTATTCTCCGCCTGGCACATTCAGTCCTTCTACGCTTCGTATATCGCTGATCTGGGGATTTTTCAGGGCATGCAGGTAGGCAATCTTACCGACTTGGAACGAGCGATGCGTAGCCCTCGTCCCTTAGTGCCTTCTCGGTTTCACTATGAACTCCTCCCTCCTTTCCAGCATGCCCTCCACGAACTCTTCTCGATACGAATAGGCTATGTTCCCAGCGCTCGGCATGCGTTTTATTTCACCTACGGACGGCAGTACAATCTACGCGAAGAACAAGACGCTGTCGGAATCTACACCGCAGGCACTGGTATCGCCCTCAATCTTCAGCTCACCACCCATTTCCTCCATCTTAACTACCAGAGCACCACAGGCTTAGAAGGGTGCGTATTCCTTCAACGCCAGCGAAACCTGCGGCAATATGCTTACTTTATTCCTTCGTTTAGGCGGGAGATGGGAGGAGCTTGGCTGCTGTACAGGAGAAAAACATGGGAAGTAGGCACACGCGTAGAGGCTGTACATTATGCCTTCCTACAGGTCGTACCGCGCACAGGGGGAACTCCCCTCCCTGAAGTAAGAAGGCTATTCTTGCCCTTAGCCGTAGAGCTGGAGAAAAAGTTTTTTTTGTCGCAACTGTTGGAGATGCGACTAAAGCTGGCTCTGATTAGAAGAGCGCCTAACCCTGCGGAGCTTTATGCCTTCGGCTATCACCAGGGTAAAGGTGCATTTGAAATCGGAGGGAATCACCTTCGTAGTGAGCCGGTAGTGTGCCTGCGCTCTACCTTCATCACTTCCAGGGCAGAAGCGAGCTTAGGGTTGTGGGGAAGTTCCGCTTGGATATGGGAAGCCTTAGGGGAGCCGGTACTTTCTCTGCGGGGAGCCTCGCTCTCTATCTTGTATATGCAGTCGCCTGCCGGTTGGCTGACCTTCTCAGGGAAGTGGCTTCTTGGGCGGCGCGGTCCTTGGGAAGCCGAGATAATCAGTCAGGCTACGCTGGGCGCCGTCCAATATCAGAGAGCCACTTGGATACCGATGCCCCTCTTGCCTCCACCCTCTTTGAGAGGACGGGGGAAATTCAGCCAGAAAGGGTTTCGCTTAGAGGCGCAGATAGGCTACACTTTTTCGCGCAGACCCTATGACCTGCGGGCAGAATACAGCCGACCGCCACGCGGTTTTCTCCTCTTAGGAGGAGAGACAGCTTACGAGCGGGGACGATGGCAAATAGGTCTCACAGGCGACAACATGCTGAATGTTCGGTACCGAGCTTATCCCGACCTTATGCGCTTCTACGCTGACCAAGTGGGGAGGCAGGTTCGCCTAAGTCTAAGATGGCACTTTGTCAGCGGGCGTAGGGATCAGGAGTGAGATTAGCCCAGATAAAGTCCCTTTGAAGGCGGGCAATAGCGGAGAGGGGTATCTTCGCAGGGCACTCCACGGCACAAGCACCAGTATTGCTACAGTGTCCGAAGCCTTCTGCATCCATCTGGGCAACCATGCGTTTGACACGCTCCCGACGCTCAGGCTGTCCTTGCGGTAGCAGGGCAAGGTGCGCCACTTTCGCTGAGGTGAAGAGCATCGCAGAAGCATTCTTACAAGCAGCTACACATGCCCCGCACCCTATGCAGGTCGCATAATCAAACGCTCTGTCCGCAGCTGCTTTCGCGATGGGAATGGAGTTAGCATCGGGGGCACTTCCAGTATTGACGGAGATATAGCCGCCCTTCTGAATAATCCTATCAAGCGCCGAGCGATCTACTACTAAATCTTTGATTACTGGGAAAGGACGTGCACGGAAAGGCTCAATCGTAATCGTATCCCCATCCTTGAAATGGCGCATGTAGAGCCGACAAGTAGTGATGTTGGGTAGAGGGCCGTGCGCTCTGCCATTGATGAATAGACCACAGGAGCCACATATTCCCTCCCGACAATCATGGTCAAAAGCCACAGGCTCTTTGCCCTCCTTGATGAGCTTTTCATTCAGAATATCCAACATCTCTAAGAAGGATGCATCAGCTGGTACGCCATCCACCTCATAAGTTTCAAACTGACCCGGAGACTTGGCATCTTTTTGCCGCCATACTCTCAGCGTGAACCGCATACGCTGTGTTATTTATAGCTTCTGACAGTAGGTTTAACAAACTCAAAAGTCAAAGGTTCTTTGTGAAGAACAGGGGGCTCTTTCTCCCCTTGCCATTGCCAGGCAGCCACATAGGCGTAATCTTTGTCGTTGCGGAGGGCTTCGCCTTCTTCAGTCTGATACTCCTCTCGTAAATGGCATCCGCAGGATTCTTCTCGGTGATAAGCATCTATTATCATCAGCTCACCCAGTTCTAAGAAATCAGCTACCCGTAATGCTTTTTCCAGCGTCTGATTGAAGCCTTCATTCGTGCCAACTACTTTGACTTCCTTCCAATAACGCTCTCGCAGTTCTCGGATTTGAGACATAGCCGTGCGCAAGCCTTCTGCATTCCGGGCTAATCCGCACTGGTCCCATAAAATTTTACCCAGTTCTCTGTGGAACTCATCCACCGTACGAGTGCCTTTAGTGTTGAGAAGGTTGCCTATTCGTTGGCGCGTTTCCTTTTCCGCATCGGCGAAGGCTGCCGTATCCGTAGAGAGCTTTTGAGTGAGCTGTGTCGCTAAATAATGCCCTATCGTGTAAGGCAGGATAAAGTAGCCATCGGCTAATCCTTGCATAAGGGCACTGGCACCCAAACGATTCGCACCATGGTCAGAGAAGTTAGCTTCTCCAATAGCATACAGCCCCTCTATATTCGTCATAAGATTGTAATCAACCCAGAGCCCCCCCATCGTATAATGCACAGCGGGATATATACGCATAGGGGTTTCCCAGGGGCTTTCGCCCGTGATTTCTTCATACATTTCAAAGAGGTTACCATACCGCTGATAGATGACTTCCCTGCCAAAGCGACGAATAGCATCCGAGAAATCTAAATAAACCGCTCTACCTGTGGGGCCTACCCCATATCCCATATCGCATACCCGCTTTGCTGCACGAGAAGCGATATCCCGAGGCACTAAATTGCCAAAAGCAGGATACCACTCCTCCAGATAATACCATCTCTCGGAATCAGGAGTCTCATGAGGTGGACGCGTATCGCCTTTTTTGCGCGGCACCCAGACGCGTCCATCGTTGCGCAGGCTCTCACTCATGAGGGTGAGCTTAGACTGATAGTCACCCGATTGGGGAATGCAGGTAGGATGGATTTGGACGAAGCTGGGATTGCCGAAGTAAGCACCCCGTCGGTGAGCCCGCCATATAGCCGTAGCGTTGGACATTTTGGCATTTGTGGAAAGGTAATAAGCATTTCCATAACCCCCCGTAGCTAAAACCACGGCATGGGCTGCAACTCGAGAGATTTGTCCTGTAATGAGGTTTCTTACGATAACTCCCTTGGCTTTGCCTTCTTCCACGACTACATCCAGAAGTTCGTGATTGTAGAAGACCTGTACATTTCCAAGTTCTACTTGACGCTGGAGGGCGGCATAAGCTCCAAGGAGAAGCTGTTGCCCAGTCTGTCCCCGAGCGTAGAAGGTTCGCATGAGTTGGGCACCTCCGAAGGAACGAGTGTCTAAATAGCCTCCGTATTCCCGAGCAAAAGGTATCCCTTGGGCTACGCAGTGATCTATAATCTTGACGCTGACTTCTGCCAGACGATATACATTAGATTCCCGCGCTCGGAAATCTCCCCCTTTGATAGTGTCGTAGAAGAGTCGCCATATACTATCTCCGTCATTGCGATAGTTTTTTGCGGCGTTTATGCCGCCTTGGGCTGCTATGCTATGGGCACGACGAGGGGAGTTGTGATAGACAAATACCTTCACACGGTAGCCCAACTCTCCCAAAGTAGCAGCCGCCGAAGCCCCTGCCAAACCCGCACCTACTACGATAATCTCCAACTTACGCTTATTATGGGGGGCTACCAAGCGCAGATTATCTTTATGGCGCGTCCACCGCTTTTCTAAATCCCCAGTAGGACAAGCATTCTGTAGAATCAGCTCGCCTTCTCTCCAGCTGGGCGCTGGCACTACAGAGGGTGCTACTGGTGTTGCTATCTCTGCCATAGGTATGAATTTTAAAAATATTTCGCTGCCAAGAAGTAAATAGGAATAGCGCTAAATCCGACAGTGATGAATACCGTGAAGGCTATGCCTACAGTACGGATTAAGCGCTCTACTCGGGCATTTAGGATAACCCCTAAAGTCTGAAAGCTACTATAAAATCCGTGCACTAAATGAAAGCCCAACAGCAGAAAGCTGAATAGATAGAAGGCGGAATAAAGAGGGTTCTCAAATGCAATCTTGCATGACTCATACATAGTGAGAGAGGTGCCAAGAATACGATGCTCCACGAAGAAATGTCGCATATGTACAATCAGAAACACCAGCACTACCACAGCGCTGATGCGCATCGTTCGGGAAAAGAGGCTAGTATTGGCATGAGCAGCATTTAGGGTATATCTTTGGGGGCGAGCTTGTTTTTCTTTGAGGATGAAGTACAGCCCCTGATAGATGTGGATGAGGAATCCTAAGAAGAGTAAGACCTCCAATACGCGAATGAAGGGATTGGTGCTCATGAACTCCGCATAAGCATTAAATGCTGCCCCCCTATCCCCTCGTAGAAGCAACAGGTTACCCGAGAGATGCACTACTAAGAATGTCATGAGGAAGATCCCAGTAGCAGCCATGACGACCTTTCTGCCGACAGAGGTGTGAAGCCATCCTACTGCTGGGGAAGCTGCCTGTGCCATACTGCAAATATAAACGAAAATGAAGGTTCGGGATATTTCTAAAAAAACAATAGGGCTACTTGGCCTTGAGATAGCCAGTACCGAAGAGTTCCCAAATTAGCCGAAGTCAAAGCACTATGAAAAGTAGGCACCGAGCCATAGTAAGCCACGAGTCGCACGCGCACTGGGCTACACCTCAGATAGTCGCATGACTTATATGCTATCGGGTGGATGGGATGTAGATACGAGTTTGTTCATCAAACTTTTACCAACTGAAGCTCAAGAAAATCAACTGAAGAACCTTCTAGTAGAGGTACTATTGCGAACACAGAAGTTTCGTTCAGAGCCTACCTGTGATAATGAAATGTATCTAAACGAGAAATCCGCCGAGCTTCTATACAGGATTAGCATACCTTCACACAAACGCCTCTTATACTTACTTTACCACACCTTCTTCACGGATTACGCTTTTATGTACAAGAGTCTATCTGTGTCGGCATGGATACTCCATATGCCCAAACATCCTAGGTACTTTATGGCCGGTTTTACCTTTTTGGTATGGCTAATACTTGCGACAATCGTGGTCCTCTTACTCATACGCACTGCAGTACCTCAAAAAGGAGACATACTTCTTCTATACCTGATGCCCATATCCATAATAGTCCTCTACATAGTAATCGCTCTTGTTTATCCTTACGGACACTATCCTAACTTAGAGCTTAGATACTTTGCTACATATACCCCGATTTTGGGATTTCTATATTGTGTGGGTGTGTCCTGGTACGAGAAGCGTTGAATACTTCCTTCCTATCCAGACCTCCTCTTGCGTACTAAGTCTCAAAGACTGCCAAGCCATGGGAGGTAATGAGGGAGCCATTACAGCGCTTTCAGGTGGAGGTAACTGATTAGCATTACTCACTATTGCGTGCACCTCGTCGTAATATCCCGACTTGAGGAACTGCTCTAATAGAGCTGCCCCTCCTTCTACCAGAATAGAACCGACTTTATGTTTCTCGTAGAGCTCGCTGAGCCAATCCTGCGTGATTGCCTCGTAAGGGTGGAAGAAAGAAGGTGCTGGGAAAGGTAGAGGACGCTTGGCATCATATAATACCAGGGGCTTAGGGCTGCTTCCGGGAAAATAGCGGGTCGTAAGCTGCGGCTGGTCTAAGAGCCAAGTGCGATACCCTACTGCGATATGACTATGCTGAGCTCGCAGGCGGTGCGCCCAAACTTTTCCTGTAAATCCCGTAATAGGCCACTTTCCTTGGGTGCGGCTGCCTATGATACCCCCTCCAAAAGGGAAATGTCCCGAAGTTTGCGCCCACTTGAGGGTAATGTAGGGGCGCCGCTCTTGCATATTGACCCAGAAGTGCTGTAGAACTCGGCGATAAGGAATAGGATCAGGCGCAAGAACCACTTCTACACCTGCTTCTTTTAGAAGGGCTATGCCTTTACCTGAAACTGCGGGATTCGGGTCTATCGTGCCTACAACAACCCGAGGAATACCCATCTGAATGATTTGCGGCACACAAGGCGGGGTTTTCTTGTTCTGGTGGCAGCAGGGCTCCAGGGTTACATATAGCGTAGCCTGAGCCAAAAAGGACCGCTCGCGCACTTGCTGAAGGGCTTCCACTTCTGCGTGCGGACCTCCATATTCCCGATGATATCCTTCGCCTAAGATGCGTTCTCCTATCGCTATGACTGCGCCTACCCGAGGATTAGGTTCTACGACAGGGGGGGCGGCGCGCTTCGCCAGCAGCAAAGCCCTTCTCAGCAGAACTTCATCCCGTTCGGAGAAGCTCTGCATGCCTACTTGAGCGTTATCCTTCCTTCGTAGACGTCTTTGGCGATGCGATACAAGTACGCAAAACTTTTACTTTTTGGGTCATACACGGGAGGAGCTACGATTTCCTTGGCTAAGGTGTCGGGTATAGGGGTGTCATTGAGCACGGCATACCATCCGTCGCGCTTGCGGGCAAAGAAAAGCAAGGCTTTCCCTTGGTCATCAAAGGTAAGATGCTGGGGAAACTCATACTGATCGCTTTCCTGGTCATTCCAAACGACCCCTGACCAACCTCCCTTACGACGGGCTGTATAAGCCAACTGCTTGCCTTTCTCATCCCATGTGAGATGCTCTACCGCAGAATAAACATTACCTACTTTTCCATCACGGACCACCATCTGCCCTTCACTACCTTTGCGCACCACAGCGGCATAGCTTTCGCCCTGCCCCGAAAGCCGAAGCACATTCTCAAAAGGCCCAGCTTCTGGCGCACCATTTACATAGATGCTGGAACGACCATGAAGGGTAGCTACATACACCACTGCAGATTTAGTGCGTGTGATAAAGGGTCTATCAACCCTATCGTAAGGTCCGAAACGCTGCTTCTGGATAGAGAGATATTGTTGCTCTTTGATGCGAGCGATATAGGCTACAAACCGACTGTCCGGCGAGAGAACTACCCCACTAATACCCTCTGCCATTTGGAGTACTTCATGATCCCATGCAATACCAAACTGCATACCCTTCCTCAGAAGATATACGAGATGCTTGCTATCTTCTGTGAATTCTATGTCGGAAATCTGATCAAAGGGATCACTAAGACTGTCCCGTTCCTTTAGATGAAACTTACGATTCTTTAGTATCACATAGACCATTCTTTTTCCATTCGGTGAAAAGGTGAGCAGGTCTATGTAAGGTGCGGGCTCACCATAGGTATTTTGCAAATGGTCAGAAATCTCCCAACAGTTTTTCTCTTTTTGATAGGCGAAAAAGAGGTCGCTACGCTCCCCAGGACGGAAGGTAAGGTTGCTTACTTGAAGGTAGGGTCCCATGCCTACATTATCTAAGAAGACAAAGATTTCTTCTCCTTTTCTACCGATGTAAGCGAGAGACTTGTAGTCAGGAGACAGGGTAAGGGAAGAGATTTCATCCAGTGGTCGCCCTTCTTCGCCGTTGAGATACACACGCTGCATACCCTGCATGCGATGACGGAGAGCAATTACCTCTCCTGTTGGACTGACCGCCCAGCTTAGTACTTCTTCAAACCGATGCTCAGGCTTACCCCGTACAATAAGCAGGTAATCTC
>JANWZJ010000011.1 GCA_025054525.1 Bacteroidia bacterium | reverse complement strand
TTACGCTTTCTTGCGATCATCGGGTAGTAGATGGTGCGACGGGGGCCCGATTTCTACAGACGTACACGCCGCTTTTGGAAGCACCGGCGGGGTTGTTGCTTTGCGGGGGGGGGGGCTGCGCCAGCGCCACAGGCGCTGGCGCAGCCCCAAAAACTCTCCTAATCCCCCAGCTCTCCCATGCCCTTCGACTTCTATGAAAAGGTCTGGACAGTCGTCCGAGCCATTCCGCCAGGTCGTATAACTACCTATGGTAGCATCGCACGATATCTGGGCTTGGGTGCTTCGGCTCGCATGGTGGGTTATGCGATGAACGCCAGTCATACCGCCTATCCCCCTGTACCTGCCCACCGCGTGGTGAATAGAGATGGCTATCTCACAGGCAAGTTGCATTTTCCTACCCCCACTACCATGCAGGAGCGATTAGAAGCAGAAGGCGTAGCGGTAGAAAATGACAGAATAGTGGAGTTTGCCCAGCGTTTTTGGGACCCCGTTCAGCATTTGCCGCCGCCGTGGATTTTCTTTCAGGAGTGCTGACTCGCCGCTTCTACGAATGCCCGAAAGAGTGGATGCGGTTCTTCCACGCGACTCTGAAACTCAGGGTGAAACTGCACACCGATGAAAAAAGGATGTGAGGGCAGCTCTATGATTTCAGCTAAGTTTTTCTCGGGATAGATACCGCTTACTTTCAGCCCTGCTGCTTCTAAGTCTTTGCGGTAAGTGTTATTGAGTTCGTAGCGGTGGCGATGTCTTTCATGCACGAGGGGCTTTTGATATATTTCCCATGCCAAAGTGTCAGGTTCTATGGCGCAGGGATAAGCACCCAGACGCATAGTGCCTCCTTTCTGGCGTTGGTGGCGCTGCTCAGGCATTAGGTCTATGACAGGATAAGGGGTATGAGGATTCATTTCCGTAGAATGGGCTTCGCTCCAACCCAGCACATGCCGAGCAAACTCTATTACAGCCACTTGCATTCCCAAGCATATACCTAAGAAGGGAATGCCTCGTTCTCGGGCATAGCGAATGGCTGTGATTTTACCTTCTATGCCGCGCTCGCCAAAACCCGGCGCAACTAAAATTCCCTGCACATCTCGCAATCGCCGAGCTATATTTTCCTGAGTAAGCTCTTGAGAATGTATCCATAATAAGTCTATTTGTACGGCTTGCCACCCGCCTGCATGGATAAGGGCTTCCTGAATGGATTTATAGGCATCATGAAGCTCTACATATTTGCCGATGAGGGCTATGCGAACAGTATGCATGGGTTGATGGAGTCCCCGAAGGAATGCCTCCCACCGGGTAAGGTCAGGCTCCGCTCGTACGGGCAGCCGAAACTTACGCAAAATCACCTCATCTAATTTTTCCTTCCTGAGTTGGAAGGGTACTTCGTAAATAGTAGGTAAGTCTAAAGCTTGAATCACAGCGTTGCGGGGTACGTTGGTGAGGAGGGCGATTTTGCTGCGCACTTCACGCGAGAGAGGCTTAGGGGTGCGACAAATTAGCACATCCGGCTGAACCCCTGACCGCTGAAGCTCCCGTACAGAATGCTGAGTCGGTTTCGTTTTGAGTTCCTGCGTAGCCTCTAAATAGACAATCAAAGTCAAATGAATGAAGAGTACTCGTGTGGGTCCGAGTTCATAGTGGAGTTGTCGTGCGGCTTCTATATAAGGCAGGGATTCTATATCGCCGACTGTGCCCCCCAGTTCTGTAATCACAATATCATAAGACTCTTTTTGAGAGAGAAGGGTGAAGCGCCGCTTGATTTCATCCGTAACATGGGGAATAATCTGCACTGTTTTGCCTAAATAATCCCCTTTACGCTCGCGCTCTATGAGAGTTTGGTAGATTTTGCCCGTGGTAACGTTATGATCTCGGGAGGTTTGTATGCCTAAGAAGCGCTCATAGTGCCCTAAATCTAAGTCGGTTTCTGCCCCATCGTGCGTTACGAATACCTCGCCATGTTCGTAGGGATTTAGTGTGCCTGGGTCCACGTTGAGGTAAGGGTCAAACTTTTGGAGGGTGATGTGATGCCCTCGGGCTTGGAGGAGCTTGCCCAGCGAAGCGGCTACGATTCCTTTGCCTAAGGAGGAGACAACCCCGCCTGTGATGAAAATATACCTCATAAAAGTGGGCTCCAGACTCGGCCTATGTGGCGATTACTGCGGGCATAGGGAGTGTGTGCCAACTCATACAGCGCTTCCCAGGTCTGAGGTAGCTGCGGAGAAAGGTAAAATAGGCCTGTTATGCCTTTGAAGGCGTATAGTCTTTTTTTGCGAAAGGCGCTCAAACTCTGTATGGGAGGATAACTCGCCCAGCGCGCAAGCTGCATCCCAGCCTCTTCTATGCCATATCCCTTTGTGCTCCAGATGACTAAATCTGGGTCTTCTTCCAGAAGTTTCTCTAAAGTAAGGAGTCTATTTGCGTGAATAGCCGTCAGCTTTACTTCGTGTAAAACGCTTATAGTCCAGGGAGAAAGGGGATGCACTGGAAAGTCCTCACTCACTATGGCTACTCTGAGGGGGGCAAGAGAACCTGCTTGACTCCGCAAGCGCTTGAGGGTGGCTTGGGCCTGGTCTATCCAGCGATTAGCCTGATTAGGGGCGCCTAAGGCTTCGCCTAATGCCCGCAAAGGAGCGGAGAGGTTTGCACAGCTTTCTGCATAGACGCTATGTAGGCGCACCGAATATCCCACTGCTTTTTGAAGGAGAGTCTGTATTTGCTGGGGGGAGAAGTCAGGCGGAGGGCTCTCTAAGCTGACTAATACACCTTCGGGCTTGAGAGAGGAAATCGTGCGAAAATCGGGTAGGTAAGGCATGAGATATTGTTCCCAATCTTGGGGTTCGCCCATTCGGGTGCAAATCGGCAGTTGGGCTGCCCAAGCGGGTTCTCGGCAGAAATGACTGCGTCCTATGAGGGAAGATTTTTTGCCCAGCACATCTATCCAGAGAGTCGTCTCCGGCGATAGAGAAACCCATCGCATGCCTCAAAGCTACAACGGCTCTTCTTTCAGTAATGCCCATAAGATGCCCGTTCCCCATAGAAATGCGGTTACCCCTACCTGTCGCTCTAAGAAGGCTTCGCCTTGCAGAAGCAGTAGCCAGAATACGAGCCAACCTCGCCAGATAATCCATCGGCTACTTCGCCAAGCCCCGACCCAAAAACTCGTGAATACTCCAATCCCTATTAGTCCCAATCCCAAGGCATATTCCACGAACTGATTATGGGGAAGGATGTAGTGTTGTTTTTCCCAATGGTAGGGAAGTTTGGGAATTACAGCAAACACAGCTTTTTGATTATCGGCTATGCCGATGCCCCACCACGGAGAGGACCGAAAGACGTACCAGCTTGCTTCTAAGGCAGCGAGCCGGCGTGTAAGGGAAGTGTGCGAGATATAGCGTCCGGGTTTGTACTGGTGTAGGTCCCAGCGCATATGATTCCATCGGTTGCGCAGCGGCTTGAGGCAGTGCACGCCCCAGGCTAACCCTCCTATGCCTCCTGCTATCACCAAAAGTCCTATGATCCAGCGCTTCGGGTGCTTGAGCATCCAGCCGAGCAAAAAGAAAATAACTACTCCATAGAGGGCTATGAGCCCCGTGCGCAGCGCCAATCCATGCAAAATGACGCTGTAGAGAAGCGCTATGACCCATCGGATGGTTCTTTCATAGGCAGGGAGCGGCAAAAGCCACAGTAGAAAAAAGCCCATGCCTATTAGCCCAGCATAGTAGATATGAGAGATGCCCCCTATGAACCGCACATATTTACCCGAGTAGGTAAGCCAAGCCATTTCCTGGGGGTGAAGAAGCGACCACACCCAAGCATGCATTCCGACTGCTATGAGGGTAAGGTGATAGAGTAGATGAATCCAGCGTTGGGCTGAGGTAGCGAGTTCGCGCCATGCGGCATAGCTAAAAGGTAGCAGAAAGAGCATGGGGAGCTTCACTCGCATTTCCACCCACCATTGAGCGTTATCTTCGGTGTAGAACCAGCTTAGCGCTTGAAGTAGATAGAGCGTGGCTATGGGCCAGTGTAAATGTAATGTATCTCTCAGGGAGGCAAGGGATTCCTTATGCCAAAGGGAGCTTATGGCTACGAGAGCGACCCCTATACTGGTCAGGGAGGGCGAAATCCCTAATCCCACTGCTATACAGCCCATGCCCCAAGCACCTAACTGTCGCACCGTCCGAAGTAAGTCAAAAGCCCAAAATTCTTTGTACCTTTGGCAAGATAATTGTTGAGAACTTACGTATGCGCCAGCTGCTCGGGCATGTGATAGTGGCTGTGATAGCCAGCGCGACGACTTGGTGGCTCTTAGAGAAAAAAAAGCCAAGTCCTACGCCACAGCCTACTCCTTCGCTCTATCTTCAGCCAGCGCGATGGGAAGTACATCCACCTGTGGATTTCACCGTAGCCGCCCAAATCGCCATGCCTGCTGTCGTCCATATTCGCACCCAAATCAAAGCCGAACTCCCCAGTTTCCATCGCTTTTTTCTGGATGAAGAAGAACAAGACTTAGGCATTCCCGGCACAGGCTCAGGCGTGATTATTTCGCCAGATGGCTACATCTTGACCTGCAATCATGTCATAGAGAAGGCTTCTCGTATTGAAGTTACGCTCTACGATAATCGCACGTTCCGAGCCAGTGTCGTTGGTACAGACCCCTCTACGGATTTAGCCTTACTCAAGATTGATGCCGAAGGACTTCCTACGCTGGAATTTGGAGATTCAGATGCTTTACGGGTCGGGGATTGGGTGCTGGCTGTGGGGAATCCTTTCAATCTCACCTCTACTGTAACAGCAGGCATCGTGAGTGCTAAAGGACGAACTCTCGGTTTGCTCAAAGAGAAATTCCGTGTAGAATCATTTATTCAGACAGACGCTGCTGTCAATCCCGGCAATAGTGGGGGGGCTCTGGTCAATATAGAAGGCAAGTTGGTAGGGATTAATACCGCTATCGCCTCCACAACGGGGGCTTTTGCAGGATATTCTTTTGCTGTTCCCTCCAGCATCGCAAAAAAGGTCGTGGATGACCTCAAACAGTATGGTAAAGTACAACGAGCACTATTGGGTGTATCTATAGAGAATCTCAGCGCAGAGCGTCAAAAAGAGCTCGGCGTATCTATTTCCCAAGGAGCTTATGTAAATGATGTTTATGATGGGAGTGCTGCTGATGAAGCGGGTCTTCGTTCGGGGGATATTATCACCGAGATAGACGGACGCCCTATTCGGAGTGCAGCCGAACTGACCGAGATGGTCGCTCGTCATCGCCCTGGGGATAGGATTAAGATCGCGTATTACCGAGGAGACAAACGGTACGAGACCGTGGCCCGTCTCAAAGGACGCTCTTCCGAAGAGAATACGCCTTATGAGGCATCGGCGGTTCTTATTCCTTCTTTGGGTGCGCGCCTTCGGGCCCTCTCCGAAGAGGAAAATTCAGCTTTGGGAGTTAAGCAAGGCGTCAAAGTTACTGAGATTAACACAGGTCCCCTCCAAGCCGCTGGTGTGCGTGCGGGGTTTGTGATCACTGCCATAGATAAAAAGCCCGTTTCTACCCCCAACGATGTTTCACAGATACTCAAGAATGCACAAGGCGGTCTTCTCATAGAAGGCCTCTACAAAAAGGGCGAGAAGGCTTATTATGCAATCTCTCTGGAATAAACTCTCCTACCTATGAATACTTCGTACTTGTTTCGGGCAGATCCGTCCTATATAGAGGGACTACTGGCGCAGTATCAGTCGGATCCCCAAAGTCTGCCAGCGGATTGGCAGCGGTTTTTTGAGGGATACTTCGCTGCGTTAGAGAAGCCGCCGATTACGCCTTCTGTCTCGCCCCCTTCTCATATAGATAAAGAGTTCAGCGTCCTCCTCCTAATCGCTGCTTATCGTAATGAAGGACATCTATATGCTCGAGTCAATCCCCTCGCTGATTATGCAGACTGGGAGAAGAGGCTGGATGAAGTTTTCGCCTTGGAGAAGTTCAACCTGTCACCTGAAGATTTAGACACCGTATTCCAAGCTGGGAAAAGGGTGGGATTAGGACCGGCGCCACTGCGGGACATCATAGCTCACTTGCGCAAGGTTTATTGCTCTACCATCGGTATAGAATACCGATATATTCGGATTCCTGAGATTCTCCACTGGCTGGAGGATAAGTTAGAGAATCCTCAAAATGCTCCCCAATTCAGCGTCGAAGATAAGAAAAAGATACTTCAGTGGCTATGTAATGCCACGACTTTTGAGCGATTTCTTCACCGAAAGTTTGTAGGGCAGAAGCGCTTTTCTTTAGAGGGCAGTGAAGC
Organism: Bacteroidia bacterium; assembly: GCA_025054525.1. GTDB lineage: Bacteria > Bacteroidota > Bacteroidia > SpSt-205 > SpSt-205 > SpSt-205. The sequence goes on along the minus strand of JANWZJ010000011.1, from coordinate 34,339 downwards.
AATAATCCCCGCTCTTTATGAGCTGGTAGAAACAGGTGCGGAGTTAGGCATAGAAGAGTTTGTCTTTGGGATGGCGCACCGAGGCCGCCTAAATGTACTGGCTAATATCATGCAAAAGTCTTTCCATGCGATTTTCGGAGAATTTGAAGGAAAGGGCATAGCTACGGATAGTTTTGATGGGGATGTGAAGTATCACTTAGGCTATTCCAGTGACCCGTTCGTGGCTGGCAGGCGCATTCATCTCTCCATGCTACCTAATCCTTCCCATTTAGAGGCGGTAGACCCTGTGGCAGCTGGCGCTACCCGAGCCAAAATGGATCATCTCTACGGAGGCACCCATGATAAGATTGTTTCTGTGATTATTCATGGGGATGCCGCTGTGGCTGGCCAGGGCGTCGTCTATGAAACCCTTCAAATGTCCTTACTACCTGGCTATGAAGTAGGCGGTACCGTCCATATTGTCCTCAATAATCAAATCGGCTTCACCACAGGTGAAAAACAAGCTCGCGCCAGCTTTTATGCCACGGATGTAGCGAAGGTTACGCTATCGCCTGTCTTTCATGTGAATGGAGATGATCCGGAAGCAGTTGTACATGCGATGCGGCTGGCGATTGCCTTCAGGCAAGCCTTCAATCGGGATGTATTCATAGATGTGATAGGCTATCGCAAACATGGACATAACGAGGGAGATGAGCCCCGCTTTACTCAGCCGCGCATGTATGCAGCGATTAGCAAACATCCTTCACCCTTTGAGGTGTATGCTCAGCGGCTTGTACAAGAAGGCGTAGTCTCGGATGCCGAAGTCAAAGCCTTAGAACGCGCACGAAATGAGTTTTATGAGAAGCAGTTAGAGCGCGCCCGATCCGAAGAAGAGTCAGAAGTAGATGCCGTGCCTCGGCGCACTTGGCAGGGAATTCAAATGTACGATGATAACATCTTAGAACCTCAGCCCGATACGCGCGTACCCCGTAAGGAGATTTTAGAGTTTATCGCCCAACAAGCTGCTCGTTTCCCCGAGAACTTCAATCCCCATCCTACTGTTCGTAAGGTTTATGAAGCCCGCTATGAGGCTGTTCGCAGAGGAGAAGGATTAGATTGGGGCACGGTGGAAATGCTTGCTTATGGTACGCTCCTGCTGGAAAATAACCCAGTACGCCTCTCTGGACAAGATGTGGAGCGAGGTACTTTTTCGCACCGCCATGCCGTGGTCATAGACCAAGAGACCGAGGAACGCTATATCCCCCTCAATCACCTTTCTCATCGTCAAGCCTCTTTCTACATCTATAACTCGCCCCTCTCAGAATATGCAGTGCTGGGCTTTGAGTATGGGTATGCTTTGGCTTCGCCGCATACGCTGGTGATATGGGAGGCGCAGTTTGGAGACTTTGCGAATGGTGCTCAGATTATCATAGACCAATATCTCGCCGCTGCTAAAACTAAGTGGCAGCGCCTAAATGGGATTACGCTCTACTTACCCCACGGCTATGAAGGGCAAGGTCCTGAGCATTCCAGTGCACGCCCTGAACGATTTTTATCGTTGGCGGCTCAAAATAATATGTATATCTGCAACTTCACGCATCCTGCGAATCTTTTCCATGCTCTGCGCCGACAAATGCGAAGTTCTACGCGGCGTCCCTTAGTAATTTTCACGCCGAAAAGCCTTCTGCGCCATCCTGAGTGTGTAGCCTCTGTATCATACTTGACACAAGGCAGTTTCCGTCCTGTTCTCCTGGATTCTGAAGTACCTCCTGACCAAGCACGCAGACTTGTACTCTGCACAGGTAAGATTTTCTTTGACCTTGTTCATGCGCGCCGAGAGCACAATAAGTTTGACACCGCGATTGTACGCTTAGAGCAGCTTTATCCTTTTCCTGAGGAGGAGATTAGGCAGGTGCTTTCGGAGTACCGAGTAGAGGAGCTATATTGGGTGCAAGAAGAACCGCTCAATATGGGCTATTGGAGTTTCATCGTGCGCAAGTTCATGGAGTATGGGCTTCCCCTGCCCAAACCTATCGGAAGGAGGACATCAGCCAGCCCGGCGACAGGCTCCTATAGTCGGCATTTGCGCCAGCAGAACTATATCTTGCGCCGTGCCTTAGAAATCGTGCCCGAACGCGTATGATAGAGATACGAGTACCCAGCCCAGGCGAGTCTATTACAGAAGTGCTCCTGGATAAGTGGTTCAAACCCACGGGCAGTTGGGTAGAAAAGGACGAGCTTATCGCAGAGATACAATCTGACAAAGCTGCCTTAGAAGTATATGCGGAAATAGCAGGGAAGCTGGAGATTTTAGTAGAAGCGGGTTCGCAGGTGCCTGTTGGCAGTGTAATAGCGCGGATAGACCCCTCTGCTGCGCGTCCTTCGGCGGCGGAGGAGAAAGCAGTGCCTGCAAGTGTGCCGTCCTCTTCTAATGGAGGGGGGGCTTCACCGTCTGCTACGACTGCGCCTTCTGTGATGCCGGCTGCGGCTCGCATTTTAGCAGAAAAAGGCATATCAGCTACCCAAGTCTCAGGCACTGGGCCTGGTGGGCGGATTACGAAAGCCGATGCTTTGGCAGCGAGTGCCCCTCCTGTGCAGAAGCCCACTTCTCCTGCGGAAGCAGCCGACAAACCGAGCCTTCCAGTAGCTCCTGCACCCGATGGACGTCAAGAAGTGCGCAAAAAACTCACTCCTATCCGCCAAACTATCGCCCGACGCCTCCTCCAAGCCAAAAATCAAACCGCCATGCTCACCACCTTCAACGAGGTGGATATGAGCCGTATCATGGACCTGCGCAAAGCCTACAAAGACCGCTTCCAAGAAAAGCATGGCATCGGACTGGGCTTCATGAGCTTTTTCACAAAAGCCTGTGCCACCGCACTCCTGGAGTTCCCCGAAGTCAATAGTCAGCTTCATGAGGATGAGCTGATTTACTTCTCATATGTGGATGTTAGCATCGCAGTAAGTACCGATAGAGGACTGGTCGTGCCTATAGTGCGAAATGCTCATTTGCTTTCTCTCGCAGAGATAGAGCGCACGATAGCGGATTTAGCTGCTCGGGCTCGTCAGAACAAAATCAGTATAGAAGAGATGCAGGGGGGCACTTTCACTATCACGAATGGAGGGGTTTTCGGCTCTCTAATCTCCACCCCTATCCTCAATCCTCCCCAGACTGCTATCTTAGGCATGCACAAGATTCAAGAGCGTCCTGTGGCTGTGAATGGACAAGTCGTGGTCAGGCCAATGATGTATGTAGCGCTTTCATATGACCATAGGGTGATAGATGGAAAGGAAGCGGTTAGCTTCTTAGTGCGAGTTAAGGAGCTATTGGAAGACCCAGTGCGCCTTCTCTTGGAAGTCTGATGGAGTTGGAGGTGAAGGGGCTATCTCGCCGCTATGGCAGCCAGTGGGCGCTGCGGGATGTCTGTTTTATGCTACGGGGCTTCGGTGTATACGGCTACCTCGGACCCAACGGCGCAGGCAAATCCACTACCTTCAAGATTCTCACAGGTTATCTTGCGCCCACAGCGGGTTCGGTGCGTCTGGGAGAGTGGCGACTCCCCCAAGACCTGCGCATGCTCCAACGGCACACTGGTTACCTCCCCGAGCATAATCCCCTCTATATAGACATGTACGTGCGAGAATATTTGCTCTTTCGGGGTAAGCTCTACGGACTCAGCGGTAAAACCCTACGGCAAAGAGTAGAAGAACTCATAGAAAAAGTCGGTCTCACGCCTGAGTCGCATAAACTAATAGGTGCGTTGTCTCGGGGGTATCGGCAGCGGGTGGGATTAGCTGCGGCTCTGCTCCATGATCCACCCCTACTCATCTTGGATGAGCCCACCAGCGGCCTAGACCCTAATCAAGTCATAGAAATCCGCCAGCTCATTCGCAGTTTAGGTAGGTCGCATATTGTCATTTTCTCCTCTCATATCTTAGCGGAAGTAGAGGCCATCGCTGATCATGTGCTTATTCTTCACAAAGGTCAGCTTGTGCTGGATACGCCTATGCGCGAGCTTCCGAAACACTTGGGACTGGAAGAGTACTGGGTAGAGACGGCAGGGGGTACCTTAGACTGGGGCTTCTTAGAAGGGAAGGGGGAAGCTGTTCCCGTCAGTCATCATCTGTGGCAGGTGCGCGTCCGAGCAGGTACCGAAATCCAAAAAGCTATCTACGAAGCTTCCGTCCTTCAAAAAGTGCCTTTGACTCGCTTGGAACGGCGGCAGCTCCCCCTGGAAGAAGTATTCCGCCAGCTCACAGAGAATGTCCCCGTCTCGTGAGAAAATCCCTCATCCTTACCTTTCTTCCGCTCGTTCTCTTAGGGCAGGTTCCCTTCTCTGAGGAAGGGTATATTCTTCCTACGCGTGATACCTTGTATATACTGGTCATTTTTGCGGAGGTAGATTATGGGGAATGTGGAGAGGACCCTCATGAGCGCCAGTTCGGGCGAACCTGGCCCGTAGGGACTGATAATCATTCACAAGTACCTCCCTCGGCCCCCAAGCTCTTAGATGCCTTTCTCACCCCTGGGCAGCAACCCGAAGGTATTCTAACTTATACTTACGCTGAAGCCTCTTTTGGGCAGTTGGTAGTGCTGGGGGACTACTTGCCGCAGGTGGTACGCGTGCCTTGTAAAGACTTACCAGCGGGCGGCACATGGAGCCTTTATCAAGAAGTAGAACTGGTAGCGCGTCATTTGCCTGCTACGACTTTCACTACAGCGAGGGGACTGCCTTGGCAGGCTTTTGATAGATGGCAGCTTCTGCCAGAGCGCTTCGGCTTGCCTAAGCTCCGCACTCCCTCTAATCCCGCTTCTGACTATCAGCCCCGATTAGATATCCTCTTCATCGTATGGAGGAACTTGGCTTATCGGTTGGATATACAGAAGCCCCCACTGCCCTGCAACTATGGCTTTGGGTTATGGACATGCGACTGGCGCCAGCCCTTCGGTCCATTTACTGGGGGCGTAGAATGTGCTTCTTCTTACACCACTTGCCATGGTGAGGCCACTGGCATGATAGTAGGGTTTCTGGTGGAGTTTTTCCATGGGCTCTACGGCGGCAATCACTGGCACACGGCAGGGGGCGCTGGCTGGCATACGTTCCCTTTTATGCCTTCCTTTCCAGGGCTAACCGCACAGGGAGGGCATCCGCTCTTTGCGATTGGGTATGACCGCTGGATTATGGGCTGGAAGCATCCCCAGAAGCAGTATCTCATTAGTGCCTTAGACGAAAAAGGAGCCGAAGTTCCTACCGACCTTAGCCTCCCTTCTACTCCCCAGTCCCTGCGGGTGTGGCTCAGGGACTTTATGAGTACTGGGGATGCTGTGCGCATCCGCCTACCTTATACGGAAAAAGGAGGAGCCTCCGTCAAATCTCAGTACTTATGGCTGGAGAATCATCGCTTTCGTAGCCGTAGTGAAGTTTGGAAGCCTCCTTCTACGCCTTGTTCTGACCAGCCGCCCCTTGCGCTCCAAGGCTTCCCCGGCCTCTATGCCTATATCCAAGTAGGCAAAGACCAAAAACAATCTCAATCATTGCATCATGCTGGCACTCACCTTCCTAATGGACTGGGTAGTTGGATTTTCCCCCTGTCTGCAGAGGGTAACTATGATATGGAGTTTCGCCAGACGCCACAGGGATGGGCTTTAGACCGCGCGGCCAGCCTACCCAATCCTTTCACTGGCATGAATGAGCTCTACATGGGGTATGACTTGAACGGAGATGGCAAAGCCCATCCTTCTCATGAGCCCCCGCGGATATGGGAATGGCGAGGGGATTCTGCTTGTGCGGCTTGGTATGGGGCAGGCGATGCAGAAGATGCATGGGACGGTGAGGCTCGTACTTACCTTTCCTTGGAAACAAACCCCGCGCCTGTGCCTGTCTATACGCTTCTCTCCGAAGAGGGGTTTAGAGGTGCCTCGCCTCATCGCCCTGCCGACTATGATAATCGGATTATCTGGCTTAGTGGGCTACGCATAGACATACTCAAAGTGCGTCCGAAGGACGAAGCGATGCTAATAGAGATACGATGGGATGATTTCACCGTGCGCAAGCCTGTGCGCTGGTGCGGTACGATCCACCTCAGCCCTAATCCCTTCCAAGCTGACGCTCCCTCCCTCTCTCTCAAAGCCACTCTCCTTTTAGACCAAGGGCATAGTCCTACCTACGGAACGGCAATAAGCTATGACTCCGTAGCGAAACGCTTTCTCTTCTCAGATACGACTCGTTTTGTTGTAGAAAGAGGTGCTTATATGCGATTAGCGAAAGGGGCTCGCATTCTTCTGCGGGCGGGAAGCCAGCTCATCCTGGAAGAAGGCTCTCGCTTAGAGGGGGAAGGTATTATAGAAGTAGAATCGGGCAGTCAAGTGCGCATAGCGCCTGGGGCGCGCTGCACGTGTCCTATCCGATACCTACGCAAGCCAGATTCATTTTTGCTCAAGGGCTAACTATCTTTGTAGAGATGAGCTATGAGATGGTGGTAGGTTTGGAGATTCACGCCCAGCTCCAAACTCGCGCCAAGGTATTTGCCCCAGAAGCGGTTACCTTCGGAGAACACCCCAATCGCTTCGTCTCTTGGGTCTCACTCGGTTATCCGGGTACTTTGCCCGTGGTCAATCAAAGCTGTGTAGAGGCAGCTATTCGCTTGGGTTTAGCCCTCAACTGCGAAATTCCCTCCACCTTTTACTTCTCCCGTAAGAACTACTTTTATCCAGACCTGCCTAAAGGCTATCAAATCTCGCAAGAAGCCGCCCCTATCGCAAGGAATGGTTGGACAGTGATTCGGCTGCCAGATGGAACCCGATTTAGGGTAGGTATAGAGCGGATTCAACTGGAGGAGGATACTGGCAAAAGCCTGCATGATCAAGACCCTTTTGATACTTTATTGGACTTCAATCGGGCGGGGATAGGGCTTGTGGAGATTGTAAGTGCTCCTGATATACGCACGGCTCAACAAGCCATGGCCTATCTGGCGCATATTCGGCGGCTCGTGCGTTTCCTGGGCATATGCGACGGCAACATGGAAGAAGGAAGTTTGCGCTGTGATGCGAATATATCGGTGCGTCCTGTAGGCAGTTCTACTTGGGGTAATCGGGTGGAAATCAAAAACCTCAACTCTATCAGTGCTTTGGGTAAGGCTTTAGAGTATGAGTATGCCCGACAAGTAGCCCTTGTAGAGCGAGGCGAAGCCGTGGTCCGAGAAACCCGTACGTGGGACGGCAGCCAGACGGTGCCCCTGCGGGAAAAAGAAACAGCCGATGATTATCGGTATTTCCCAGAGCCTGATATTCCCCCCATCAATATCTCCATCTCTTGGCTGGAAAAACTGCGTGTCTCCCTTCCTGAGCTTCCCGATTCTCTCTTGGAACGGCTGGTGCAGGAGTATGGCTTATCGCCAGATGATGCTACTCTCGTTGTAGAAGACCGTCCGTATGCAGAGTATTTTCTCGGACTTTTAGCGGCGGGAGTTTCTCCTCGCAGTGCAGCGGTCTGGCTCAACGGCCCCATTCGCGCATATCTCAATCAAACGGCTACTTCTATGCAGAATTTCCCTTTGCCGCCCCAGCGTTTAGCCGAACTGATTGGATTAGTAGAGTCGCGGCAAGTCAATCTCAACGCAGCTCGGGAGGTACTTTTCCCGCTTCTGGTGCAGAGCCCTGTTCGTTCAGCCTTAGAGATAGCTCGTGAAAAAGACCTACTTCTAATGCAGGATGAGAGTCAGTTAGAGCAGTGGATCACAGAAGTGCTTATGGAAAATGCAGAAAAAGTAGAGAGCTACAAAAAAGGCAAGTCAGGACTTTTAGGGTACTTTGTGGGGCAGGTAATGCGCCGTTCTGGGGGCAAAGCAGACCCTCGCGAAGTGCAGCGAAAAATTACTGAAAAATTAGTATAAGCGGTGGAGGTCTATATCCAGGCCATAAGCGACTTCTATCAGCGTGAGCATAGCCCTAATCTTTCTCAGAAGCCTTCTTGGCCGCACTCTTTTGACTCTCTACAGGAGCGCTTAGGAGAAGAAGGACTCATCGCTATATCCCAAGTCTTTACTCGGGAAGTATTTCTGGAGCATTTAGAAAGAAGAGATTTACCCATCCTCTTAGTTAGCAGGGACTGGAAGCGATTTCATTTAGCTATTCCGGCGCCTAACCTTCCAGGTAAGTGGGACTTCTGGGAGGATGAACGATTTTTGGGGCGCTTCACTCCCGAACAGGTAATCCAGCGAGGAATAGGAGAAGACTCGCTGGCTTATCTTATCATACCTCGCAATCTCTATCCTTCTCCGTTCCATGGGGAATCAGATAGTCCATGGAGTCGTTTAGCCCGGCTTTTCTCTGCTGAAAGTCGTTTAGTTGCTTACATCTACCTGTATGCGGCGGTTTCGGGGGGGCTATCTCTTCTCGTACCCGTCGTAGTTCAAGCCATCTACACTTATATCCAGGCTCTGTATCTGCAATGGATTACGGGGCTAACTACGCTTATCTTTTTAGCTGCTGTGGTACTGATTGCCTACGCTTTGGTGCGGATTGGGCAATATGTGATTATTGAGCACTTGCAGCGCCGGCTCTTTCTGCATTCCACCTTAGAGATAGTTCATCATGTACCTCGCTGGTTCTATCCAGCCGTCGTGCGTGAAAATCTCCCCAGCCTAATCAATCGCTACTTTGAGATTTTTACCATAGAGAAGAATTTAGCTAAGCTCCTCATAGATGTACCCGCAAATATACTTGTGATTATATTCGGTATCGTTTTGCTCTCTTTTTATGCGCCTTTCTTTGCCTTCTCGGTATTTCTGCTTGGGATAGTGGTGGGCACATTTCTGTACTATAGCTTCCCCAGCGCATATAAAAAGAAAAAAGCTATATCTGATGAGAAATATCGCATGGCGGCCTGGTTAGAAGAAACTGCTCGCGCTCTTTTGGCGTTTAAGTTGGCGGGATTTCCTCCACTTCTATATAGGCGCACACAAGAGCTGGAAGAACGCTACCTCCGAGGGCGCCAGCATTATTTTAGCCAGCTTTTGCGTCAGAAAGCTTTGCTCTACTTCTATCAAATCAGTATCGCCCTTATCATGATTAGCATGGGGGCATTTTTAGTGCTTGAACAGCGCATTAGTTTAGGACAGTTTGTTGCCTCCGAGTTAGTGCTATTTCTGATTATGGGTGCTGTCCAGAGTCTAATTAGTCATCTGGATGCACTCTATGACCTTTTAGTGGGGCTGGAAAAGTTCAGCCAAATATTTACCCCTCCTACAGAAAAAATCTCCGGCATTCCCCTCCCTCAAAAGCCAGCTTATTCTATATCCTTCCAGAATGTCAGTCTGAAAATAGCCCGAGATGGTACGGAAAAACTACTCTTAGGAGACCTCAACTTAGAGATAGAGGCAGGCGAGAAGGTTTGCCTTACGGGGAGCTCAGGTAGTGGAAAATCTACGATTTTATACCTGCTCTATGGATTGTACCCCGAATATCAGGGCGAAATCTACATAGAAGGAGTAAATTTACGACAGGCAGATTTACTTTTCCTTCGGGGTAGGATCGGAGATGCTCTCAGCCCCAGTGAAATTATAGAGGCTACCATATGGGAAAATCTTACTTTAGCTCATGCGGATATTTCTTGGGAGGAGGTGATGGAAGTATGCGAGGAGTTAGGACTCAAGGCTTCCATAGATAAGCTCCCCCAAGGCTTTTTCACGTCGCTCCCTCCACAGGGCAAAGGCATCCTAAGCGGCATAGATCAACGCAAGTTGATTTTAGCTCGCGCTTTGCTGACACACCCCTCTCTGTTATTCGTGGATGATCTCTTTGCTACGCTGAGCTGGGAACAAAAAGTCGGGATTTATCGCTATATTCTTTCGCCGAAGCAGCCTTATACAGCTATCATAGTTTCGCAGGACCCCAGAGTTATGGAGATGTGCAATAGAGTTATCTTATTCAAGGATGGCAGGGTAGAGTTCTCAGGTTCTTTTCGGGACATGCGGGAAAGCTATCATTATATCTCGTAAGTATGCGGATGCGTTTATTTGATTCGTTCTCCACAGCTCGCACGAATGAACTAAAAATCGCAATTGGGCTTGCTGTGGAACCGCCTTTTTGGGTGAGGCGTGGGCTTCGTGTCATGGGAGGCATCGCACTCGCTTTTTTGATATTTCTCTTTTTGCCCTGGACCCAGAATATAACAGGTGTGGGGCGCGTTACTTCTCTGTCGCCGGATGTTCGTCCTCAGACTCTTCATGCGATGATACCTGGGCGGATTCTTCGCTGGTATGTGCAGGAGGGGGAGAGAGTACAGGCAGGGGAGACCTTATTAGTGATAGGGGAAATCAAAGATTACTATTTAGACCCTGCGCTTCCGCTTCGTCTGCGGGAGCAGTTAGAGGCTAAGCAGAATACGGCTGCAGCCCAGCGGGAGAAAATCAGGTCTTTGGAACAGCAGGTTACTGCGTTGAGGGAAGCCTATCGAAATAGCTTGGAAAGAGCGCGGAACGCCTTAGTACAATCAGAACTGCGGTATCAAGCAGATAGCGCCGCATGGGAGGCCGCTAAAGTAGAAGCACAATTAGCAGAAAGCCAATATGTTCGGCAAGAGAGTTTATATGTTCAGGGGCTGCGTTCTCTCACGGAGTTCCAGCAGCGCAAACAGCGTTATCAAGATGCACAAGCCCGGCTCTTAGCTGCCCAGAATCGCCTAATGATTAGCCGTACGGATGTTCAAAATGCTCGCATTCAGATTGACTTTGTTACTGCCGATTATCGGGAGAAAATCGCCAAAGCCGAATCGGACTTACAAAGTGCCCAATCCTACCTATATGAGGTAGAAGGCAGTATTGCCAAACTCCGAAATGAAATCACTAATGTAGAGCAGCGGTGGCGATTCCATTATGTTACGGCGCCGCAGCAAGGGTATATTGTGCGTGCAGTCCGAACGGGAGTTGGCGAGGTTATCAAAGAAGGAGAGCCCCTGGCTGTGTTCATGCCTGCTAACTATAAGCTGGCGGCTGAATTATTCGTACGTCCTCTGGATGCTGCGCTCCTGAAGCCAGGCAAGGAAGTGCGTCTGCAGTTTGATGGGTGGCCTGCGTTTGTATTTTCTGGCTGGCCTCAACTCAGCTACGGTACCTTCGGGGGACGCATCTATACCATAGACTACGTAGATAACGGCACAGGCTATTTTCGGGTACTGGTAGAACCCAATCCCACTGAAGATAAACCTTGGCCGAGTCTCCTGCGAATGGGAGGAGGCGTGCGGGGGTGGTTTCTTTTGGAGGATGTGCCCATCTGGTACGAAATCTGGCGCCAAATCAACGGTTTCCCTCCAGACATGACCGCCCAATTCTATCAGACGAAAGCCTCCCCTACCAAATGACTTGGCTTCAAGCGGTACTGACGCTTCCTTCTTTGTACCAGCAGGTGCTTTCCTATCATCCGCTTGCCCGAAGTATCGCTTTAGGACCCGCTATTGCTCAGGCGGAGGCGCAAGCCGCTGCAGGGATATGGGACCCCACTCTCTCAATAAATATTACAGAGAAGCGATTCAAAAATCAGCTTTATTACAACCTTCTTGCAGGCGAGCTGAAGGTTCCTGTTTGGAACGGCATAGACTTCAAAGGCTTATACGAGCAAACAGGCGGATTCACTCTCAATCCCGAGGACATCACGCCTTCTTCGGGTTTAGTGGGGTTTGGCTTTAGCGTACCTCTTTTGGGAGAGGGGCTGCTTTTAGATTATCGCCGAGCCGTCATCCAAAAAGTGCGCATTTATGCACGGGTGGCAGAGCAAGAACAGCGGCTGGCATGGGCAGGACTTTTATTAGAGATAGCGCAGGATTATTGGGCGTGGTTTGCTGCCTATCATAAGGCACGGCTCTACGAAGAACAGGTGCGCATAGCGAAAGCCCGGCTGATTTTCCTAAGGCAAGCCTTAGCGCAGGGGGAAGCTACGCGCGCCGATACCTTGGAAGCCTTAGTAGAATTTCAATTGCGTCAGCAGCAGCTAACTCAAAGCCGCGCAGAACTTTTGCAGAAAGCCTTAGCCGTACAGCGGCACATTTGGCAAGAGCCCGTTCCCTCGCCACAGACCTTCGTGGTAGAATACCGACCCGATTCCACTATCCCTTATGTGCCGAGGGGTGTCTGGGATAGCCTTATTGTGCGCCACCCTAAAATCCAGATGTACGCGCTCAAGCGACAGGTAGCAGATTTAGAGCGGCGCCGAGCTCTGGAGCAGTTGCGTCCTCGCCTACAAGCCGAATATCTCTGGCTGCAGCAAGGGCTCAAGTGGCATAATCCTCTCTCCCGAGACTGGCGCTCGGACTATAAGTTTGGAATCACATTTGCGATGCCGTTGTATCTGCGGCAAGCGCGGGGCAATCTTCTGGCAGCCCGCCTGGAGATTCGCCAGATAGAGATGGAGCAAGCTTATGAGGCGCGCACTCTCTATAATAAAGCCATGGGTCAAATAGGACTTTTAGACTCCCTGTGGGGGCAAGTTAACTTGCAGCGGCAGCTTAGTGAGCACTTGGCACAGCTCGTACAGTTAGAACTGATTCGGTATCGTAACGGAGAAAGCGACCTTTTTGTAGTGAATCGGCGAGAACGAGAGGCCTTCTCGGCGCTCCTCCAAGTGTATGAGTTATATGCTCGTTATGGGGTAGAGGTAGCCCAACTTCGGGCACTGCTGGTCTGGAATGAGTGATATTTCCTACCTTTGTATAGGTCTGCCATCGTAGCTCAGCGGCAGAGCACTTCCTTGGTAAGGAAGAGGTCGCCGGTTCGATCCCGGCCGATGGCTCCATGCGATACCTGCTGGCGATAGCTGGGGTAGTCTCTCTGACATGGGCGCAAGAAGGCGTGCGAATCGGAGGTGTGCTCTGCCCTCAGGTTACCTCTGCGAAAGGAGAAATGGACAAAGACTACGTAGTGGTCGGTCTGGGGGGTGGAGTCTCGGTGGAAAAGCCTTTCACCGAATACGCAGCGGTAGGGGGGGATATTCTCTTTTCATTTGCAGGCTGGCGCCAAGAGGACAATACTTTCGTAAATGCTTATGCTGGGCGCACTACCCACCGCATCTCTACGCTGCAGATTCCCCTTTATGTGCGCACCCAGTGGCTAAAGCTCGGTCGTGAAGGGGGAGGGCTTAGCGCTAGTGTGGGCATCCAGTCTGATATTCTCCTCAGCTCTCGGGTGCGTCTGGAACAGGGCTCCGCACTCCGAAACGCAAGCAGTTATAGCAAGTTTGCAGGTTCCCTTCTGGCAGGGTTAGGTTTTTCTCAGGAGGGAGATCATGTATTTTCTGTAGAGGTGCGCTCCTCCTACAGCTTCATCAACATTAAGTCTAAGCGGAAGGGACGCATCAATCCCGCATGGTTTATGCTGCGGGCGGCGTATTACTTTTCTCGGCGGTAGGATTTGGGGATTTGCCTGATTTTCTCTACCTTTGCACCGACCTGCTATTGAGCCAGGGGCCTCCCTTTTGTGAGGGATGACTCGGTTCGAGTCCGAGCAATAGCACCATATGTCCAAGGAGGTTTTCGTCCGCGATAAAGAACATGTGAATGTAGGCACTATCGGCCATGTAGACCACGGCAAGACTACGCTCACTGCCGCTATTACGAAAGTTCTCTCCAAAAAGGGCTTGGCACAGGAGCGCACTTATGACTCCATAGACAATGCACCCGAGGAAAGAGAGCGAGGTATTACCATCAATACTGCGCATGTAGAGTATAATAGCGACAAGCGGCATTATGCGCATATAGACTGCCCTGGACACGCTGACTACGTCAAGAACATGGTTACGGGGGCTGCGCAGATGGATGCGGCGATTCTCGTCGTGGCAGCTACAGATGGGCCCAAAGCGCAGACGCGAGAACACATTCTGCTCGCTCGTCAAGTAGGCGTTCCTTACATCATCGTCTTCCTGAATAAGGTAGATATGGTAGATGATGAGGAGCTGTTAGAGCTGGCAGAAATGGAGATTCGCGACCTTCTCAACTTCTATGGCTACCCTGGGGATACGACGCCGATTATTCGCGGCTCTGCCCTGGGTGCCCTCAATGGAGACCCCAAATGGGAAGCTAAAGTGATAGAACTTATCCAGACCTTAGATACTTATATCCCTACGCCCCAGCGTATCATAGATAAGCCGTTCTTGATGCCTGTGGAAGATGTAGTCTCTATTACTGGACGGGGTACGGTCGTTACCGGAAGGATAGAGCGGGGACGCATCAAGCTCAACGAACCAGTAGATATCGTGGGGCTGCGCGAAGAGAAGATGACCTCTGTCGTTACAGGCATAGAAATGTTTCGCAAGCTGCTAGATGAAGGGCAAGCGGGAGATAATGTAGGGCTTCTACTTCGGGGAATTGACAAGGATCAAGTGCGTCGGGGTATGGTCATATGCGCCCCTAATACCATAACGCCTCACAAACGCTTCAAAGCAGAAGTATATATCTTGACCAAAGAGGAAGGTGGTCGCCACACCCCTTTCACTAATAACTACCGCCCGCAGTTTTTCTTCCGCACGGCAGACGTAACGGGTACTATCAAGCTCCCAGCTGATGTACCTATGGTTATGCCCGGGGATAATGTGAGCATAGAAGTAGAACTCATTTATCCTATTGCGATGGAGAAAAACCTCCGCTTCGCTATACGCGAGGGGGGGAGGACGATAGGGGCAGGTCAAATCACTGAGATTTTAGACTAACTTTGCCCCTTCTCACGGGTGTAGCTCAACTGGTAGAGCAGCGGTCTCCAAAACCGCAGGTTGCGGGTTCGAGTCCTGCCACCCGTGCGATGCGAGAAAAACTCGCAAAACTTTGGAGGGATTACTCACAAGAATGGCGGGAGAAAGTGGAATGGCCGGCTTTCTCTCAGCTTTTCAGTACTACCGTTACGGTGTTAGTGGGTAGCCTCCTTATTGCTATCGTGATTGGGCTTATTGACCTGCTCTTTAGCAGCGTCATGCGAGGAATTTATTCTATCTTTTAGCGGTTATGCCTTGGTACGCGCTCAAAGTACGAGTTTCTCAAGAGAAGAAAATCGCAGACCTCATTCGCTCGGAGCTGCGTAGGCAGCAGATAGAACATCAGGTCAAAGATATTGTCGTACCGATAGAGCGCGTGCTCAGGGATACCCCCGGCGGCAAGAAGAAAGAACGAGAAAAAGTATTCATGCCGGGTTATCTTTTTGTAGAGGTCGCGGCGGAGAAGTATATTTCGGAGCTATATCATGCGCTACGGCTCGTGCCTGGGGTGATGTACTTTGTCTCTTCCACACGCAAGGCCGTCCCTACCCCCCTACCCGAAGCAGAAATATCCCACATTCTCTCACGGGCTCGTGCTACCTCTTCCGTAGGAGAGGGAGACCAAATCTTTGAAGTGGGACAAGAGGTGCGCATCATAGAAGGCCCCTTTTCGGGGCTCAAGGGCTATGTTACAGAAGTCTATCCCGAGAAGCAGCGAATCCAGGTCAAAATCCAAGTTTTCCGCCGCGAAACTCCCATAGAAATTCCTTACTCTCACGCTGAGCCGATATGAAAGAAGTTGCAGCCGTTGTTAAGCTCCAGATTAAGGGAGGACAAGCCAATCCTGCCCCGCCCATAGGGCCTGCTTTGGGTTCTAAGGGTGTAAATATCATGGAGTTCTGCAAGCAGTTCAACGCCCGCACCCAAGACCGGATGGGCGAAGTTGTCCCTGTCATTATCACGATATACAAAGACAAGAGCTTTGAGTTTGTCCTCAAGACGCCGCCTGCGGCTGAACTGCTCAAAAAAGCAGCCAAGATTGAGAAGGGTTCGGCTGAGCCCAACCGCAAGAAGGCAGGTACGGTTACGTGGGCCCAAATTCGGGATATAGCTGAGAAAAAAATGCCAGACCTCAACTGCTATACGATAGATGCCGCCATGCAAATGATTGCGGGCACTGCCCGTAGCATGGGACTTATCATTCAAGGAGAACGCTAAACCTATGCCTCGCCGAGGAAAGAAATACTTAGCTGCCCTCAAGCGGGTTGAAGCCCGTCCCTATGCGCTTAGAGAAGCCATAGAGACGCTGAAAAAAGTTCGTTTTGAGCGGTTTGACTCTACTTTTGAGCTGGCGATAGACCTCAATATTGACCCTCGCCAGCCGAATCAACAGGTACGAGGTACCGTGAGTCTGCCTCATGGCACAGGGCGTTCTGTGCGTGTGCTTGCCTTAGTAGCACCAGACAAGGAAAAAGAGGCATTAGCTGCGGGTGCCGATTATGCGGGCTTAGATGCTTATATTTCTCGCATAGAGCAGGGGTGGTTAGATTTTGATGCGGTGGTATGTACGCCAGATGTTATGCCTCGGGTTGCTCGCTTGGGGAAAATCCTCGGTCCGCGCGGCCTCATGCCTAATCCCAAAAGCGGCACAGTGGCACCCGATATTGCCCGAGCTATCAAAGAACTCAAAGCAGGTAAAATAGAAATTCGCAACGACAAAACGGGTGTCCTTCATATTCCTATAGGTAAGGCTTCCTTTGACAATCAAAAGTTATATGAGAATGCCGTAGAAGCCCTCAAAACCGTGGAGTCCCTTCGCCCCACAGGACTCAAAGGGAACTATATTCTTTCTGTGTATATGTCCACTACTATGAGCCCTTCACTCCTTATAGATCGCACACGCCTATGACCCGTCAAGAGAAAACTGAGCTGATTCAACGGCTCTCAGCTGCTTTACGAGAATCGCCAGGATTTTATATAATCCATCCTGGCGATATGGATGCGGCGCAGACACTGGCTTTTCGGCGCAAGCTCTACGAGAAAGGGCTGCGCATGCAAGTCGTCAAGAATACCTTGCTTACTTTGGCGATGAAAGAAGCAGGGATTGCCCAAGTCGAGGCATTAGAGCCCGCCCTGCGCGAAATGACCGCACTCATCCTCTACAAGGACGATCCCAAAGTACCCGCTCAGGTACTTCAGAATTTCCAGCAAGAGACGAAGGCTGATTTTCCTGCGCTCAAGGGCGCTTATGTGGAAGAGACGCTTTTCGTAGGAGCGCAGCACTTGGAAGCCCTTACCCGCATCAAGTCTAAACAAGAGCTGCTGGGTGAGCTCATCACCCGATTGCAATCCCCTATGCAGCAGCTCATCTCTGCGCTCCAGAGTGGTGGGAACACCTTGCATGGAGTCCTCAAAACCCTCTCTGAAAAAAATTCCTGAAAAACTCCTATACCTATGGCTGACCTAAAAGCACTTGCAGAAACTCTCGTCAATCTCACCGTGAAAGAGGTGAATGAGCTGGCTGCCATTTTAGAGAACGAGTATGGAATCAAGCCGGCTGCCGCTGCGGCTCCTGTCATGGTGGCTGCGGCGCCTGCTGCCGCCGCTGCAGAGCCCCAAGCCCCCGCCAAAACCGAGTTTGATGTCATCCTCAAAGCACCTGGCGAACGCAAACTGGATGTCGTCAAAGTCGTGAAAAATATCACAGGCTTGGGTCTCAAGGAAGCCAAAGAACTCGTGGACAAAGCCCCTCAGCCCATCAAGGAAAAAATCTCACGCGAAGAGGCTGAGCAGATTCGGCAACAGCTTAGCGAACTCGGGGCAGTCGTTGAGGTTAAGTAAAAACCGCTGCCCCTCTTCCTCTCCCGGAGGCTACTCTTCCTTAGAGAGTAGCCCCCTATCCTTATTTTGTTTTCGCACTTCACTACCTCCCTCATATGAGTAAGGAACGGATTCGTTTCTCTAATCAGCGTTCGGTCGTCCAAGTACCGGACCTGCTTTCCATTCAGTTGGACTCGTTTAAACGCTTCATGGACCTGGATACCCCTCCCGAAAAGCGCAAGGACGAGGGGTTGCATCAGGTTTTCCGAGAGTATTTTCCTGTACGAGATAGTCGGGATGAATACGAGCTGGACTTTACGGACTATGTATTGGAGCCTCCTCGCTACACCCCCGAAGAATGCAAAGTGCGCAAACTTACCTATGGGGTTCAGCTCAAAATGCGTTTCGTGCTTTCTATGCCCAAAGCTATGCAGGAAGGGCGCACCGAAAGTTTTCGCCCCAAAGAAGAATGGGTCTATCTCGGTACTATCCCTTATATGACGCCCCGCGGTACTTTCATCATAAACGGCGTAGAAAAAATCATCATCAATCAACTTCATCGTTCGCCGGGTATTCTTTTCTCCGCTACTACGAGGGCGGGCACGATGGAGAAAACTTTCGGGGCTCGCGTCATACCGCATAAAGGTACATGGGTAGAGTTCTATACAGATCATACGGGCTTTACCAAGGTATATTTTGACCGCAAGCGGGGTTCCCCTGTAACAGTGCTGCTGCGTGTGCTCGGATTGAGTTCTGACGCAGATATTGTGAAGTATTTTGACCTTGCAGACGAAATTAAGCTAAGTAGTATTCGTTCTGAAAAGCAGTTTGCAGCGTATGTAGGGCGAAAGCTGGCTTCTCGTATCAGTCGTACCGAACAAGAAGAAATCACCGATCACGAGAGCGGCGAGATGACGACTGTGCGTCGCGTCAAGCCTATTTTTGAGTTAGGACATATTCTTCGGGAGGAAGATTGGAAGACCCTCCGTGAAAACATGATAGATACTATCTACCTCATCAAGCCAGAATATCAAGATGAGCAGCATGTCATCTTTGCAACGCTTCGGCAGGATCCGAGCTACTCGCACACTTCTGCTTGTGTGGAGCTGTATAAGCTCTTACGGGGCTCCGAAGCTAATAGTGTAGATGAAGAAACAGCCCGCAACTTCGTGGAAAAGCAGCTCCTCTCCGATAAAAGGTATGACCTCGGACGCGTAGGACGCTTTCAAATCAATCGTAAGCTATACGGGAAGCAGCTCTATACAGACCCTATTTTGCGTTTAGAGGATGTAGTAGCGATCGTACGAACGCTCCAAGCCTTGCTCAAAGGTGAAAGAGAAGGAGACGAAGAGGATCATTTAGCGCATCGCCGGGTGCGTACTGTGGGTGAGCAGATGTATGCGCAGGTCGGCGTAGGGCTCAATCGCTTCACTCGCAATATACGGGAGCGCATGAGCACGTACGAGGGCGACGAGGTCAAGCCCTCTGATCTTATCGCTACGAAGTTCTTTACGGGTCCCATCAGCTCTTTCTTCGCACAGGGGCAGCTCAGCCAGCTTGTAGACCAGACAAACCCTCTCTCCGAGCTCTCCCACAAGCGCCGAATCACTGCCATCGGACCAGGGGGTTTATCCCGAGAACATGCAGGGTTTGAGGCGCGGGATGTGCATTATTCGCATTATGGACGCTTATGTCCCATAGAAACTCCCGAAGGCGCTAATATCGGACTCATCAACTCCCTCGCTATCTATGCTCGTGTCAATGAAATGGGCTTCTTAGAGACGCCTTATCATCCCTTTGACCCTAAGAAGGGCAAGCCGCGCACGCAAGAGGTTGTTTATCTTTCCCCGGACCAAGAAGAGCATTATGCTATTGCGCCGCTGCGCCCTTTCTTGAATGGACATACGCCTTCGGAGCTGCAGGTTCGTTACGAAGGGGAATATCCAGAAAAGCCCATCAACGAGTTGGATTTTACCGATGTGGCTTCGGATCAGATGCTGGGGCTTTCGGCAAGCTTGATTCCTTTCTTAGAGCATGATGACGCCAACCGAGCGCTCATGGGCTCTAACATGCAACGGCAAGCTGTGCCTCTTCTTCGCCCAGAAGCGCCTATTGTCGGCACTGGCATGGAAAAGCATGTGGCTCGGGACAGCCGAGTACTTCTGTATGCCGAATATCCAGGGGTCGTGCGTTATGTAGATTCCACTCGGATAGAAGTGGAATATGAGCGTCCTCTGGAGGAGGAGCTTACTTCTTTCCAGCCAAATGTAGTTGTATATGAGGTGCCTAAGTTCCGTCGCACGAATGAGAATACCTGCCTCAACCTTCGCCCTATTGTACGCAAAGGGCAGCGTGTAGTGAAAGGACAGCCGCTGGTAGAAGGTTTCTCCGTGGAAAATGGAGAAGCAGCACTGGGCAAAAATCTACTTGTTGCATTCATGCCCTGGCGGGGCTATAACTTTGAAGATGCTATTGTTATTTCGCAGCGCATCGTTCAGGATGATCTGCTCACGAGCATAGCGATTCAAGAGTTTGAAGTAGATGTGCGGGAGACGAAAGCAGGTCCAGAGGAATTGGTTCGTGAAATCCCTAATGAGTCCGACGAACGGATTCGCTTCTTAGATGAGGATGGTATCGTGCGGGTAGGTACGGAGGTGAGAGAGGGGGATATTTTGGTGGGGAAGGTTACGCCGAGAGGTCAGAGCTCAGACCTGATGCCTGAGCAGAAGCTGTTGCGCCAGATTTTCGGGGACAGAAGTACCGAAGTCAAGAGTACTTCCCTTACGATGCCTCCTGCTTCGCATGGCTATGTCATAGAGACCCACCTCTATCGGCGCGACCGTAAGCCGCTCTCTACAGAGGAACGCAAACAAAAGGAGCGTGAAATAGACAAACAACTCACCGAGAATCTCGCTCAGCTCAAAGCCCAGATGATTGAGAAGCTCACTCGCCTTTTAGAGGGTAAAAAGTTGATTTCCATTAAGGACCGCATGGGTTCAGAAAAACTTCCCCCTGGCAAAAAGCTTACCCAAAACTGGCTAAATGCAGCTAAGTTTGAGGACCTCAATCCTTCGGACTGGACGGATGATCCTCATACCAATCAGCTCATAGAGCGTCTTTTTCAGAACTATGTTACGCTTCAGGCTCGTTATCAGATGGATGCCCAGCGAGAAAAGACTTATTTGCTTACGGGGGATGATTTACCAAATGGCGTCCTCAAAATGGCCAAGGTATATGTAGCTACCAAGCGCAAGATTAAGGTGGGAGATAAGCTGGCTGGGCGCCATGGTAATAAAGGGGTTATTGCAAAGATTGCCCCTGTAGAAGATATGCCTTATTTGGAGGATGGCACGCCTGTGGATATCGTCCTAAACCCCCTTGGTGTGCCCTCACGCATGAATATCGGGCAGATTTACGAGGCTATTTTGGGCTGGGCGGGGAAGAAACTGGGGGTGAAGTTTGAGGTGCCGCCTTTCGCAGGACCCAGCTATGAGGAGGTGAATGCCTGGTTGGAAAAAGCGGGACTGCCGCGCGATGGGCGTGTCTATCTCTATGACGGTCAGACAGGTGAGCGATTTGACCAGCCCGCTACCGTAGGGGTGATTTACATGTTCAAGCTCAATCACATGGTGGATGATAAGATGCATGCTCGCTCGGTAGGGCCGTACGGGGTGGTTACATCGCAGCCGCTGGGCGGAAGGTCCCATCAAGGCGGACAACGCTTAGGTGAAATGGAAGTCTGGGCCTTGGAAGCCTTCGGCGCCGCTAATCTCCTCCAAGAAATGCTTACCATCAAATCCGATGATATAGAAGGACGCATGAAAGCCCATGAAGCCATCATCAAAGGAGAAAATATCTCCTACTTCGGTGTGCCCGATTCCTTCCAAGTCCTCGTTAATGAACTGCGTGGTTTAGCCTTGGACATCAAAACCGAATAAACTTTCCTACCTCATATGGAACAAACTCGTACCATGTCCAACTCTAACAACCCTTCTCCTAAACATTCTACAGTCATGATACAAGCGCCTATTCGGCGTGTAACGATCTCCTTGGCTTCACCGGATCGCATTCAGCAGGAGTGGAGTAAAGGAGAAGTCGTGCGAGCGGAGACGATTGACTATCGCACGCACAAACCTGAAATCGGTGGGCTTTTCTGCGAGCGAATTTTCGGCCCCATCAAGGATTACGAATGTTACTGTGGTAAGTACAAAGGCATTCGCTACAAGGGCATTCGCTGTGATAAGTGTGGTGTGGAGGTCATAGAGAAAAAGTGGCGTAGGGTTCGCACGGGACACATTACGCTTCAGGAGCCTATTGTTCATCCTTGGTATTTCCGCTATAACCCTCCTAAACTGGGGATGCTTTTAGGCTATAATGCCAAAAAGTTAGAGCAAGTGGTCTATTATGATCGGTATGTAGTGCTACAGCCTGGGGATGTCAATCGCCTTCCTCGTAATCCGTTAGGGGGTGCGACGCGCAGCATGATAGAAGATGGGGTAGCACCTCGTCCCAGTCGGGGCTCTCGTCAGCAGGAAAATACCTTGTATCTGCAGGAGGGAGATTTGCTCACTGCGGAGGAGTATTCGCGCATCGTCAAGGCCCTGCAAGCAGCCGCCAAGGAGGACCCTACCATCCAGCCTGAATCGTTCGTGGCGAAACTCGGAGCGCAAGCATTAGAGGAGCTTCTGAAACGGCTCAACTTAGACAAACTCGCTGCCAAGCTCCGAGAAGATTTAGAGAAGGAAATCTCGATACAGCGTCGCACGGACATTCTCCGTCGCCTTAAGGTGGTAGAGGAGTTTCGCACCGCCAATCGGCGTGTGGAGAATAAGCCTGTGTGGATGATTTTACGAGTGATTCCGGTGGTGCCGCCGGATTTACGCCCGCTTATTCCTTTGCCTGGGGGGCGTTTTACGGCGGCAGACCTTAACGATCTCTATCGTCGTCTCATCCAGCGCAATAATCGCCTCAAACGGATGATGGAAAGCCGCACCCCCGAAATCCTCCTCAATAATGAGCGGCGCATGCTCCAAGAGGCTGTGGATGCGCTATTAGATAGTGCGCGTAAGCGCAATCAAACTCGCGCTTCAGCCGAAAGCACCAGTGGTCGTATCTTACGCTCCCTCAGCGAAAATATCAAAGGCAAACAAGGACGCTTTCGGCAGAATCTCTTAGGAAAGCGCGTGGATTATTCAGGGCGCTCGGTCATCGTCGTAGGACCCCATCTCAAACTTCACGAGTGCGGTCTGCCTAAGGACATGGCAGCTGAACTCTTCAAGCCTTTCATTATTCGGGATTTACTTGCGCAGCGAATCGTGCGCACTGAGAAAAGTGGTCGGCGCCTCGTGGAGCGAAAAGACCCCCGAATCTGGCCCATTTTGGAGAATATCTTGCGCGGACACCCCGTCTTGCTCAATCGCGCTCCAACTTTACACCGTTTAGGCATTCAAGCCTTCCAACCCAAGCTCGTAGAGGGCAAAGCTATTCAACTGCACCCGCTGGTATGCACAGGGTATAATGCAGACTTTGATGGAGACCAGATGGCTGTCCACGTACCGCTAAGCCAAGCAGCTATCTTAGAATCGCAAATACTTCTCCTCTCCAGTCATAATATCCTTCATCCAGCGAATGGAGCCCCTATCGCAGTGCCTTCGCAGGATATGGTATTAGGGCTCTATTATATTACGAAGCTGCGTCGGGGCGCCTTAGGCGAAGGTAGGCAGTTCAGCAGTCTCAAAGAAGTCCTTCAAGCCTATCATACAGGAAAAATCGCCCTTCATGCTATCGTGAATGTGCGTCTTCCCGCAGAACAGGAGGTTTGGGTGTTGGGCAACGAGAAGGAAGATAAGGCAATAGAGCAAGTAGGTAGCTATAAACGGATTTATACCACCGCCGGTCGCGTCATCTTCAATGAAACGCTTCCCCCCGAGATGCCTTATGTAAATGGACTACTTACGAAAGGTGCGATTCGGGATGTGATTATGGAAGTCTTTCGGCGCACGGATCATCGTCGCACTGCGGATTTCTTGGATAAGATTAAGGAGTTAGGGTTCAACTCCGCTTTCAAGGGAGGGCTTTCATTCACCTTACATGATGTGATTGTTCCCTCTAATCGTGAGCTGCTTATCCAGAAGGGTTTCCAGGAGAGAGAGGAGATTCGTGAGCAGTATCAGAGTGGCTTCATCAGTGAGGGTGAGAGGTATAATAAAATCATAGACCTGTGGACGCGCACTTCTAACGAGATTACAGACCAGCTCATTCGGGAGTTAGAGAAACACGAGGAGGGCTTCAATCCGATTTACATGATGATGCACTCGGGTGCGCGTGGTTCTCGGGAACAGGTACGGCAGCTCTGTGCCTTGCGCGGACTTATGAATAAACCCCATCGGCGCTTAGGCGGTGGTGAGATTATAGAGACACCCATTCTTTCCAGCCTGAGGGAAGGGCTAAATGTGATAGAATACTTCATTTCCACCCATGGTGCGCGTAAAGGCTTGGCGGATACGGCTCTCAAGACGGCTGATGCAGGTTATCTCACTCGTAAGCTAGTGGATGTAGCCCAAGATGTAGTGGTAACCGAGGAAGACTGCGGTACGCTGCGCGGTTTCCGCATTACCGCTCTGTATGATGAGAACGACGAGCTGGTAGAGTCGTTGGCTTCTCGGATCGCGGGGCGGTTCGCGCTCAATGATATTTATCATCCAGAGACAGGCGAAAAACTCTGCGAAGCAGGGGCGGAAATCACCGATGAAATCGCCAAAAAGATAGAGGGGGCGGGCGTAGAGTCGGTAGAAATTCGTTCGCCAATCACTTGTGAAGCAGAGCGGGGCATATGTCAGAAGTGCTACGGGCGCCACTTAGCCATCGGGCGGTTGGTGGAAGTAGGAGAAGCCGTAGGGATTATTGCAGCGCAGTCCATAGGTGAGCCAGGGACGCAGCTTACGCTCCGTACATTCCATACGGGGGGTACCGCTCAGCGCATCGCAGGACAGAGTGCGCTCAAAGCGAAATACGAAGGAATCGTAGAGTTTACGGAGCTACGCACAGCCCATCGGGAGATAGGAAGTGGCATGACTGAGGAGGTTGTACTCAGTCGTACTTCAGAAGTCCTTCTTCTTCATCCCCAAACGCAGCAGGTGATTTGGCGTGCGGACTTACCCTATGCATCCGTGCTCAAGGTCAAATCAGGACAGCTCGTCGGTAAAGGGCAAGAGATATGCACATGGGATCCATATGCAAGGCATATCGTAGCGGGGCATGACGGGACGGTTCAGTGGAATGATTTAGAAGAAGGCGAAACATACCGCCGAGAGGTAATCGCTGAGACGCAGCGGGAAGAGTATATCGTCGTAGAGCCTCCTCGCACCAGTCGGACACGCACCCCAGGGCTCATCATTCTGAATGAATACGGAGAAGCCAAGGACAGATTCCCTTTACCGAGTGGGGCGCGAATCATGATACGTCATGGCGAGGCGGTAAAGGCTGGCGATATCTTAGCCCGTACACCTATTCAAACAGCCCGAACGGCGGATATCACGGGGGGACTACCACGAGTCTCTGAGCTATTTGAAGCCCGATCCCCGAATGCCGCTGCTGTGTTGGCTGAGATAGACGGTATCGTGCGAATCGGTAAAAGACGGGCCAGTTATCATGAAATAGAGGTTGCCTCCACGGATGGCAAGATGCGTATTCTGCACAAGGTGCCTGTTGCACGGTTGTTGTTAGTGTATGATGGGGACCGAGTGCGTGCAGGACAGCCTCTCTGTGATGGACCGGTTAGCCCGCATGATATTCTCCGCATCAAGGGTATATCTGCAGTAGCTGAGTACCTTCTGCGCAATATCCAGCTTATCTATGCTCCCCAAGCCGTGCGCATTAGTACGAAGCATTTGGAGATCATTCTGCGCCAAATGCTGCAGAAGGTAGAAATAGTAGACCCTGGCGATACTATTTTCTTGCCAGAGGAGGTCGTGGATAAGTCTGAGTTCTTCCAAGAAAACGCGCATTTAGAGAACAAGATGATTGTTACGGATGCAGGTGGTTCTTCTGAATATCAGGTAGGCTCGCTTATTACGCCTTCTCGGCTTCAGGAAGTGAATGCTTACTTAGAGAAAACAGGTTTGCCCTTGATAAAGGCGCGTCCTGCTCGCCCAGCGATTGCCCAGCCGAAGCTCTTAGGTATCAGTCGGGCGGCTTCCACGACGCGCAGTTGGCTATCTGCGGCTTCGTTCCAAGAGACGATTCGGGTGCTTATAGATGCGGCAGTTACCGCGAAAACGGATGAGTTAGTAGGTCTCAAGGAGAATGTCATCACAGGGCAAAAGATACCTGCGGGCACGGGCTATGTAGGGCGAAGGGCGGAAGAGACTACTATATCCTTGCCGTTGCCTTCTATTGCAGAAGAAGCACCTGCGCCAGCGCCACCTATTTCTGTGGCGCCTACGCGTTCTACTCGCAGGTCTGGCGGTTCTCGTAGGAAAAGCCCTTCGACTTCATGATTCGGCTGCGTGAAGTCATCACAGCTTTAGAAGCCTGGGCACCCCCTCAATGGGCAGATAGCTATGATAATGTCGGGCTTTTGTGGGGGGACCCGGATATGCCGCTCAGTGGGGTGCTTACTACGCTGGATATTACCTCAGCAGTCCTGGAAGAAGCGCGTTCTCTTCACGCTAATCTGATTGTTAGTCATCATCCCTTATGGTTTGGAGAGAAAAACCGCTTGCACTGGGGCTTGCCCGCTGACCGGCTCACCTATCTGCTTATTCAGGCAGGAATCAGCGTATATGCCATCCATACCAACATAGATCAAGCGCCCGATGGGGTGAGCTATGTGCTATGTAAGGTGTTGGATTTGCGTCCTGTGGGCTTCCTTCGCACAAATGGAGGTACGCACGGCGCAGGCTATATCGGTGAATATCCTCAGCCGTTAGAAGCAGAAGCGTTCCTTCGCCATCTTCAGAAGAAGTTAGAACTCCCTGCTATCCGCTACACCGCCGGCTCTCAGCCTACTATCCGACGAGTGGGGGTGTGTGGAGGAGCAGGGAGTTTTCTCCTTCCCGAAGCTCTACATGCAGGAGTAGATGCTTTCCTTACGGCTGATATTCCTTATCATCGCTTCTTCGAAGCAGAAGGGCGCATTTGGCTGGCTGATATTGGGCATTACGAGTCCGAGCGATGGATCGCCCAAATCTTCGCCGATTTCCTCCACCAAAAGTTTCCTTTTCTCCCTGTTTTTACTACACGAATCCGAACAAGTCCCATTCAACACTGGATATGACCGCCGTAGAAGTAAGTCAAGCTCAAGAACTTCTTACTATTCTCATCCGACTGCAAGTCCTCTATAACCGATTGCATCACGTGCGTCAGCAGCAAGGGGATTTACCCTTTCAGATAGAGGACCTCCAAGCCAAAGCTATGGCCCTCAAGCATGAAGCCAATGAGCTCGCAGAGCAAGTGCATCGGATAGAGCATGAGATTCGCTCCCTCTTCACCAGTAACGAAAGCCTAAGAGACCAGCAGCAGAAACTTCAAAAAATGCTCAACTCCATCCGAAATGAGCAGGAGTTTTTCCGAGTCAAGAATGATTTAGAGGAGACGAATCTCACTATCCAGCGCAATATCAAGACAATAAGTCGTTTGCAGAAGGAGCTGAGCGAAAAGCAAGCAGAGTTAGATGCCAAGCAAAATGCCCTGGCAGAAACGCAAGAGATCATTCTGGATAAAGAGGAAAAACTGCGTCATGTACTTCAAATAACGACGGCTCAGGAAGAGAAACTTTTGGAGCGGATTCGTACGGTAAGTGAAGAGCTTCAAATGAAAAATCCGCGCCTGTATCAGCTTTTTGAGCGAAGGCGGCGCTCTATGCGAGAAAGCAAAGCCCTTGTACCTATTTTGTGCATAGACCAAGAGAGTAATATGGTAGCATGTGGAGGATGTTATCGGCTTCTACCTCGTCAGCTTCACTGGGAACTTACCCAGCGCAATCAAGTCTATATCTGCGAGAGCTGTGGCCGTTTCTTAGTAGATGCTTCATTCTTTGAGGAAGTGGCTTCTACTATGGAGTAACTTCCTCGCGGCACAGCCCGACGCTTATTATGCGCTCTGGAATCTAACCTTACAGCCGACCCAAGATACGCTTACGGCGTGGGGATGGTGGTATCGGAGCCGGGTAGCTTTCTTTCGCGCAGTCTTTCCCCAAACTTCACAGGAAATTGAGGACTTCCCTGCTATAGCCTCCTTATGCGAAGCCCACCTTACCCAATTGGCTGGTACAGACCCATTCTTAGCGGATATTTATGGGCAGCGAGCTATCTATTATGGGGGGCGGCAGCGGTGGTGGCAAGCAGCCTATTATGCCTGGCAGAGCTGGCGCCACGCTCATCGCAGCTCTCCTACCCACCCCCTAAGCCAGACTTGGAAAGGACTCTGGGAAATACTCTTCGCTACTTTACCCGCTCCTTACCGAAACTGGCTTTGGATTCAGCCGGAGACCCGGGTGCAACGGGGCCTAGAGTATCTCCGCAGGCAAGCCCTTCCCCCTGCAGAAGCCGCTATAGAAAAAGCCTTCCTCTACTTCATGGTGGCGCGAATGCTGGAGCTTCCCGTAGAGTCTTGGCTGGATACTTGTCAGACTATTCATTTTTCCCAGACCTCCCCTCCCTATCTCTGGCAGTTTATGCTTGCCTTACAAGCCTGGGAAGAGGGGAAAAGCTATGCAGCGGAGAGCCTCTTATTACGCCTTACGCATATGCCGCAGATAAGGCGCTTTCCCTATCCCTACTATTGGCTGGGCAAACTATACCTGTACCAAGGCCGGCTCGCCGAAGCGGAACGCAGTTGGCAAGCCTTTGTCGTTCGGCAGGTGCATCCTTTCGGAAAGGTCGCCCAGTATGCTTGGCGGGGCTACATCGCATGGCTTCAAGGAAACTCTGACGAGGCCCGGCAACTATGGCGTTTAGCGATTGCCTTGCCTTTTTCTCTTTGGGAAGAAGATGGAATCGCTCGGGAATTGGCGCATCAGTGGTTGCGGTGGCCTCCCGATGATACAGAGCAGCGGCTATGGGCGGGACGCTGGCTCGCTCAGTTTCATCGCTTCACGCTTGCCCAAGATACCTTGGCTCCTTTGCTAAATCGCTCCTTAACCCCCATTCAGCGCTTGCTTTTATTCTACACGTTGGGGCGCCTCTATCACCGCCAAGACTCCTTTTCTCAAGCCAAACAAGCCTACTGGAAGGCTCTGCAGGGCTATTCTACTCCCTTTCGCAGCTCTACGCAAGCCTATGCAGCCTTCTACTTAGCGCAGCTGTACGAACAGGAAGCCCGTCTGGACTCGGCTAAACAGTACTATACTTTAGCTCTGCGTTATGCCGAAGCCGCCCATCGCTTAGGCATCGCTCGTAAGGCGCGCTTCGCCCTCCTACGCTTGGGTTCTTCGCTCAGATAGGTCAGAGGAATTCTGTTTCTTTGTATATGCAGGTTACTCGGCCTGTACGACAGTGGCTCCCTCCCAAGCTGGAGGTACAAAACTGGGAAGCTATCGCTCCTTTCGTAGAGGAGCTGAAAACTACCCGATGGAAAAGTTTTTCAGACTTCTATACGTGGCTGCGCCGCATGAATGAGCTGGAAGCGGTGCTTAGCGAGGAATCGGCATGGTACTTCATCCGCTTCACTCAGAACACCCAAGACCAACAAAGCCGCTCCGCTTACGAGAAGTACATTAAGGAAATCCAGCCGCGCTTCACGGAAGCCCGATACCATCTCTACCAGCGCTATTGGGAGTCTCCCTGGCGCTCCCTCCTCCCCGAAGAAGAATTCCTCAACTTCAATCGCATCGTCCAAAACTATCTCGCCCTGTATCGCCCTGAAAATATTCCCCTGGAGACTCAAGCCGAACTCTTGGCTAAGGAATATAATGAGATTATTGGTCAGCTTACCGTGGAGGTAGATGGCAAAACCTTCACCTTATCGCAGGCTAATCTCTTCTTAGAGTCACCTGATAGAGCGCGCCGGGAAGAAGTATGGCGCAAAATCCATGAAGCCCGAGCCGCCCATGCCGAACGCTTAGAAAATCTCATGACTCAACTCATCCAGCTACGCACCCAGATTGCTCATAATGCAGGTTTCACGAACTATTATGATTACCGCTTCCGCCAGCTGGGTCGTTTTGACTGGAGTGTGCAACTCTGCCACAACTTCCACGCGCTGGTAGAAAATTCAGTACGCAGGCTTTATCGCCGCTTACTTCTGTATCAAAAGAATAAACTGGGGGTAGAGCGCTTATACCCCTGGGACCTCAAAGCAGATGTGTGTAATCTCCAGAATCCTCTGCGGCCTTTTCGGAGCGAGGAAGAGCTCATTACCAAAGGCATAGCCCTTTTCCATCAAATCCATCCTCGCATCGCCGAAATGGTACGCTACATGTGGGAAATTGGGCATTTAGACCTATTTTCCCGCCCAGGCAAGGCCCCCGGCGGCTATAACTATTCCCTCCAAGAGTCAGGACTACCCTTTATCTTCATGAACGCTGCGGGCACGCACAATGACCTAATCACTTTCGTCCATGAGGTAGGCCATGCGGTGCATACTTTCCAAAGTAGGCACCTTCCTTTCTTATTGCAGCGGGATTATCCTTCGGAGGTGGCTGAGCTTGCGTCTATGAGTATGGAGCTGCTGGCTCTCTACCCGAAAGTCTTCTACAACGAAGAGGAAGGCGTTCGCGCTTGGTTTCAGCAAATAAGCCGTATCATTACCATATTTCCTTGGATAGCCACGGTGGATGCGTTCCAAGAGTGGATGTATCGTCATCCTCATCACACAGCGGCAGAACGCCAGCAGCAGTGGGTAGCTTTGTATCGCCGCTTCCATGGCGACCTGGTAGAATGGCCAGAGGGTACTCTGGAAATCCTCTGGCATAAGCAGCTGCATGTTTTTGAGATTCCGCTGTACTACATAGAATATGGTTTGGCCCAGCTCGGTGCCCTGCAGGTATGGCGCAACTACGACCAAAACCCCGATCGGGCGATAGAGCAGTACCTGCATGCCCTTTCCTTGGGCTATCTCAAGACCGTCCCTGAAATCTACGAAGCTGCAGGGGCTCGCTTCTTCTTTGAGCCGGAGGACTTAGCGCCGCTCTTCCGTTTCATGGTGCAACACCTCAAGCGAGTGCGTAATCGCCTGCGGGAACTAAAAAGCCTCCACTGACGCAGAAAGCGTACTTTTGCGATAGGGAACTTAGCTCAGGGGTTCAGAGCGCCTGCCTTACAAGCAGGAGGTCGGTGGTTCGAATCCACCAGTTCCCACATTCAGCCATCTTAGCTCAGCGGTAGAGCAGCTGATTCGTAATCAGCAGGTCGGCGGTTCGAATCCGCCAGATGGCTCGTGCGCAGGCTCATCGGTGGGCTGGGGGTGTTCGCCTTGCTTTACTATTTCTCCTGCTCCCCTGCGCATGAAATCGCCCTTCCCCCCGCAAAGTATATCGGAGATAGCACTTGTGCCACTTGCCATGCGGATATCTACCAGGCTTACCGGCGCACCTGGAAGGCCCACTCCCTCTCACCCGCTCACGCTTCACAGGGTTTCATAGAAGATTTTAGCCAGCCTCCTGTGTATGACTCCCATCGCAACTTCTACTACCGAGCAGTCCAAGAAGGCGACTCGCTCTACATCTACGAGTGGCGGCTTCAAGGGAAAGACACCCTGTACCTTCGCCGAGAAAAAATAGACTTCATCATCGGTTCAGGTCATCAAACGCGCTCTTACTTGCTCTGGCGGAATGGCTTTCTCTACGAGGCACCGATTACATGGTATGCGCGTGTTCGGCGGTGGGGGCTCTCTCCGGGCTACGACGAGGGAAAAAACAGTCGCTTCTCCCGAGAAATACAGCCTGCGTGTCTCTTTTGCCATGCAAGCGGCTGGCAGCCTATCCCCTACACTTACAATCGTTATACCCGAATAGGAGGGGCAATAGGTTGTGAATCTTGCCATGGGCCTGGCAGCTATCATGTGCAGAATCCGCAGGATACTACCTATTTCTGGAGCAAATGGCAGCCCCTTCGTCAAATGGACGTATGCAGTCGGTGCCACTTGGAAGGAATCAC
This sequence comes from Bacteroidia bacterium, assembly GCA_025054525.1. GTDB lineage: Bacteria > Bacteroidota > Bacteroidia > SpSt-205 > SpSt-205 > SpSt-205. The sequence goes on along the minus strand of JANWZJ010000011.1, from coordinate 2,710 downwards.
CGTAGAAAAGCGCCAGGGTTGGAAACCGGGAGATACCTTATCTGCCTATTATGCGATTTTTCTACCGGAGCGGGCAGAGCTGGGGAGTTTTGGGATAGCTTCACATGCGGAACGACTTTTACGCTCTGCCTGCTTCCAGAAAGGCAAACTTACTTGTACTTCCTGCCATCATCCCCATCCTATCCAAGCAGTGCCTTCTTATGAGCAGCGGTGCTTGAGCTGTCATAAGCAGGGCTGTCGGAATCCCGCACATTCCTCGGGTGGTTGTATAGGGTGCCACATGCCCAAAGGTACTTCCAGCGATATACCGCATACCACCTTTACAGACCATTATATTCGGGTAGTACGGAGGGGGGAAACAAAGCCTCTTTTGCGCCCCAAACTCCTCTGCGCCACCGAACCCCACCCTGACTCTGCTTGGATAGCCGAAGCCTACCTCAAATGGTATAGCCAAGAAAAAACCGAACCTTGGGTGCTGGAGACTTTGAGTCATTTTCCCCCTCAGTATCTAAAGGATGGGGTGAAAGCTCAGTTTCTTCTCTTGCAGGGCCAAGCCGCCCAAGCCCTACCTTATGCGCAGCGCGCAATACAGCGGGATAGTTCTTTGCTAATGCGGGAAATTTACGGTCTTCTTTTAGAGAGTGCGGGGAAAAAAGAAGAAGCATTCACTGTGTGGCGTGAGCTCATGCGAGATGCGCCAGCTTACCCGGAGGCTTCCTTTCGGTATGTGCTTTTAGGGTATGAACTGGGGCGAATTTCCACAGAGCATGCCTACCACCTTCTGGACTCGTTATGCCAAGTACAGCCTTGGAATCCTCAGTTCCACTATAACGCTGCTTTTTTTGCAGCTCAGCTGGGGCGCTCTCAGGAAGCGTGTGGGCATTTGGAGGCGGCTCTTCGCGCCGAACCCGACTATAAGCCTGCCGCTTCAACGCATGGTAAAATTTGTTCCTTAACTTTGCGATGATGAACCCTGCTGTAGAGGCGGCTGACGCAACAGGCTTTTCATTAGAGCTGCCCGAGACCGTCCGCCAAGTCCAGGAAATCACTCGCAAGTTTGCCGAGGAGCGCATCAAGCCCCATGTGCGGCACTGGGACGAGACCCAAACGTTTCCTATAGAGGTGCTGAAAGAAGCTGGGCAGTTAGGCTTACTGGGAATCTTCATTCCCCAGGAATATGGAGGCGCAGGCTTATCATACTTTGAATATGTAGCTGCTCTGATGGAACTGGGGGCAGTAGATGGGGCTTTTGGGCTGTCGGTAGCCGCGCATAACTCGCTATGCACAGGGCATATCTATTACCATGGAAACGAAGAGCAGAAACAGAAGTACCTGCCTCGGTTGGCTTCAGGCGAATGGATAGGCGCATGGGCCCTTACAGAGCCGAATACCGGTTCAGATGCCTCTAATATGGATACAGTAGCCGTCCCCGAAAAAGGGGGCTGGCGAATTACAGGGCAAAAAAACTTTATCACCCATGGTATTTCGGCGGATGTATATGTAATCATAGCGCGTACGGGCGAGCGTCGCACCTCTCGCAATGCTACGGCATTTATTATTGAGAGGGGAACCCCTGGACTCGTGCCTGGCAAGAAAGAAGATAAACTGGGCATGCGAGCCAGCGAAACAAGTTGGATAGGTTTGGACGGCGTGTGGGTCCCGGATAGCCAGCGCATTGGGGAGGTAGGGGAGGGCTTTCACCAGGCTATGCAGGTATTAGATGGCGGGCGAATCTCCATCGCTGCTCTTTCTTTGGGCATAGCAAGAGGGGCTTATCAGGCGGCCCTACAATATGCTAAACAGCGCCAGCAGTTTGGCAAGCCCCTCATAGAGCATCAAGCAATAGCTTTCAAACTCGCCGATATGGCCATGGAAATTGCTGCTGCGGAACTCCTCACCTACCGAGCTGCCTATCTCAAGAATAAAGGAGAGCCTGTTACGCGGTATTCCGCGATGGCTAAGTATTATGCCAGCGAGATAGGTGTAAAAATCTGCAACGAAGCTGTACAAGTCTTTGGTGGGTATGGTTACATCAAAGATTATCCCGTAGAAAAGTTTTATCGGGATATCAAACTCTGTACGATAGGAGAAGGGACTTCGGAGATTCAACAGCTTGTGATTGCTCGGGGGATTTTGCGAGAAGCGGGGCTGGAGTGAGTTTAGTATCTTTGCGGCATGAGCCGCAAGAAAGATGACACTATGCCTACTGTAGAGCAGGCACCCGCTCCTGCCGAACCTAAGAAAGAAACCCCTGTTTCTCCCGCCGTGCATCCCAGCGACCCTTATGCCTCCATGCTAAGCCGTTTTTATGCGGCAGCGGAGCGTTTGAACCTTTCGTCCGAAGAAATAGAAGAACTCAGTCGCCCTTCAGAGATTCATATTGCTTATTTGCCCGTAGCGATGGATGATGGCCGGGTACGGATTTTTGAATCCTATCGGGTGATTCATTCCCGAGCGCTGGGTCCGGGCAAAGGCGGTATTCGCTACGCGCCTGAGGTCAATATGCGGGAAGTCATGGCGCTGGCTGCTTGGATGACTTGGAAGTGTGCCGTTGTGAATATCCCTTACGGAGGGGCAAAGGGAGGGATTACCTGTGAGCCGAAGAAAATGTCAGTGGGTGAGTTGGAGCGTCTTACCCGGGCTTATACGCGGGCGATGTCCGAAGTCTTCGGTCCTGACAAAGATATTCCCGCACCGGATATGGGCACTA
>JANWZJ010000116.1 GCA_025054525.1 Bacteroidia bacterium | reverse complement strand
ACTGAACAAACCAGTTCTGGTGGGGCTTTGATCGGTCTAATAGATTGACAGCGGCAAATCGGCTGTCAAAACTCCCCCCGGAGTTTTCTAAAAGAGTGTATCCCCATACCTTGAAGTGGGGACTGCTCAGTTCTACCTTATTCACGCCAAATAGAAAATCCCGAAGACTATACCGATTGGAGGTCTGATAGACTGTAGCTCCTGTGGAGATGTAGCCCATATAACTAAGCTGGAGCTTATCTGTGATTCGGTAATAAAGGCTGGTGGTGCCCTTGAGGAGGCGGGCATTATACCGAATGATCTCTTTTTCCCAGTAGCCTGTGCGAGCCAAATAAAAATCTAAGTCGGTCGTATCGTCTGGTAATCCTCCCCCTAAAGCAGGTCCTAAGTTGAGAGCAATAGAGCGAACCGTTGAAGGGGCGATGCGAGCTTCATCGCCGTAGCGATTGACGGCATCGTAGCCGGGATTTGTTGCTCCTGGTACGGTGTAAGAGCCACGAGCCCC
>JANWZJ010000115.1 GCA_025054525.1 Bacteroidia bacterium | reverse complement strand
GGGTTTTTCACATACATCTTCGCTTTCTTCTTCCATTCCTTCTTGAGCTCTTTCTGGGTATCGGCAGGTTTTTTGGCTCCTCCCTTCTTCTGCTGAGCAGAAAGGCATACAGGAAGGAAAAGGAGAAGGAGGCTCAGCAAACTACGCATATCGCAAATGTAATAACTTACCCAAGCATGGCGGTAGGAATCCAAGTCCTCTTGCAAGTGCTTCTGCTTGAACCTGCGACACCCGCAGTGGAAATAGGTGGAAAAAAACTGGAAAATCCTTGGGCGGGAGGCTTGCAGGCCCCCCAGTTTTCCAAGCTCCAGGATAGCCTGCTCGTGGTATTAGACCGAGCGGATGAAAGGCTCTTGGTCTTCCGAAGAGATAGCCAACGATGGCTATGGGAACCCGAAGCCGATACTCTTCTCCCCTCGGCAAACCTTCGCCACTGGATGCTCTTGCGCGATGAAAATGCAGACGGCCTACCTGACCTTTTCACCGCGCTCTCGTCGGGCATACGGATTTTCCGCCAAA
>JANWZJ010000114.1 GCA_025054525.1 Bacteroidia bacterium | reverse complement strand
AGTTTAGGAGAGGTGAATTCTTGTTGCTCTCATTTTATCCACCTCGTATCTTCGTGGGGGATATGACACTTACTGCGATTGCTCGGCGGCTTAGAGGAGTCTCAAGGTTGCGTAAGGTAAGAGAAGATGCTCTCAAAAAGCGTACGGATACGAGAATCGCTCACTTCCTATGAGCCAGCGTAGTAAGGCTTCCCTCACCGTTGACGACCTGCGCCATCCCTATGCCCGGCGCAAAAACAATCCTCCTGCTGGTCTGGCTACACAAAAGCCTGTAGCGCATCACCCGCCTCGCAGGTATGAGTACAATCCCCACTTAGACCCGCAGCTGGTCTGGGCTGGCAAAGAAGAATGCTCTGAAATCCAAATAGAATCTCTTCCCCTTCATATTCATGAGTATATCGCTCCGAAGGCTATTATCCAAGGGCTACAGCGTTCCGAGCCCCGCAGCCCGAACTTTTTGGCGAGACGCTCCTAACCCCCTTCCAACGCATAAACTACTACCAGCATGACGTAGACTGGAC
>JANWZJ010000113.1 GCA_025054525.1 Bacteroidia bacterium | reverse complement strand
GGCAAGCGAAAGTATTCTCCTTTACCTTTCTGAGTGCTGTGAATAAAATCAGGGGTGTGGTATGGCATTAGCTTATTTTTGAGCACAAGTGGAATTATGCTCCGATTAGAAGGGCGAGACTAGGTCCTATCAAGGAAGCAGTTTTAGAGCTTAGAGGCCTCACTATCCTGGGAGGGCCACAAGATGTGAGGAAAAGCATTCTCCTATGGATCAATTTATCCTATCTATGAGGAGGCAAAGCGTTTTTGTTGTCCTATTGGTTTTCACTGACACGCCTCACACTCCTCTCCTCCATTTTCTGCATTCCAGCGGCACACCGCAGCAGAGAGGCGGTATATAATCCGAATGGCTGGTAGTCTTTAGCTCTTTCTCCAGTTCAGCCTCAGATACGATGCCTTTCACTATTGTCGAAGCCCTTAGCGGGCACAGGTAGTAAGTCGCTTTCAGCCCCCTATGCCAGGCATAGTAGCAGATGAGGATACAGCAAAGCTACAGGTACTTGTAATTCTGATGATTGATCCAATCAATAAACCCTAGTACGCTTTACCACTTACCTAAGA
>JANWZJ010000112.1 GCA_025054525.1 Bacteroidia bacterium | reverse complement strand
GACCTCAAGCGCTTAGGCATTCGGGATGCGTGGATAGTCCCTTTCAAGGATGGGGTACGCATTACGATGAAGGAAGCTAAAGAGCTGCTGGGACGGAAGGGTTCATGATGGGAATATGGGGCTGGCTCTGGCTCCAACAGATTTTTGCGGTAGGAGATGCCGGCGCCCTCACAGAGAAGCAAGTTCGTCTCTATAGTCTCTTTTGGCAAAAGCATGCGGATTCGGGGGATGTTTTGATTTGGCTGGGGGATAATGTATATCCCCGTGGGCTCACCGCTACTACACGGGCGCAGCGCCGGTGGCAGCGGCTTCTGCGAGTGTCTCGGCAGTTTCCGGGCACGGTTTGGCTCACGCCGGGCAATCACGATTGGAAAGCCGATACCCAAGGTATCCTTCGGCAGGCTGCGGCGCTTCCCCTTTTCCCCCCACCTTCTGAGCCCTTTTCCCTGCTGCAGAAAGGGGTATGGACTTTCCTCTTTTTAGACTCGGAGCGGTATATTCGCACTCAAGGTAAAGGCTTTCCTTGGGGCGCAATAGATTCGCTCTGGCTGCGGTATGCTCGTTTGGTAGTCGTTCTGCATCATCCCCCTCG
>JANWZJ010000111.1 GCA_025054525.1 Bacteroidia bacterium | reverse complement strand
TTTCCACCACCACGCGCTCGTCCCCCAGACGGCATATGGCTGCTGCAAATTTAGATACAAATCACGCTATATCAGGTGCTTCTTCACTGAGCCTGCCTATACTTCTGTGGGTAGTTTCACTTGCGGACGTGGGGTTCTGAGAGACTTCGGCATTTCAAACTTCTATGGGGGCCCTGCGGCGGAGGAGAGCCTGACAGGGCTAAGACTTTGAGGTCAAGTGGGGTATTGAGCTGGTGCTTGTCTGTGAACTGATGAAGCGTACAATCTCCCCTCGTCATGGGAAAAAAGAAAGGGCACCCTCCTAAAGTGGCCCTATTACTCCAGCCTCTCTGTACAGCTTTACTTCCAGCTCGTGGGCACTTGCGTAGGGGGCATCATTTCTTTCATCCGAGCCCGAGGGAGCTGCTCATAGCCTGTTGGGCACCTATCTCATCGGTCTCATTCCCTCAGACAGAAAAAGGGCGTGTGTCCTCCCTCCATTCGAAAGTAGTGGAAAAGCCACTTGGAGTAGAGCTACAGACCAATCCTTCCCCCTCATAGAAGCCCCTGCGGTAAGGGGGGCTGACAGGGCTAAGACTTTGAGGTCAAGGGATTGCTTTTCGCTTCTTTG
>JANWZJ010000110.1 GCA_025054525.1 Bacteroidia bacterium | reverse complement strand
GTAGGTTTCTGCACTATGGGGAATACCCCCATGCCCTTTTGCCAAAGTTTGAGCGAACGAAGGGTAGGAACCGATTGAGTCAAAACAGCTTGGCACATCGCTTCCCAGTGCGCTCTAAGGGAGACACATACCTCTTGATACAGCTTTTTTTCTTGGATGGGCTCTAAGGTAATCACGAAAAACCGCTTATCTTCTATTTTGTCTGAGAAACTGAGCGGTTGAACCTGTACGGTTATCCAGGGGCTATGAGCGGAGAGTCGTAATTCCTGCTGAGTCGGGGCTCCTGAAGCGCTAACTTCAGAAAACATAGCCGCTAATGGAGGAGGAAGCTGAGGGTAGCTTAGCCCTATGAGTTTTTTGGGGGACGTCTCCAAGAGCTGATGGGCAGAAGTATTAGCCCAAAGAACCTTGCCTTCCTCCTCCAACAAAATCACCCCTTCCCTTAAGTGGTCCGAGGCCGATTGAAATAGACTCAGAAAGATATGGCTTTCTTGAAGGGACTTTTCTATGCGCAGCTTTTCTTGCAGGAGAGACTCAACAGCATCTATTTGCTGCTTGAGTTCCTCTGCATATTGCAGGATATTTTGGCGGGATTTCTCCAAGTCAGTAGCATCTTGGAATACCAGCATAAAGCGGGTGGGGAAAATACTATCCCCCCGCTCCAACCCCACCCAGAGCCCTACCACATACCGAGGTTCCTTGCCCTGAAACCACAGCTCATAATGAGCCTCTCGCACTTTATCCCGAAAAAATTGCATTAAGGTTTCTGAAGGCTGAAAGAAGCGTTCCAAAAACGTCGTGGCAGACATATGACGAAGTTCTTCTGCTATAAC
>JANWZJ010000010.1 GCA_025054525.1 Bacteroidia bacterium | reverse complement strand
GCTTTTTCCAGTTTAGCCGGTCCAGCTCCTTCCCCTACTACTAAATAGTCCAGGTCCTTCGTGATACCGCTGGCATAAATCCCGCCATGGGCCTGGATGTACGCAATAATCTCTTCTCGTCGCACTCCGTCAAAGGTTCCACTGACTAAGAATTTCTTGCCAGACAAAGGCCCTTCACTGGACTTAGTGGAAATCATCTGACTTAGTTGCAGACCTATTTTTTGAAGCTCAGCTATCTCTGCCAAGTTTTCAGCATCGCTGAGGAATGCCTTCACGCTTTGGGCAATCACAGGTCCTATGGTATAGACTTGAGCGATATTTTCTTCGGACGCCTCTATAAGCTGCTGGATAGAGGGGAATGCTTCTGCTAACTTTTCGGCTACTGTTTCTCCTACATGCCGAATCCCCAGAGCATACAGCACTCTGGGGTAAGGCACGTTCTTAGAGGCTTGAATGCTCTGCACAATCTTGTAAGGCATCTTCTCGGCAAAACCTTCTATAGTTGTAAGGTCCTCAGGCTTGAGCCGATACAAATCGCTGAAAGTGCGTACTAATCCTTTCTCGTACAGCTTTTTGAGGATTCTCTCACCTAAGCTCTGGATATTCATGGCTTTTCGGCTTACGAAGTGTTCCAGTCGTCCCAGCACTTGCGGAGGGCAGTTTTTGTAGTTAGGGCAATAGCGACCCACTTCGCCTTCTGACCGAACTAAGGGTGTGCCACATTCAGGGCATTGGTCGGGAGGTATTACAGGTTGAGCGTGAGGTGGGCGCTTCTCGGGGAGCGCTCGTATGACTTTGGGAATAATTTCCCCACTTTTCTCAATCACTACGACATCGGGTAGATGCAAATCCAGGCGTTGAATCTCATCGTAGTTGTAAAGGGAGGCGCGTTTGACGGTAGTGCCCGCCAGCAGTACGGGTTTGAGTTGAGCAACGGGGGTTATATATCCCGTGCGTCCTACCTGATAAGCGACAGATACCAGCTCGGTAACCGCTTGCTCAGGCTGGTATTTGTAAGCGATAGCCCATCGTGGAGCCTTAGCAGTGTTACCCAGCTTTTCGCGCAGACTTCGGCTGTTTACTTTGAGGACCAGACCATCTATATCGTAAGGTAGGCTTTCTTTTTGGGCTTGCACTTGGGAGAGTAGGGAGGGTATTGCTTCCATGGGCAGAGGACCTTTCGTAACTACCACAGGAAAGCCCCACTGGTGCAGGAGACGCATCACTTCCTCATCTGAGTCAGGCAGACCTTCCGCTTCTGCAAAGTAAGCTACGAACCGAAGGCGGCGCCGAGCCACCTCACTGGCATCTTGGAGTTTGAGCGAACCCGCTGTGGCATTGCGAGGATTCATGAAGGGAGTTTCTCCCAGGGCTTCTCGCTCAGCGTTGAGCTGTTCAAAATCTCGGCGCAGCATATATACCTCTCCCCGAACCTCTAAGACATGGGGAAAGTCCTTTCCTCTCAATCTCAGCGGTATATCTCGGATAGTGCGGAGATTAGGTGTGATGTCATCTCCTTGTATTCCATCGCCTCGGGTAAGCCCTTGGGTCAGCAGTCCTCCCTCATAGTGCAGGCTTACAGCTACGCCATCTATTTTATGCTGGGCGATAAAAGAATAGCTCATACCTGGGAGTAATCTTTGGATTTTCTGATAGAATGTTAGGAGTTCCTCTGAGCTATAGGCGTTATCCAAGCTAAGCATGGGGCGTTTATGGGGGACGACGGGGAATTCCTTCGTAACGGTACCACCGACCCGCTGCGTAGGTGAGTCAGGGCGGCGCAAGTGGGGAAACTGCGTTTCTAAGGTTTGTAGCTCTCGTAGTAAGCGGTCGTATTCGGAGTCGGAGATGATAGGCTGCCCCAGCACATAATAGCGATAATCATGCTCGGATAGTTCGGAAATGAGAGTCTGGATACGCTGGGCTGCCTCGGATTCAGTTGATGGCAGCCGAGTCATGAGCGGTCCGGACGGGACTCGAACCCGCGGCCTCCGGCGTGACAGGCCGGCGTTCTAACCAGCTGAACTACCGGACCGACCTCCGCAAAGATACAAAACTTCGCATTTATACAAGGTCATTCGCGCTCCCAGCCGGCTTCCCAAGGCCCTACGAATCGTTCCTGCTTGAGGAGCCATTCGGCTGCTTGAAGGGCGCCCTCCGCATATACCTTTCGGTCTTGAGCCCGATGAACGATTTCTATCTCTTCCCCCCGTTTGCTTAGAAGTAGGCGGTGCTCTCCTACAATCTCGCCCACACGTAGGCTTTCGATATTTTTGAGAAAAGGAAAGTGCTGCGCCAAATCCAGAGCAGTCCCGCTCGGGGCATCTTTTTTATGGCGATGATGGGTCTCTATTAGCAGAGCATCCCATGCGGAGAAATCCGTCCAAGCCTGGGCTAACTTGCGCAGAATCAGTTTGAGAAAAAGAATGCCTGAGCTGAAGTTACTTGCCCAGAGCCAGCGTGGTTTGGGCAGGCTTTCGGCATAGGCTTGTAGCGATTCTCTTAGCACATGCCAGCCCGTCGTACCCGTCACAAGCGGAATATCCCTCTCCAGGCACCGGCGAACTACCGTTTCGGTTTGGCTCCAGTGCGAGAAGTCCATCACAACTTCCGCTCGCAGGTCGTCCCAAAAAGAAGGATTAGGCCTTCCCACATGAGCTACTACCTCATGCCCTTGCCGTTCAGCCACCTCTGATAGGATTTGTCCCATTTTCCCCTTGCCGAGAATAGCCAAGCGCATAAGCAAAGTTATTAGGAACTTCGCTTACCTTCGTTTCATTCTGTTTTGTAAAGATATATGTGGCTTCTCTTGAAGCAAGGCGCGGAGCCTGCGGGACTGCTGGAAGAACTTCAAGCCGAAGGAGTATCCGTCCAAGCCCACCCCATAGGGCAGCGCTGGATGCTGGAAGTCATAGAGAATGGATACACTCCTGAAGCCTTTTTGCGATGGGAAGAGGTAGAACGAGTAATTGCAGAGAAGCCTGCTTTTCCTTTGGTTGCTACTTGGCAGGGCACGGTGAATGTAGGGAGTTGGCGGCGTGGAGAGGCTCCGCTTTGGATAGCTGGACCCTGTAGTGTGGAGCGGAAAGCGGATCTTCTTTCCTTGGCGCTATCTCTTCGGCGTGCTGGCGTACATGCCTTGCGTGGGGGCGCCTATAAAGCTCGTACTTCCCCCTACGCCTTCCAAGGGCTGGGCGAAGAAGCATTAGATTGGCTCGCCGAAGCAAAAGCTATCTCTGGCCTGCCGCTTTGTGTAGAGGTTGTCAGTGAAAAGCACTTAGCGCTCTACCAGAAAAAGGGCATAGATATTCTCCAAGTGGGAGCGCGCAATATGGATAACTACTGGTTGCTTCAGGAAGTGGCTTCCCTTCGCTTGCCAGTCCTGCTCAAGCGCAATCCTCAAGCCCGCTTAGAAGAATGGCTCTTAGCCGCAGAATATCTTCTCCTTCATGGTGCGCCGTGGGTAATGCTTTGCGAACGAGGGATTCGCACCTTTGACTACAGTCTGCGCTATACTTTGGATGTGGGTATCTTTTCTGTGGCGGCTCAACATACAGCACTTCCTGTGGTCGCGGATCCCTCGCATGCGGCGGGACGCTGGCAGCATGTAGCGGCATTGACCTACGCTGCTTTAGCCGCAGGTGCAGAAGGCATCCTCGTGGAAGTACACACAGAGCCATTTCATGCCCGTTCTGACGCAGCGCAACAGCTCACTTTGGAGCAGTTTCTTGCTCTCAAAGAAAAAGCAGACAGCCTCCATGCTAATCTTCATTCAGGGGGCGTGGCTCAGCCACTCCAATCCCGCCTTGAGCAGTAAAGTGATGGCTTGCTGAGGGGACATTCCGCTGCCGTTCCCATACAGCATTTCGCCTCGTAACCGATGCGCCACCCCCAAGCATAAAGCCCCTGCTTCGTGCCCTAACAGCCGAGCCAAGAGATATAAACAAGAGGCTTCCATTTCTATATTCTGTACTTTCTCATCCCCGTAGGAAAAGTGGCTCAAAAGCCAAGGCATTTGGGGAAAAGCCACAGGTCGGCGCAGCGTACGACCTTGCGGTGCATAAAAGCCCGGGGCTGTGTAGGTGATTCCAGACACCGTAGAGATATCTTCTATCTTCACCTTGTCGTACATTTCTTGGAAGAAGGGCGTGGCTTCTACTACATACCACGGGAGGGTTCTGCCTGTGCGCTTGTACCAATAATGCTGGAGGGCTTCGGTAGCTGGAGAAATAGGAGAATCCCCATAAAAAAGTGGCATCGCATCTATCCCAATAGCAATCCGCGTGAAGACTGCCGTGCCTACCGGGACCTCAGGTTGCACCAAGCCAGAAGTCCCAATCCGCAGAAAATACATCTTTTTCTGCGTGGGGAAGGGTTGGCGTCGGCTCAAGTCTATGTTATGGACGGCATCTAACTCCAGTAAGGCAATCTCGGTATTATCTGGTCCGATTCCAGTACCCACCACCGTGATAGAAGCGCCTTTGTAGATGCCTGTAATCCAGCGAAATTCTCGGTTTCCCCCGCGAAACTCAATGCGTTCCATAAGGGGCTCCGCTAAGCTGACCCGCTCTGGGTCTCCTACTAAGATGCATCGGTGAGAAGCCTGTCCTGGTCGGATGGCTAAGTGATAAATGGAGCCATCTGGGCGCAGGGGAAGTTCGCTTTCATGCATGGGGCAAATTTCTAAACTTTCTCTGCGAATAAGCCTGTCAAAAAGGCAGTCGGCATGTTTTTTGTGCACCTTCAACCATGCCGAAAATCGTAGGGATAGACTTAGGCACGACGAACTCAGTAGTCGCTGTCATGGAAGGAGGACAGCCCGTCGTGATAGTCAATCAAGAGGGCAAACGCACCACCCCTTCCGTCGTCGCCTTCAAAGCAGATGGTGAGCGCTTGGTCGGAGAAATGGCTAAGCGCCAAGCCGTGATGAATCCTGAAAATACCATTTACTCCATCAAGCGCTTCATGGGCAAAACTTATGAAGAAGCGGCTGACGATGTGCGTCGCGTCCCCTATAAGGTCGTAGCCGGGAAAAACATCTGCCAAGTCCAAATCGGCGATCGGCATTATACCCCGCAGGAAATCTCCGCTATGATTCTGCAGAAGCTCAAGAAGGCAGCGGAGGATTACTTAGGCGAGCCCGTTACCGAAGCGGTTATCACCGTTCCCGCTTACTTCAACGATGCCCAGCGCAAAGCCACTAAAGAAGCCGGAGAAATCGCCGGACTGAATGTTCGTCGTATTATTAATGAGCCGACCGCTGCGGCTCTGGCTTACGGCATAGATAAGCGTATCAAGCAAGGCAAAATCGCTGTTTTTGACTTAGGGGGTGGCACATTTGACATCTCCATCTTAGAGGTGGGGGATGGGGTATTTGAGGTGCTTTCCACCAGTGGGGATACGCACTTAGGGGGCGATGACTTTGACCAACGAATCATCAACTGGCTTGTGGAAGAGTTCTTGCGTGAGGAAGGGGTAGACCTACGCAAAGACCCCCGAGCCATGCAGCGCCTGCGGGAAGCCGCCGAACAAGCCAAAATAGAACTCTCTAATCAGCAGACTACTGAAATCAATCTGCCCTATATCACAATAGACCCTCGCAAAGGTCCTCTCAACCTTCAGAAAACGCTCACCCGCAGTAAGTTTGAGAGTATGTGCGAAGACCTGTATGAACGCTGCATTATACCTTCCCGCAAGGCATTAGAAGCTGCTCGACTGCGTCCCAGTGATATAGATGAAGTGATACTGGTGGGTGGTTCCACCCGCATGCCCCGTATTCAGAAAATCGTGGAGGAGCTTTTCGGCAAAGTACCCAACAAAAGCGTCAATCCCGATGAAGCGGTAGCCTTAGGAGCTGCAGTTCAAGCTGGGGTCTTAGGCGGTGAAATCCAAGGAGTATTGCTTTTGGATGTGATACCTATATCCCTTGGTGTGGAGACGCTGGGTGGCGTCTTTACTAAGCTCATAGAAGCGAATACGACTATTCCCACTCGCCGAACCGAGATATTTTCCACAGCGGCAGACAATCAAACTGTCGTGGAAATCCACGTGCTTCAAGGAGAGCGCCCTATGGCGGCTGACAATCGTAGCTTGGGGCGTTTCTACTTAGAGGGGATTCCGCCAGCGCCTCGGGGCTTCCCTCAGATTGAAGTTACTTTTGATGTAGATGCCAATGGTATCCTTACCGTTACAGCTAAGGACAAGGCTACTGGCAAAGAGCAGTCTATTCGCATAGAGGCAGGCAGTGGGCTAACAAAAGAGGAAATTGAGCGGATGAAGCGCGAAGCGGCGATGTATGCCAGTGAAGACCAGAAGCGCCGAGAAGCCGCTGAGAAACTCAATCAAGCAGACAGTCTCCTCTACCAAGCGGAGAAATTCCTACGAGAACAAGGCGATCGCATTCCCGCCTCAGATAAAGAACGCATGGAAAGCCTCATTCGCGACCTACGCTCCGCTCACGGCAGCAAAGACATAAGCCGAATAGACTCTCTGATGCCTCAGCTTTCTGCTCTACTGTCTTCGGCAGGGCAGCGCATGTATTCTAACTTCAGCCAATCCGATGGGCGCTCTTCCTCTTCTGGTGCTACAGAAGTAGAGTACGAAGAGATTCCCTCAGATAAATCCTGAGCCCTCTGAAATCCCTACTTCAGTATCTGGTAGGCAGGGCGTTAGCCCTGCCTTTTTTCCTTCTGGAGGAAAGGAGAGGGTTTTTTCCTTATACCTTTGCCTGAGATGAAAAGAGCCTTAGTGTGCGGAGCGGGTGGCTTTATCGGAAGCCACCTTGCCAAGCGCCTCAAAGCAGAAGGCTTCTGGGTGCGTGGCGTAGACCTGAAGTATCCTGAGTTTTCGCCCACTGTGGCAGATGATTTCGTAATAGGGGATTTACGGGATACGAGTTTCTGTCGTAGTATTGTGGATGGACCTTTTGATGAAGTCTATCAGCTCGCAGCTGACATGGGGGGAGCAGGGTATGTTTTCACGGGTGAGCATGATGCCGACATCATGCATAACTCCGCCATGATTAATCTCAATATGCTGGATACTTGTTACAAACGCAACGTGCGGCGAATCTTCTATTCTTCTTCTGCGTGCATGTATCCCGCCTACAATCAAATGGACCCCGATAATCCTAAAACTGCCGAACACACCGCCTATCCTGCGGACCCTGATAGCGAATACGGTTGGGAGAAGCTCTTCAGTGAGCGCCTGTACTTAGCCTATCATCGCAACTATGGCATGGAAGTGCGGATAGGGCGCTACCATAACATCTTCGGACCAGAAGGCACTTGGATAGGCGGCAGAGAGAAAGCACCCGCTGCTCTCTCTCGCAAAGTAGCCGTAGCTAAGCTCAAGGGTATTCCTTACATAGAGGTCTGGGGTGATGGCCAGCAAACCCGCTCTTTCCTCTACATAGATGAGTGTGTAGAGGGTACAATCCGCCTTATGCGCTCGGACTTCACAGGTCCAGTCAATATCGGCTCAGAAGAAATGCTAACTATCAATCAGCTCGTGCGGATGATCATGGAGATTGCGGGGGTACGGTTAGAGATACGCCATGTGAAAGGACCAATCGGAGTGCGCGGGCGTAATTCCGATAATGCGCTGATTTATGAAAAGTTAGGTTGGAAGCCTTCAGATCCTCTGCGTAAAGGCATGGAAATTACATATCGCTGGGTGGAAGAACAGGTTCGCAAGGCGATAGAGGCGGGCAAGCTGTGAGAGAGCGAATAGGCATACTCTGTTCGGGAGGGGATGCGCCTGGCATGAATGCAGCTATCCGAGCGGTAGTACGCACGGCCTTGTATTTAGGGTATGAGCCGATAGGGATTTACAGAGGATATGAGGGGCTTATCGCTGGGCAGTTGGAGCCGCTGGGTGCAGGCTCAGTGAGTGGGATTATTCAGCGGGGCGGAGCCATCTTAGGGGCGGGACGCAGTCCTCGCTTCCACTCTCCCGAAGGACGCGCCCAAGCCTATATCCATCTCAAGACTCACCACATCACCCGCTTAGTTGTGATTGGGGGAGATGGCACATTTCGGGGAGCCCAAACTTTCCTGGAAGAATATCCTGACCTTCAGATTTTGGGGCTGCCAGGTACCATAGATAATGATCTCTATGGTACAGACGCAACGATTGGGTTTGACACAGCGGTGAACATCGCTGTAGAAGCGATAGATCGGCTACGGGATACAGCAGCCGCAATGGGAAGGCTCTTTCTGGTAGAAGTGATGGGGCGTGATGCGGGGTTTATTGCACTGCATACGGCGGCTGCCAGTGGAGCTGAAGCCGTCTTAGTACCAGAAACTCCTACTGATTTTGATGCTATCGTGAGCGTTTTAGAGCGGGGCTGGCAGCGTCAGAAAACTTCCGCTATCATCGTCGTAGCCGAGGGGGATGAAGCAGGGAATATCGTACAAATCGCCGCAGAACTCCAGAAGCGTTTCACCCAGTATGACATACGCACCACCGTGCTGGGACATATTCAACGAGGTGGTAATCCTACTGCTCAAGACCGCATTTTAGCTTCTTTATTGGGCATGCAAGCCGTTTATCGTCTCCACGAAGGTGCTTCGGGCGCGATGGTAGGCATCCAGAAAAATGAAATCGTCCTCACCCCCTTCTATAAAGCCGTCAAAATGCACGGCGCCCTCAATCCGCTCCTTCTCAAGCTGGTAGAGATACTTTCTCTGTAAGCTGTCGTATCCTATAACGAGGATGCCGATAAATGCCCCACTTCGCTGATAGATGCTCTATCGTAACGCATATAATCCCCATTCCATACTTGATACTGCGGAAAAAATTGATAGAGGATGCCTCGGGAAAGTACCGCGTGGGACAAGAAATCTCCCCTATCCGATATCCTGCGTAGATAGCCTGAGATAGAAACTCATTGTCAAAGATAAAGTCATCGCTATTCTGGTCCCACGGAAGGCGCTCCAAAACTTCTCGAGTGTAAGCACGATAGCCTGTGTGGAACTCGGAAAGTTTTGTGCCCAGGAAGAGGTTTTGAAAAGCGGTGAGCAAGCGATTGGAAATGTATTTGTACAAGGGCATGCCGCCTTGGAGAGCCTTTCCATCTAAGATACGAGAACCTAAAACGATAGAGTAGATGCCCGAAGCTATCATGTGTATCATGGCTGGGAGGAGTTTGGGGGTATATTGGTAGTCGGGATGGAGCATGATAATAATGTCTCCTCCCAGCTCTAAGGCGTATCGGTAGCAGGTTTTCTGGTTAGCGCCGTAACCTCGGTTTTTATCGTGGATTAGCACGTGCGAAAGCCCCAGCTTGCGTGCAATTTCTACCGTGGCGTCTGTGCTGGCATCATCCACCAGCACGATTTCATCCACGAAGCTGCGGTCTACTTCGCTGAGAGTCTTCTCTAAGGTACGAGCGGCGTTGTAGGCGGGTAGAACTAATACGACCTTTTTGCCATAAATCATCCAACATCAAATTTAATGCCCTGAGCAAGAGGGAGGTCACTGCCATAGTTGATGGTGGCAGTTTGGCGGCGCATGTAAGCCTTCCATGCGTCAGAACCTGCTTCTCTGCCTCCCCCCGTTTCTTTTTCCCCGCCAAAGGCGCCACCTATTTCAGCGCCCGAAGGACCGATATTAACATTCGCTATGCCGCAGTCGGAACCTATTGCACTGAGAAAGATTTCAGCTTCTCGCATATTGTCTGTAAAGATGCTGGAAGAGAGCCCTTGGGGTACGCTATTTTGGAGAGTGATTGCTTCTTCCAGCGTCTTATACTTCATCACATAGAGAATAGGGGCGAAAGTCTCCCGCTGCACGATTTCCCAGTGATTTTGGGCGGCGACGATGGCAGGACGTACGTAGCAGGGACTGCCTAACTGCGATTCAGGTAGTACTTCTCCCCCAAATAGGATTTTTCCGCCCTCTCGCTCTACTTCGTGGAGGGCTTCTTGCATCATCTGTACCGCATCCTTGTCAATCAAAGGTCCAATCAGCGTGTCTTCCTGCAGGGGATTGCCGATTCGTTCGCAGGCTTGCTCATAGACGCGGATAAGGCGCTGTAGGAAAGTGTCATAGATAGACTCATGCAGTATGAGTCGTCGCAAAGTAGTACAGCGTTGCCCGGTTGTGCCTAAGGCTGCGAAGGTAACGGCTCGCAGCGCTAAATCTAAGTTAGCACTGGGCGTAATGATGACGGCATTATTGCCCCCGAGTTCCAGGAGGGTGCGACCTAATCTTTTGGCTACTTGCTGGGAGACAGAGCGTCCCATTCGCACGGAACCGGTGGCAGAGATGAGTGGCAGCCGAGAGTCAGATGCCATCCACTGACCTGTTTCCCCATCGCCGATAATTAGATTGAAAACGCCTTCGGGTGTGTCTGTCTCTTCTATAGCCTGTCGCAGGACGGAAAAAATAGCCAAGGCGGAGAGTGGTGCTTTTTCGCTGGGTTTCCAGACGGTGGGGTCTCCGCATACGGCAGCGATAGTGGCATTCCATGCCCATACCGCCATGGGAAAGTTGAATGCGGTGATAATTCCTACTATGCCCAGTGGATGCCACTGCTCCATAATGCGGTGATTAGGGCGTTCGGAAGCGATAGTCAGTCCATATAGCTGCCGCGAGAGCCCTACCGCAAAATCACACATGTCTATCACCTCTTGGACTTCTCCTAACGCCTCTTGATAAGTTTTTCCCATCTCATAGCTCATGATGTAGGCTAACTCAGGCTTGTTTTGGCGCACCTTTTCTCCGAAGAGCCGAATCACCTGTCCTCGTTGGGGAGCGGGTTTGACCCTCCAGGTCAAAAATGCCTTCTGTGCAGTAGTGATAACTTTTTCATAGACCTCCTGTGTGGTGCGGCGTACAGTAGGGAGGGGCGAGCCGTTGGTAGGAGAAAGCCTGCCCGGCATGTACTCCGGACTTGTGAGTATCTCGCGTCCCGTGGTAGCCGCTGGGTTCTCGCCAGTCAGGTGAAAGTACCCGAGAATCTCTTCCACCCGATGTTCTATCGTAGCAGTAGCCATAACAAACGCAAAGTTAGCGATATTTTAGGCAGGCTGGAGGCTTTTTCTATAGAGTTCCCAAGCCTCTGCGGCTTGGTGGGGGAGGAGCTTGCGCATTTCTTTATGGAGGGTATCAGGGTCAGAAGGAGGAGGGAGCTGGGTGAGAAGTTCAGCCCAGGCGGGACGAAATGCCAGTAAATGCCCTATTTCGGCTGCGGTGAAAACTCGGCTCTCCCGAATATCTCGAGGTAGTTCCTGCCAAGCCAGTACTTCGGCGGGATTGCGAGGCTGCTTCATCCAGAAAATCACCTCGGGCGTGATACGCGCATACCAAAATGCTCCCAATCGCGCAATCACATCCATCTTGCGGGGGTCAGGCAAGCCTTTTTCGTCTAAGATATGTTGGGCTAAGTGCATTCGCACTACTTCTACTAAAACAAGCTGTCCTGCACCGGGATTTTCGCCCAGAGATATAATCTGACGCAGTTTAGCCTCTAAATGCACGGGCGAACCTACTATCCGAGGAGGGCGCACTACTTCCGAAGGAAGAGTCTCTAATCCCGCCCGCTCTATCTCATTAATGCCCCGTTCATACTCACCAGTAGTGATATTCATGCGGGCAGCCAAAGCGTAAGGCACTAAGTTGATGACGCATTCTGGAACCTCTAAGAGGTTGTGATGGGTATCTTTAGGCTGACTAGTGCGCGCGCTGGTGCTTGGCGAGAATCCCACTACAGGCGGTTTGCTGCTGAATGCCCCAAAGTAGCTGAAAGGTGCTAAGTTGAACCTGCCTTTTGAGTCCATCGTAGTAACCCATGCCACAGGACGCGGAATAATACTCCCTATCATGTAGGGATGCCATTCTGGCAGGGGTATCTGAGCAGGGTCTAACGATTGGTAGGAACTCATATTCTTTTGAGCCGCAAAGTTACAATACGCTGCGGTATTGCATCTAAGACCTCCCAGTGAAATCCATAAGCCTCCCAGGTAGTCCCTCGGCTGGGAAGGTATCCTAAGTACTCCAAAGCTAATCCGCCAATTGTTACTGCTTCTTTGGTGGGAAGCCCAAGGCCGTACTTCTCATTTAGATAGTCTATCTCTAAGCGGGCATCTAACTCATAGACATCGGGGGTAGGATTCTCTTCCAGACGGACTGGCAGTTCGCGCTCATCCTCAATCTCACCGAAAACCTCTTCGGCAATATCTTCTACCGTAACTAATCCTGCCACGCCTCCCCGAGCATCCACCACGACTGCCAAGGGGAGTCTTTTCTGAATTATCTCTTCCAATAGGCGGTCGGCAGGCATCGTCTCCGGCACAAACGCCACCGGTTCTATGATGTCTGTTAGAGATTGAGGTTCTTTCAAGAGAGAGCGAACATATACATAGCCTACTACATGGTCCAGCGTATTTTCATAGACAATCACGCG
Organism: Bacteroidia bacterium; assembly: GCA_025054525.1. Lineage (GTDB taxonomy): Bacteria > Bacteroidota > Bacteroidia > SpSt-205 > SpSt-205 > SpSt-205. The sequence goes on along the minus strand of JANWZJ010000010.1, from coordinate 28,619 downwards.
AGATAGCTCCGTTTGGATAAAGGTCTTATATACCTCGTGAAGAGGGGTTTGACTGCTTACGGCTACGATTTCTCGGCGGGGTATCATAAACTCGCGTACGGGCGTTTCGCTTAGGGCGAGCGCTCTTGCTAACACATTCTGGAAAGCAGGCTCACTGGTGCGCACCATCTGGGCCACACTTTCGCGTGAAAGAGGCTTCTCAAATCGGCGCTCCTCTAAGCCTATAAGTGAAAAAAATCCTGTCGTTCCGTAATAAATAATCTCTACCAGCGGAGAGAGCAGAATGTAAAGGAAGCCTGTGATAGGAACCACCGCAGGTAGAAGAGAATGTTGCCACTGCCGAAAGAGTGCTTTGGGCAGATATTCTCCACCGATGAGTAGAATGAGGGTGCCCAGTAGCGTTTCTACCCAGAAAGATGCATTTTTTCCCAGGAGGGGATAGAGCGGAGAGAGAAGAGCACTAATAGCTGCTGAGAAGATAACCAGTGCAATATTGTTAGCCAATAGGACAGTGATGAGTAATCGGCGAGGTTTTTGCAGGAAAAAATGGACGATTCTCCATCGGTGGGGATGCCGACTGCGCCAAGCCTCCCAGTGAAGAGGACTGGCACTGACCCAAGCCATCTCACTGCCCGAAGCCCAAGCACTTAGGATAATCGCCAAAGCGCCTACGATAATCCAACTCATGGCGTAGGGGCTTGCATTTGACCGCGAGGGCGACGCAGCACATAAGTGCGCTTTTGCGTGTCGTATTCTAAACCCTCTCCTGTCAGATACTCTTCGCGGGTGTAGAGACGTACCCAGTTGGGGGCAAGGAGCTTGTTTTCATTTCTGTGCCACTCTAAGTATTCCGTATAGAGGCGGAGTCCTTCTTGGGTTTGAAGGACTACGGCCGTGCGAATCAGGAAGAAGTTTCGGTGGGGATAAAGGTGAGCTTCTTGTCCTTGCAGGGTTTCTAAGGTCTCGCCGGAGGGGCTCACATGCCAAGCATACACGTTGCCTGCGAGATGCCAGGCAGCCGTGTCTTTGCCGGGGTCTCGTTCCACGCGCTGCGCTCGGAGAAAGAAGCGATGAGCGCCCGTGTCTATCAGACTGAGCTGATAGCCTCGTGCTTCATAGGGAGGGAGCGAGACTAAAGCCTTGCGCGCCGTAGGAGAAGAGGAACTACAGCTTTCCCCGCCCACTTCAGCGAGTGCGAGCAGGAGCGCTATCCTTGTCTTTTTCTTTAGAAGGGGCAGAGGCGGGCTTGGATGGAATGGTAGGGGGAAGGTCATCATGCACCCAGCAGTGAATCTCCAACTTAGCGCCACTTCGGCATTCCATACGGCGTGTGCGCAGTGTGCCTTTGATTTGGGCAGTCGGACCAATCTCCACCAGTTCCTGTGCCAGAATATCCCCCTCAAACTTGCCTTCTACGAGCACTTGCCGGGCATAGATGGTGCCAGAGACTTCGGCACTGCCGGCAATGACTAACCTTCCCGCTACATCTAACTTACCGCTAAAACTACCTTCAATCCGCAGATTGCCCGGCGTGGTAATTTCCCCCTTTGTTTGGCTGCCTTCTCCCAGTAGAGAAAGAGCCTTCTCATGAGTGGGGGAGGTGCTTCCATTTTTACTCCATAAACTCACGGCACAAAAATAGCGATTTCAGTCATGAAATTTCCGTAAGGCGCTGCATCTCCCTGTGAAGGTAAGCCATGGCAAGCTGGAAGGGGTCCTGGGGCTGTCCGCGCCATTTCTCTTTGAACTTCTCCACCCATAGCAAGGGAGGGGTTTGAGCGGCAGGATATTCGCTCAAGGTGCTTTGCACGATCTGGAAGAGATTATTTTTGGCAGAGCGGAGAGCCATCCATACCTGCGGTCCCATATAAATCTGCTGAGCGGCATTATGCAGGTATTCTTCTTGGACGACTTGATACAGGGCTTGGATGAGGTCGGATGTACGGGCGAAGGTATGCGGAGCCAACCGAGGGAGCAAACTGTCTGGCTCATTCCGCTCTAAGAACAGCGCGGCCCGTTCCAGTGCCTGTAGGCGCAGAGGAAGAAGGGTCTGTAAAAGTTGCTGATACATGAGACGACGTCGTTCGGCATGCTCTCGCTTCCAGAAGAAAATCAACACGGCGCCAGCGCTTATCATGCCGCTCAGCGCCACGATAAGCAGGGATGCCCAGTTTGCCTCGCTCATAGCCTCTCAAAGAAATCTAAGGCTTTCTGTCCGTATTTGTCCCAGAAGGTAAAGTCATGCCCACCTTGCGGGTCTATGTGCAGCTCTAATCGAAGGGAAGGCTTGAGTTGATGGAGCTTTTCGTGAAGGCGGAGAGTGTGTTCGTAGGGTACGACTTTATCTTGTACGCCATGGGCTAAGAATAGCGGCTTATCTATGGAAGCGGCGAGACGAAGGGGATTATCTACTTCGTCCCAGCGTTGGCTGTAGCGTCCGTACCAGCCCGTAAGCAGAGGGTCTCGCGGGTCTATATGTGGATCAAAATCCCCCGATAAGGCCGCGCCCGCCCGAAAATATCCCCCTACTTGAGCCAGGAGAAGCACTACGCCCCTTCCCCCTGTGGATAATCCCAAAAGATAAGTATGGCTGGAAGGGAGAAGTGCTTTCTTAGCTAAGGTAGGTAGCACCGTGTCTCTCAGCGTACTTAGGGTGGGGTACTGGCGCCAATCGGCACGAGTCTCTGGAAAAACCTGCGAAGCATAAATACTTTTTCCCATCTCCAGCAGTAATAGCCGATATCCTCGTCGTAGTGCTTCTTCACAGACGGAGGATTTTTCGCACCAGGTTTTGCGGCTATAGTTCCAGCCAGGAAGCAAAACAAGACTCTTCTGAGCGCCTGAGGCTGGCTCTACCACTTCCACCCAGCAGGTGCCCAGCAAGAAAGACTGCCGAACTACCTGAGTCAAAAGAATCGCTATCAGTTGCGCAGGGCTTTACCGGTTTGGAGCATGTGCTGGATTCGCTCCAAAGTGCGCCGCTCCCCACACAGACTCAAAAAGGCTTCCCGTTCTAAGTCCAGTAGATAGCTTTCGCTGACATACTGCACGCCAGTAAGGTCCCCACCCGCTAATACATAAGCCAGCTTGCGGGTGATATGGCGGTCATATTCCGTGATATAGCCAGCTTGCCACATTTGGTAGAGAGAAGCCTCTACTCCACCCAGTGCAGTGCGCCCTAATACTCGGATATGCTTGCGGGGCTGAGGGGGAACGTATCCCTGCTCTGCCAGCAGGAGTACATGAGCCTTTGCGTCCTTTAGGAGCTTCTGGCGGTTGAGGGTGATACGAGTTTGGAAGGGACGCAGTAGCCCCATCTTCACCGCTTCAAAGGCAGAAGTAGCTACTTTCGCTGTGGCTATCATCGTCAGCACATCGCGGAAATAGTTGATTTCTACGTCCCCATCTACGTATCGGTCGGCGACACGAATCGCCATTTCTTTGGTGCCCGCGCCTGCGGGTATGAGCCCTACGCCTACTTCTACTAAGCCTATGTAGGTTTCAGCGGCGGCTTGTACGCCGTCGGCATGGAGTACCATTTCGCAGCCCCCTCCCAGAGTAAGTCCATGGGGTGCCACGATTACGGGAATAGCGCTATGCCGAATGCGCATTACAGTGCGCTGAAAGCTACGCACGGCAAAGTCCAGCTCGTCCCACTCCTGTTCCAGCGCCATCATGAAGATCATCGCAAGATTGGCCCCTGCGGAGAAGTTCTCCCCTTGATTGCCGATGATGAGGCCCGTGTAGCTTTTCTCAGCAATATCTATCGCTTTGTTGATGGCATCCAGCACTTCTCCACCGATGGCATTCATCTTCGTGTGGAACTCCAGGCATAGCACCCCATCTCCTAAGTGGAAAAGGGAAGCTCCGCTATTTTTCCAGATGACGCTTTCGCCGCGTAGCGTATCTAAGAGAATGAACCGGTCCTGCCCCGGCACTTCTATGTAGGTCTTGCGAAGGGGGCTATACACATACTTACGACCTGATCGCACTTCATAGAAGCGATGAAACCCTTGGGTTTGCATTTCATGAACCCAAGCTGGTACAGAAAAGCCGTATTTCTGGATGAGGGCCAGCCCTTGTTCTACTCCGATAGCATCCCATTTCTCAAAAGGACCGAGCTGCCAGCCGAAACCAGCCCGCACGGCTTCGTCTATGGAATAGATTTCGTCTGAGATTTCGGGCACACGATGGGCTGTGTAGGAGAGGAGTGCAGCTAAGTTTTCCTGAAGTAACTGCGCGTACGGCTCATCGCTGCGAGCGATGATATATAGCCGCTTGCGCAGGTCTTCTTCTTGTTTGAGCTGCTCCAATAGCGTAGAACGGACCTTTTTCTGAGGGCGGTACTCTAAACTTTGGGGGTCTAAGCTGTAGATTTCACTTTTCCCATCTACCTGTACTTTTTGATAGAAGCCTTTCTTAGACTTCTCGCCCAGTAGTCCTTGCTGGAGCATGGCATTTAGGAACGAGGGGAGGCGAAAGGTTTCTCGTGCTTCATCCTGGGGGCAGTTGTCATAGAGCCCTTGGGCTACGCGGGCAAGTGTATCCAGTCCTACTACATCCGCGGTGCGAAAGGTAGCCGACTTCGGATGTCCAATCATAGGACCTGTCAGGCGATCTATTTCCTCTACAGTGAAGCCATACCGAGGCATCGCATGCAGCAAGTGCATGATAGCGAAGACTCCGATACGATTAGCGATAAAAGCAGGTGTATCTTTACAGAGAACGGTCTGTTTGCCTAAATATACTTGACCAAAGTCCATGAGGAAAGCGATGATTTCGGGGTCAGTGTCAGGTCCGGGGATAATCTCTAAGAGCGGAAGATAGCGGGGGGGATTGAAGAAGTGCGTACCAGCAAAATGGCGGCGAAAATCTTCGGAGCGTCCTTGAGTCAGCAAACGCATCGGTATGCCCGAAGTGTTGGAGGTGATCAGCGTACCTGGGCGGCGATATTGCTCTATTTGTTCGTACAGAGCACGCTTGATAGCAAGGTCCTCTACGACGACTTCTATAATCCAGTCAGCATCCTTAATTTTCGGCAGATCATCGGTGAAGTTACCTAAGATTATGCGTTCTGCAATAGAGGACTCATAGACGGGGGATGGTGAGAGCTTGAGCGCTCGGTCAAAAAGCTGCTGTACAATACGGTTGCGTACTTGCGGGGATTCTAAGGAGAGTCCTTTTTGTTGCTCTTCGGGGGTGAGCTCTTTAGGGGCTATGTCTAAGAGAAGTACAGGGAAGCCCGCCCCTGCGAAATGAAGGGCGATTTGAGAACCCATAACCCCTGCGCCTAATATGGCGACTTGTCGGATGCGTCGTTTGGTTGCCACGGAAGGGGCAGTAGCTGCTACGGCTTGCATGTAGCGAAGGTAAGCTTTTCTCCTGGCTTAGTGGGCGAATAGTAGGTACATGTTGAGTCCTACAATCCCCAAGGAGATAACATAGGTAAGGTGAGTGGCGATAGGATGGAGGGCAGCTTCGGGCAGATGCCGCAAAAAGTAAATCATGGGCAAGAGGACGAAAGGCAGTTGAAGCGAAAGTATTACCTGGGATAGGACGAGTAGGGTGCTGGTATAGCTTTCACCCAGCAGCCAAAGAGCCAATAGAGCAGGAATCAAGCTCAGACTTCGCACTAAAATTCCTCGCCAGAAGGTAGGTATTCGCTGGGGTATGAGGTATTCCAGCACGATCTGGCCGGTGAGGGTACTGGTGAGGGTGGCGTTATAGCCGGAGATGAGGAGGGCGAAGGCGAAGGCGATTTGGGCGGCTTTGCCGACCACGGGCTCAAAGAGCAAGTAGGCTTCTTGGATGCCCCAGCGACTCTCGGCAGAAGGTACATGACGCAGCGAAGCAGCTACCAAAAGCAGTGAAATATTGACAAAAAAAGCTATCGTCAAATGCAAAGCAGTGTCCCATATAATCTGGCGGGGGGCTAACTTGTGCTGGCGTATCCAGGCACTGTGGAGATAGAGGTTATGGGGCATGATAGTGGCCCCAATCAGCCCCAGCGCCAGGTACAAGGCCTCTCCTTCACTAAGGAGATGAAGGTCCGGAAGAAAGCCACGCAGGATGGCTTGCGGGTCGGGTCTCAGACGAAGTAGCTCATAAGCGAAAATCCCCACTACGCCTAAGGTTAGGGTTCCCACTAAGCTTTCCAGCAGGAGGGGGCGACGAGCAGTGATAGAGAGGACGATAACCGTTTCTACCACGGCTAAGAGAGCGCCAATTTCCATGGGCAATCCGAAGAGCATACGCAGTGCCAGTGCAAAGCCTAGTACCTCCGCCAAGTCTGTCGCAATAACCGCAACAAAGGCAGTAATCGCTAATGCTTTCCCTCCCTTAGGACCGAAATATCGGTAGCCTAACCCAATCAGGTCTTTTTTTCCATAAATCCCTAAGCGAGCGGCTAAAATTTGCAGAAGAATTGCTGCTGCACTGGAGAGCAGGATAACCCAGGCGAGCTTATAGCCATATCCACTGCCAGCTTCTATGCCTGTAGCCCAGTTGCCGGGGTCCATGTAGCCTACTGCTACCAAGGCGGCAGGTCCTATCCATCGTTGCATCGGTCAGTTCATATAGACGCCTAAGGCGAAGAGATATTTAGCCGTAGAGCTACTGATAGGATAGAATCCATACCGTACGAAAACATTTCCTGAGAAAGTATAACTACCTATCTCTATCAGGCAAATCGGGCGTACCTGTTGGTCTTGGATGGAAGTTCCCCCCAGATCAATATAGCGAAACCGATAGGCATCTATACCGAGGTTGCCTTGGAGGTAGTACTGGTGTCGGAGGGGAATGTTGATGCGCCAACCTAATCCTGCTGTTCCGCCGGGGTATATCGTAGGGGGGAAGTTGCGGGCGACGTAGCTTAGGTGTAGCTCCGCCCAAGTACGAAGGGAGTGCGCTTCTCCAGAATGGAAAATCTCCCACTGCGCGCCCGCTACGATACCAGCCGTGAGAAAGGAAGGCAAGTAGCCTCGATAAAATCGCAAAAGCGCAAACTCGCTGCCCATGTATAGCTCGGGCTCCTGTGCCCGAAGGTAGGGGGGGCAGCATACCCTAAGCAGAAGGGCGGAGATTAGCAGGCGTCGCATACCCTAAATATAAGGATTATCCTCCATCGGGTCTGCGTACTTTAGCGCCTGTAGCTTCCAAAGCGCTTATTGCTTTCTCTAAGAAGTCATGGATTTCAGCATCAGTGAGGGTGTGGTTTCCTTGGAGGTAAAAGCGAAGTCCATAACTGCGTCGTCCTTCTCTGTCCTCATAAAGGTCAAACGGCTCCATTCCCTGTAAGAGAGGATACCGCAAACCCTCTATCGCTGCTTGTAAATCAGCGTAAGTCAGTCCATCCGGCAGATATACGCTTAGGTCTTTGATTACGATGGGGGTATAGTGTACTTCCTGGTAAGAGGGCAAACGCCGTAAAGCTGCATCCAGAAACACTTCTTCTATTTCAGCGCAGGCTACGGACTCACCCTGCAGCCCAAATAGCCGGAGATATGCGGGGTCGGGTATGCCTACTGTGCCTATATACATATCTCTGCTAAACAAATCTACCTTGACTTGCCAAGGGTATTTGGGGGAAGTCTGTTTTTCTTGGAAGGTTACGCCGGTGCGGAGCAGGAGCCCCCGTACCGCAGCTAAGAGATAAGGCAAAGGGGCTTCTTTTTCAAGCTCATACCAGGGGGGCCGACCCCATCCCCATAGGCCTAACTTGACTTTTTCTCCGACTTGAGAGTAGACTCTACCCCATTCGTAAGCCCAGAACCCCTGGGCACCATGCGCGCGATTATGCGCTATAACTTCTAACCCCGAGGGTAAAAGGATAACCCGCAAATAAGCCATCTCCTCATACAGGGGATTGGCTAAACGCACCGCTTGGGCGCGCAGCGGCTCTGGAATCACCTCCATCCTGCCGAGGGAACTGGTGCGGATTTCGTAGAAGCCCAGCCCAGTGAGGAACTCAGCGATTTCTTCTCGCAGTTCGTAGCGGTGTTCAGTAGGAGAAGGCAAGGCTACGGATAAGCAGGCCGAAGGCAGGCTATTCCATCCTTCCGTACGCAGAATCTCCTCTGCAATATCCACGGGACGCTGTACATCTATACGATAACGAGGCACTTCCAGAGCCAAAATATCCTCACTCTGCATTTGCACTTGAATATCCAATCGCTGCATGCGCTGATGGAAGGAGGATCGGGCTAAGGGTATTCCTATTCTTCGCTGAAGGTCGCTAAGGGAGATAGGGAAGTGATAAGGAGCAGTATGGGCAGGACTATGAACCTCATGGTAATGAGACACTTGGAGATGAGGGTAAAGGGACTGGAGAAGGGAAGCAGCCAGCAGAGCGGCAGTAGGGACTTGATGCGGGTCAGTGCCGCGCATGAAGCGATAGCTGCTCTCGGTATTCAGACCCAAGCGCCGGGCCGTGCGCCGGATAAAAGCAGGAGAAAAGTAGGCAGACTCCAGAAATACCTCGGTTGTCTCTGCGGAGACAGCGGTTCTTTTACCGCCTACGATACCGCCTAAGCACGCAGCCCCGGCTTCATCTGCTATCACAATATCCCCTGGTTGAAGGGCAAGTACTTTCCCGCCTAAACTCTCCATCTCCGCAGGTACTTCCAGAGGAGAAATGCGCAGAGTATGCCCTCTGAGGTTATGGGCATCAAAAGCATGGAGAGGCTGTCCCCATCCCAGGAGTACATAGTTCGTAATATCCACTACGGGATGAAGGCTACGCATGCCCAGCGCTTCCAGCCGCAAATGCAGCCAAGAGGGGGATTTCTTTCCTTTTTCTATGCCTTTGAGATAGAGGCCTCCATACCGAGGACAGGCTTCAAGGTCGGGCACTTCTAAGGTGAGCGGAAAAAGAAATCGCTCCCCCTGAATAGACAGAGAGGGGGCGTGCAGTGAAGCGCCAGTCAGCGCCGCGTATTCTCTGGCGATGCCCCAGTGGCTCAAAGCATCCCCGCGGTTGGGAGTAGCAGCTATCTCCAAAAGAATATCCTCGTAATTTTCCAATACTTGGCTTAGCGTAGCTCCTACAGGCACCTCTTCTGAAAGGATAAAAATACCCTCAGCATCCCCCCCTAATCCTAACTCCTGGCCAGAGCAGAGCATACCTTCAGAGAGCACACCTCGTAGCTTACGAGGCTCTAACTTCTCCCATTTGCCTTGTATCCATACATGGCTGCCGGGCAGCGCTACGGGTACATGAACGCCCACCCGGATATTAGTAGCTCCCGTAACTATCTGCACTTGCTTCTCTGAATCAAGCCTTACTTGTGCGAGCTGTAAGCGGTCAGCATTCGGATGTTTCTCTAAAGATACGATTTTACCTACATATATCTCGCGAAGGTGGTGAGATAAACGCGTATAAGTCTTTATTCCTTCTACCTCTAAACCTGCACGAGTAAGTCTTTCGGCGAAGGCCTCGGGAGACTCTGGAATATCCACCATTTCACGAAGCCAGCTCCATAAGATTTGCACGCACAAAGGTACCTATAATATCCCCTTCAAAAAGGAGCGCCGATGCAAGGGAGACGGTCCTAATTGGCTCAGTACTTTTCGGTGCGCAAGGGTGGGGTAGCCCTTATTTACCGCCCACCCGTAGGCAGGGAAATCTTTATGGAGAAGGGACATCAGCTGATCTCGTATGACCTTCGCTGCGATAGAAGCAGCGGCTATCTCTGGATACAACTGGTCTCCTTTGATGCAAGCATAGGTGGGGATGGGGAGCGGAGGCACATACTTTCCATCTATGCGCACGGCATCTGGGCGCACAGCAAGGGCTTCTACGGCTTCTTGCATAGCCAGAAGGGTAGCACGCAAGATATTGTAGTGGTCGATTGCGTTAGGTCCCTGCATGCCTATGCCTATGAGGGCGCCAGCCCGTTGAAGCGAGGCAAATACCTTTTCTCGCTGGGCGGGTGTCAGTAGCTTACTATCGCGCAGCCACGGGTGAGAAAATCCCTCTGGTAGAATCACCGCTGCTGCCACTACCGGCCCGGCCAGGGCGCCCCTTCCTGCTTCATCTACACCCGCCCATATCATAGCCCTTTCAGAAACTGCTAAGTTTGCGCATGCTTCGCTTACAGGATAAAGTCGTGATTGTAACCGGAGGCACACGGGGAATTGGTCGGGCGATAGTGGAGAAACTTTTGCAGGAGGGGGCAAAGGTGGCTTTCACCTATCGGGGCTCTGCTGAAATCGCCCAAGCCCTTCAAGAAAAAGCACCCGACAGCCTCCGAGGCTTCCAAGCAGATGTAACCGATGGGGCCCGAGCCGAAGCCATCGTCAAAGAAGTACTCACCCTCTGGGGTCGCGTGGACGGACTGGTCAATAACGCCGGCATTACACAAGATAACCTCCTCCTGCGCATGAATGAAAATCAGTGGGATGCTGTGATAGCTACGAATCTCAAGGGTCCTTTTCTTTACACGCGGGCAGTGCTCAAGCCTATGCTCTCTCAGCGTCAGGGGAGTATCGTCAATATCAGTTCCATCGTTGGCATCACAGGCAATCCTGGGCAAGCTAATTATGCCGCCGCTAAAGCAGGACTTATCGCCTTTTCTCGCTCTATCGCAAAGGAAGTGGGTTCTCGCAATATCCGAGTGAATGCCGTAGCCCCGGGTTTCATCCGAACGGATATGACGGCTAACCTCCCCGCCGAAGAATGGAGAAAAAGCATAGCCTTAGGACGGCTGGGGGAAACGCATGAAGTAGCCGCAGTATGTGCTTTTCTCCTTTCGGATGAGGCTTCATATATTACAGGGCAAGTGTTTGTCGTGGATGGAGGAATGACCTGAAAAAGCACTTCTACTACCTTCGCACAGGCTATGCAATACTCCTCGGCGACCCAACCCCTTGCTTCCGATAGCCCTTATCATGTGCCTGTCTTAGCCGAAACCGTTGCGCAAGCCCTCGTTATTCGCCCAGAAGGTATATACGTGGATTGTACATTTGGGGGAGGGGGACACAGTCGGGCTATATTAGCGAGGCTCTCATCAAAAGGAAAGCTCGTCGGCATAGACAGAGACCCTGAAGCCCCTTTGGATAGCATAAAAGATGAGCGATTTACAGGCATGCATGGAAATTTTGCTCAGTTACGGGAACATACAAAGCGCTTAGGCATAGAGCAAGTAGATGGAATAGTAGCGGATTTAGGAGTCTCTTGGCATCAGTTAGACACGCCGCAGCGTGGATTCAGCTTTCGGCATAATGCACCTATAGACCTTCGCATGAACCCCCAAGAGGGAATTCCTGCGCATGAGTGGTTGAGTAGGCAATCCCCCGATGAACTGGCGCGGATTTTGCGGCACTGGGGGGACCTACCGCATGCCTATCGGCTGGCACAGCGTCTGATTCGGGAATGGAAACCTCATATCACCACCCAAGAAGTCGCCGCTATCGCTAAGAAAATATACCGATTCAAAGCACAGGCATATCTCCCTCAGCTTTTTCAGGCTCTGCGCATCGCAATCAATCAAGAAATAGAGGCTTTAGAGGCTCTCCTGCAGCAAAGCACAGAGGTTCTTCGGGAAGGAGGGCGATTAGCATTGCTGGCCTATCACAGTGGAGAAGTACGAGTCATCAAAGCTCATTTGCATAAGCCCCTACAGGAAAACCCCGTCACTGGCCAGCGCAAATATCAGTGGCGGTTGATTTTGCGACGGTTCCCATGTGCGTATGAAGTGAAGGCTAATCCACGCAGTCGTTCGGCTCAGTTATGGGTACTGGAAAAGGGGGGATGAGATTTTGGACGGCGCTTCTGCCAGCTCGGGTATGGGTTTGGCTGTATGGCGCGTTATGGGTGCTAATCTACGTAGCGACTCAATATCGCGCCGAGATAAAGATTCGGGAGCTACATAAACTGCGACGGCTTCTTTCTGAGAGGAGAGCCGAGTATTTAGAGCTGAATGCCGCGGTCAGTCAACGACGCAGTTACTCTGCCCTGAAGCCCGCTTTAGACAGCATGGGACTCGCCCTACCCCAAGAACAGCCTCTCTTTCTCCGCTATGAATAAAACCCTGCTTCGCTTCTACGCTGTAGCCATAGGGGTGGGGGTCCTGTTTTTGGTACTGGCGATTAGGCTTGTCTACCTCCAGCTCAAATACAGTGGCGTTTCGCCTTATCAGGCTTATGAGCAGCGCCCCTACCTCAAAAAAGTCGTGGGCGACCGTGGAAGCATCGTAGCTCGGGATCGGACGATACTTGCCACGAGTATGCCTTTCTTTCGGGTAGCGGTAGACCCTCAGGCATGGCGAGCTGAAGAAGTCCGTGATTCTCTCTGGCTCTTAGCTCAGCAGATTAGTCGGCTTTTCCCTGAGTATCACCCCCAACCTCGTCCCCTTTACCAGCATCTCCTGGAGCGGTACCGAGCCAAAGATAGACATGTCTATCTTTTCCCTTATCGGGTTCTGCTTACGTTCCGAGAGCAGAAACTTTTGGCAGAGCTTCCGCTACTACAACCTCGCCATGACCGAAAAGCCCTCATCATAGAAAAAATCAGTCATAAGCGCTCCTATCCTTATGGTACCCTTGCGAGGATTACGCTGGGATATTTAGTGAATGACTCGGTAGCATGGCGAGGTTTAGAGAGTTCCTTTCATGAGAAGCTGCGGGGCGAAGAGCGATGGGCATTAGTACAGCGGCTGCCCGGAGGAATGGAGGTACCTTTAGAAGAGCCTTCAGAGTTTGAACCGCAGCCGGGTGCCGACCTTTTCACTACGTTAGACCCGCACCTCCAGGACATACTCAGCAGTGCCCTCCAAGAAGCAGTAGAAAAGCATCAAGCCGTGGGCGGAACCGCTCTCCTCATGGAAGTAAACAGCGGCGAGATATTAGCTGTCGCTAATTACGGTGAGCAGTTCAACGACGCTGTCCATACCTTATGGGAGCCTGGTTCTACCTTCAAAGTGGCTACGGCAGCCATACTTCTGGAGTCTGCCAAGGTCTCTTTGAGCCAGTCTATCTTCGTACCCGCTACTCTCAAAGTAGCCGATAGAACCCTCACTGACGGACATCCCGGCGGTCAAATGACCTTAGAAGAAGCCTTAGCCTACTCCAGTAATGTGGCTTTTGCGGGGCTCTGCCATAAGGCTTTCGGCGGACAGCCCCAGCATTTCTATGCTTACCTCCAAAAAATGCAGCTCCTTCAAAAAACAGGCGTATCTTTATACGGGGAGCCTTTTCCTACCTGTATCACTCCGAAGTCCCCTTACTTTAACCCCACTACGCTGCCTTGGATGGCGATTGGATATAATATTCGCCTGACTCCCTTGCAGCTTCTCTGCTTTTACAACGCCATAGCGAATGATGGAGTATGGGTGCCGCCGCGTTTAGTGAAAGAGATAGTCTATCCAGATGGGCGTCGGGAGCCGCTTGAACTTCCGTCTCCTGTGCGCATCATGCGCTCTTCCACTGCCGCCGCTCTGAGGCGCATGCTTCAATCCGTGGTAGAAAAAGGTACCGCTCGCACGATTTACACATCTCTATATAGCATAGCGGGTAAGACAGGCACTGCCAAGAAAGTGGAAAAAGGTATGTATGTCAATCGGTACAGGGCTTCTTTTGTGGGATTTTTTCCTGCGGATAAGCCGCTGTATAGTGCTATCTTCATAATAGACGATCCCAAAGCGGGGGGTATCTATGGCGGAGAAGTAGCAGCACCTGCTTTTCGCAAGGTAGCGGATGCAATTATGTTTCGTCGGCTGCGGGTAGAGCCTCGCTGGGAAGAAGCAGAAACGCAGCGCATCCTTCCAGCCGTACCGATTCTTCCCCAACAGAAAGCCATATCTCTTTACAATGCGCTCAGCATATCCACCCCTGATAGACCGAACACCCCCTGGGTGCGCACCCAGCCAACGGGATACTTTGTGGGTTTCCATCCGTACTTACCCTCCCTGCCCGAAGGTGTGCGAGGCATGACTCTACGACAGGCCCTCTTTCTCTTAGAGAGTCGGGGCTATAAGGTGTACTGGCATGGACAGGGTGCTTTCGTAACCTCTGTGGAAATGCGTTCCGACCGAGAAATTCTTCTTAGGTTGGGGCATGAGAAATCTCACTGATCTGCTCGGCAGCTTACCGCTCTCCTACCACATAGAGGGACCCGCCGATATTCCAATCTCGCATATCACGGCAGATACCCGGCAGGTTCAACCAGGTAGCTTATTTGTAGCTTGGAAAGGCAAGACCCAAGATGGACATCGGTTCATCCCCGAAGCAATCGCCAAAGGAGCCCACGCAGTGGTTTATCAAGAGCCTATAGACTTTCCGCAGTCCTTCACGCGCATCCGAGTGGATGATAGTAGGGCGGCTTATGGACATTTGTGCCGAGCGTGGTTTGATTTTCCAGACCGAGGGATGCGGCTCATAGGCATCACCGGCACAAACGGTAAAAGCTCTACTGCCTACTACATCTATCAAATCTGGCGGGGATTGGGACGAGCGGCGGGATTGATAGGTACGGTTTTCTGCTTGGCAGGGGATGAAAAACTCCCTGCTACTTTGACCACGCCAGACAGTTACGAGCTATACCGCTTGTTGGCGCGTTTCCGTCAGAAAGGCATCACTCACACCGTGATGGAAGTGAGTTCCATCGCATTAGACCAGCATAGAACAGCAGGGCTTTCTTTTGATGGGGCTATTTTTACTAATCTCACTCATGACCATCTGGATTATCATGGTACTTTCCTGCACTACCGAGACTCCAAAAAGCGACTATTTGATGGGCTCTCCCCCCGAAGTTTCGCCCTAACTAATAAAGATGATAAACATGGGGCATTTATGCTGCAGAATACTGCTGCTTCCTCGTACTACTATACTTTGGAGAGTGTAGGGGACTTTTACATGCGGCTGGAGGAGGTCTCACTCCATGGGCTAAGTTATCGCTTAGGCAAGGCCGGAACTCCCGAGTCGCCTTCCTTGCATGCGGCTTTAGTAGGGCGCTTTCAGGCCTATAACCTCTTGGCAGCCGTGGCAGCAGTGTATCTCATAGAGCAGCAAGAAGCAGTATGGGAAAACCTATTCTCGCTCTCTACGCGGCTTATTCCGCTTCCGGGTCGCATGGAACCTGTGCTACTTCCCGAGGACAAAATAGGCATCGTAGATTATGCGCATACGCCTGATGCCGTGGAGAATGTCCTACGCACGCTTAGGGGTTTAGTGAGCCGGGGCGAACTGATAGCGGTATTAGGCGCAGGGGGAGACCGCGACCGCACCAAACGAGCACCCATGGCTTCTGCTGCGATTCGGTATGCAGACCGAGTTATTCTCACAAGCGACAATCCCCGTTCCGAAGACCCCCAGCAAATCCTGTCCGACATGGAGCAGGGTATTCCTGCCTCCCATCGCCACCGGTTTCTGCGGATAACCGACCGAGCCGAAGCTATTCGCACGGCAGTCCTCATGGCCCCTCCTCATAGCATCATAGCGGTGCTCGGAAAAGGGCACGAAACCTATCAAGAGATTCAAGGGGTGCGCTACCCTTTCAGCGATAGAGACGTCCTGCTTTCTCAGGTAGGAGGCGCCCATGCTGGCTGAACTCATGCGCTGGCTGGAAGAGCATTACGGTCTGCCTGGGATGCGATTGGGATATTATATCAGCTTTCGCACGCTCATGGCCGCATTTACAGCGGTAGTAGTTGGATGGGCTATAGGACCTGCTATAATCCGCTGGCTTCGGCGAAACTCCTTCGGTGAAACAATAAGGTCAGAAGGACCTGCTTCCCACGCAAGTAAGAAAGGTACCCCTACTATGGGAGGAATTTTGATTGCGCTGAGTTTGCTGAGTGCGGTACTTCTATGGGGCGACCTTCAAAATGCCTATCTCTGGGCTCTAATAGGTCTAGCGATATGGCTGGGGGGAATCGGACTAATAGATGATTGGCTCAAACGTACCCGTAGTAAGAAAGGATTGCCCCCGCGTCTCAAAGTTATGGGTCAAATCGGCGGTGCTCTCTGGCTTACCCTCTTGATGATGGCAGAGCCTCGCTTTTATACCACGCGCCCTTCCGTCCGAAGCGATGGAAAAATCCGCCTCTCCCCTCTCCTGGCTAAAGTAGGCTTCCAACGAGGGGATAAGTTGCTGCAAGTAGAACAAGATACTTTTTCCCTCGCGGCATGGTCGCCATATTCTCAGACAAACTCAAAAACTCCCGCTTACTATGTGGTCTCTCGCGCAGACAGAGAAGTGCGTATTCTAATTTCCCCTGAGCTGCGTCAAGAAATAGCGGCTGAGCTCTTCGGAATAGAGAATCGTGAAGTTCTCTTCCGCACTAATCTACCTTTCATCAAAGACCAGCAGATAGTTTATGGCCGTTTTGGCTCGTATGAAGCCCCCTACTGGCTGAGGGTACTGTTGTATGGGCTGGTCATCTTGTTCATCCTCACAGCTACCAGTAATGCCTTCAATCTCACCGATGGCTTAGATGGACTGGCAACGGGTGTAGGTGCGATTGCTTTCATCAGTTTAGGTAGCTTTGCCTACTTCTCCAGCAATCGCATATGGGCGGACTATTTTACTATTCTATACCTTCCTCATGCGGCAGAAATAACTGTCTTTGCAGGGGCAGCGGTAGGAGCCTGTATTGCTTTCCTTTGGTATAATGCTTATCCGGCTCAAGTCTTCATGGGCGATACAGGAAGCCTGATGTTAGGCGGGCTCATTGGAGCTATGGCCATTATGGTGAAGAAAGAACTGCTACTTCCACTGATTGCAGGTATATCCTTCGCAGAAACGCTCTCAGTGATTATACAAGTGGCTTATTTTCGCTATACTCGCCGCAAATATGGGGAAGGCAAAAGAATTTTCCGTATGTCTCCTTTGCATCATCACTTTGAGTTAGGGGGGTGGCATGAGGTGCAGGTAGTGATACGATTCTGGATAGTAGCCCTTCTTCTAAATGGCTTGGCTTTTATTACCCTGAAGGTGCGATGATAGGGATTTGGGGGTTAGGGGAGAGTGGGACGGGAGCGGCGCTGCTGGCGTCAGCAAAAGGTTATCCCTGTTTGCTGGTGGCTGAACAGCCCCCTCAACCTGCCTATGCGCAGCAGCTTAGAGTGGCTGGCTTATCTTGGCATATTACCTCTGACCCTGTGGAAGTGCTCCAGAAAGCCGAACTGATCGTGCGCAGTCCGGGGATTCGCCCACAGCATCCGAGCTTGCTCCGGCTTCGGGCTAAGGGTATCCCTATCATCTCGGATTTAGAATGGGGATGGCGGCATTTTCCCTCTTCGGCGCGGCTATGGCTGGTTACAGGCACCTCAGGTAAGAGCTCTACTACTTCGCTTCTCGCACATACTTTACGCACAGCGGGTAAAAATGCACTCGCCTGTGGGAATATAGGGTACAGCTTCTGCCAGGCTATCTTGACTTCGCCTGATTACTTCGTAGTGGAAGCCAGTTCTTTTCAACTTTGGGATACCTTTACGCTTATTCCGCATCTTATGGTGGTTACAGGGCTCAGCTATAATCATATAGATTGGCATGGAGATTTCGCTGCGTATGCGGATGCTAAGCTCCATATCGTGGAACGGCTTCCCAGGGAAAGTCATCTTCTCTTAGATGGAGATAGCGTACTTTTGGAGCGGGCGCTGAACCGCTACACTATCCAAGCGAAGCGCTGGGTATATCGCAGAGATTATGTCCCAGGCACCCACGCATGGATAGAAGGAGACCAACTCGTATGTGATATGCAGACCTCAGAAGATACCGACAAATGGGAAGTCTCATATGAAGGGACTCCCTTACAGGAGCTGCCACAGCGGAAAAATGCGCTGGCAGCAGCGATTGCCTCACAGTTAGAAGGGCTAAGGCGGGCGGACCTGCGCCGTTCGTTTGAGACGTTTCAGAAGCTGCCCCACCGCTTGGAGCAAGTAGATTACATAGACGGTGTCCTCTATGTGAATGACTCCAAAGCCACGACCACTGATGCAATATGGTACTCCATGCAGAGTTTGGGGCGGCCTGTGGTATGGATAGCGGGGGGAGTAGATAAGGGTACGGATTGGGGTGAGTTGATGGATGTGGTCAGGGCACGGGTGCGCGCCCTTGTGCTGATTGGTAAGGATACGCGGCGCTTGGAAGAAGCCTTCCGAGAGGTAGTGCCTTTGCTCATGCGAGCTTCTTCTATGGAGGATGCCGTGGAAAAGGCACGCAGCCTCGCTCAGCCAGGGGATGTAGTTCTCTTAGCCCCGGGATGCGCCAGCTTTGACTGGTATAGCAGTTATGAGGAGCGGGGAGAGGCCTTTCGCCGCGCCGTCCAGCAGCTCAAATCCGCTACATGAAACGCCATTCTCCTTTCAGGCTTAAGCTTCGTTCCCTGACTAAGCCTACTCCACGAAGGATTTATCGTTTTCGCCGCAGAGTCAAACAACTGCGAGTGTATTTAGCCCTTTATACCCTGCCTGCAGACCCTCCAGCTGCCCTTGCTTTAGATGCGCTATTTCGCAGGGCGGGCAAACTGCGCCAAGCCTACCTAACCTGGCAGTCAATTCAGGATTTAGATTTTCCCTTGGAGAAGGTTATACGGAAGCAGATCAAAAAGCAGAGAAAACGCTTTTTAGAAGCACTTAGGCTGCACAGAAAGGAGGTACGGGCTCTACTGCATCAGTGGAGAAAGCTGTATCCTCCACCTTGGAAGCAGGGGAGAGTGCCTGCGAGTTGGCTTCGGCAGGGGGAGCGGTGGGTACAGCTTCACAAGGCTAAGCTTATGAGCTTGCCCCCGGTGCCTGAGACGCCAGAGCAGTTTCATGAGCTGCGGCGGGTACTACGCAGTTGGGAGCTGGCAGCTCGGTGGGTAGAACTGCCAGCCGTACCGCCCCCTTCCCTAACAAAGGCACTGGGGGAGGCGCGCGACCTTTACCTTTTCGTTCAGTGGCTCAGGAAAAAAGGCGTAGAGGAGACTTTCTATGAGGCAGTGGAGCAAAACTATCGTCAAGCGCATGAGGCGGCCCTGAGTTTATGGCAAGCATACCGCTCAGCATTGTAGTAGGGTTTTGGGTGCAGATGCTACCGCCTTTTTGGGGGGCGGAACTTTTTCAGCAGCGGGCTTGGCAAGCTGGCTGGCAAGGTGCGCGCAGTTGGGAGCGGCAAAGCCTTCTTCTCTATGAAGAGGGGTTTCCTGCGCCGTGGCTCTCTCTCTCTCCTGATCACCTGCCTCGGTTGTCCGCCGAAGAGGCCCTGTATGACCTACTGCGAGAAAGTACGCCTTCTCACTTAGAAGCCTACGCTCGGAGAGAAAATCCTACCGCTCGTAGTCGCTGGGCGCTATTTTATGCCGCTCGCTATGCCTTTCTGCGCAGAGCCTATTCTAAAGTCTTGTATTTCTTAGAGCGATTTCTCCCCCAAGAACTGCCGCCTTCTCTGCGAGAGGAAATGCAGTATATGCGGGGTTATGCTGCTTATGTCTCGGGAGAGAAGGAACAGGCTATTTCTTATTTCCGGCCTCTCTCAGAGAAAATTGGTCATTTTCACGATGCGGCAAACTACTACTTGGGGGTTATACATGCAGAGCGGGGGGATTGGCGGGGGGCAGTAGGCTACTTCTCTGCCGTGCAGGTACGACCTCCTTATCTTCAGGAAGCTCCACTGTGGCTGGCCTATGCTTTGATACAAACGGGTGATTTTGTAGCGCTGCGCCAGTGGAGCGAAAAATGGAATCAACAAAAGCCCGAACCTGCGCATGCGGATACCCTCTGGGCACTCGTCGTGAGTGCTTTAGCGAAGGTAGGGATGTGTGAAGAGGCGCAGCGTTATGCGGGGCGGGTGCCCCATCATCCCTTTGCCCAGTTTTGGACGGGATTATGTGCTTATCGGCAAGGTAACGACTCTCTGGCGCTTCGGCGCTGGGAGCCCCTATTCGCTTCAGACGATACTCTCTCCGCATGGGCAAAGTATGTCAGTGCTCATGCCTTTCTGCGTTCTGGGCGAAGGGAAGAGGCCTTGGGTATCTTGCGAGGCATTCCTAAGAGTAGTGGGGTAGCGCCATTAGCCCTTTGGCTTCAGGCTCAGATAGCTTGGCAGCTTCGCTTGCCAGAGTCTGGTATAGAAGCTCTCCAAGCATACCTTCTCGTGGGAGAGGTGGCTCGCCGGCGAGAAGCTCTCCGTTGGCTTGCGGAAATGTTAGCCATGCGAGAGGAATACACCACGGCGATCGCGATGCTGGATACGATTCCTCAGCCTGTTTTGCAGGAAGCCGTAGCCCGCTTCCGAATCCTCGCAGGACTCAAAGCCTTCGCAGAGAAAGATTACGAACGAGCCGAGAGCCTTTTTGCTGAAGCCCAGAGCCGACCTAACCCGTACCAGGAGTTAGCTCGGTTTTGGCAGGCAGAAACTCGTTATCGCGCTGGCGATGCTAAAAGAGCCATTCCTTTATACCATACGCTTTTACAAGCGCAGGATAAAGAGTTAGCCGCTGAAGCGCGGTTAGCGCTGAGTTGGGCGTATTTGCGGTTAGGCCTTGTGGATGAGACTCTTCGTGCTGCAGAGCCCCTCAAAACTCATAAGAAGCTGGGCTATTATGCGACTTTTCTGATAGCAAATGCCCTATATCTCCAAAAACGCTACAGAGAAGCGCTGCCGTTATATCGGGAACTTCTCTCTTCGGACTTACCTGGGGCACAGGTTCGCTATCATTTGGCCCAGACGCTCATCCGTTTAGAACAGTATGCGGAAGCGGATGACGTTTTGGCATCGGTTTCCATCAGCAGCCCTGGCGCCGATGCAGCGCTATATCTTAGGGCAGAGCTTTGTGGGGTTTGGCTGGCTCGTCCTGCTTGTACCAAAGAAGCAGCCAGCTTGCTTCTGCGGCACTTTCCGAATTCGCCTCGGGCGGCACTGGCGCGGGCTCGGCTGGGATTAGCCTTAGTGGAACTGGGTCAGAAAGAAGAAGCTCAGACTCACCTCCGAGAGGTCTTAGACAAGCATATCCATCAGCCAGAAGCGGTGCGGTTAGCCTTAGAGGGGCTAAAGCACAGCTTGCCCCCAACCGAATATGATGAAGTCTATCGCTCGCTTCTCTCTAAACTACCTCCGCAGAGTGAGACGCGCTTGAGCTTTGAGCGAGAGCGCCTCAAGTACCTGCGCGAAAGCGCACGGTGGTCAAACCTCCTCAGTGAAGCAGAAGCACTTGCTCAGAAATATCCTGCCTTAGCTGGGGAAGCTCTCTTGTACCAGGCTTTGGCCGCCGAGAACTTAGCCGACACGAATCGGGCTATGACCCTCTATCAGCGATTAGCAGGATACCCCGATTATGCCCCCCAAGCCTGGGAAAAGTTGGCCCGGCTTCATCAGCAACAAGGTAGGTTAGAGCAGGCTTTCGCTGCGCAAGATTCGCTCCTCCAGCACTTGCCTACGCTGGGCTACGCCCGCTTGCAGGGAATCCTCACTTGGTGCGAACTAGCACAGGCTTTGGGTCGGCGGGATACTACCCTCAGACTCCTCTCTCAGCTTCTCCGAGATACGCTATTAGGGAATCTGGCGCGCCAACGGGTATTACTGACGGCTGCGCGCTTCTGGGAGTCAGATCAGCCTGACACGGCGCTTGGGCTTCTACATCAAGTAGAAAAAGTGGAAAAAAATTTCCTCGCTGCGGAAGCCGTTTATCACCAAGCTCGCCTACTCTACAAGCTCGGACGAAAAGGAGAAGCCCGTGCAGCCATATATCGCCTACGAGATGAAATGCCTCAGTATTTAGAGCCCAGAGCCCAGGCTTATTTAGTTTTAGCTCGGATTTTCATAGAGGAAAACAAGCGGCGCTCAGCTCGCCAGCTCTTGGAGAGCCTCATAGCGAATGCTCCTACTGAGCCTATTCGGGCTGAAGCCAGACAGCTCATGGACTCCATTCCACCGGACCCTCCCGCACCACCTTCCACTCCTGCTAAGCCGAAAAAAAAGAAGAAACCTTCGGGCAGCCCACCTCCTTCTCCCTGACAGCAGCGGGTGCCCGCTGGTCTTGCCTTCATTAGAGTCGTACAAGGAGGAAGCCATGCATATAAACTCCATGCTTTATGGGTAACTCTGGAGAAAAAATATATCTATGGCTATTTGTAGGTGAGATAGCTTTGCGCTTAGCACTCTTTGTTATACCAGTATTCCTTTGGAGTATGCCTGCATCCTATTTTGATGACGGGCCTGAGCGGTGCTATTGGAAGGTGAACTACGGCATAGAGTGCCCTGGTTGTGGTCTGACGCGGGGCACCCAGCACATGCTGCATGGAGAGTGGGAGATAGCCTTAGACTACAATCCTCTCTCGGCGCTGGTAGCGGGAGGATTGGTGGGGGCGTGGCTATGGAATCTGTGGAGTTTGTATAGGATAATGAGGAGCTGGCCCAGCTTAGATACGCCCACGGGAAGGTGGATACGAAAGGTGTGGTTGGGAGAATAAACCCCTGAAAACCGCCCTTACGGCAAAATCAGTACCTTCTGCGAGTAGTTCCCTATCTGTATAGTGTATATCCCGCTAAGGCTCGGTATAGGTAGGGTCGTCTGTCCCGCAGGTAGATTCCCTTCTGCCACTATGTGACCCATCATATCTACTATTCGGTAGGGTGTGGGTTGTTCTAAAGTTAGCCCCACCGTGCATCCTCCACATACAGGAGAAGGGATGATCGGCTGGACATAGGGAGGAAGAGAGGGTATATAAATGGAGGTACCTTGGCGATAACTATATCGCTTACGCCGATAATCTCGGCAGATACTGGGATTGCTGAAAGAGCAGGTATCTGTCTCCACTCGGATGAGATTGCTGTTGGCGTCATAGGTGTAGAAGTTTACGGAAATAGAGACACCAGTTCCATAATCTCTGAATACCGTACTATCTTTGGAAGGACGAGTAGCACTGCCCGTATAGAAGTACCATGTCCAGCCAGCCTGAGCGGGGCCCGATGAAGGGCTCTCAAGCCACAGGGTATCTCTTTTTCTGTCAAGCCTACTGGAGGCGTCATAATAGTAGTAGGTGTAGCCACGCACTATAAGGTCGGCTGGCAGATTTACCAGATAGCGCACATTTATCCATCTTGTGGTAGAGTCTAATCTACCACCAGATAGGAAGTTATAGATGCGGATCGCGTTTTCCCAGTTACTTCCAGAGAAGGCTTGTATAAGGAGAATGTCAAAATCCCCGCCAGCTTCCAGCCGAGCGCGAGGCCCCCAGATGAAATACCGGAAACCTGCTCTCCAACTCCCTCCCCCACTCAAAGTACTGTCGCGTATTTCTATTTGTAGCCTACCTCCGCTGAGGTTAGTATAGAAGAAGTGTTGCCTATCAGAAGGGTTGAGGGGGGCATGTTTGACGATTACGGAATCATATCCTGCGAAGCTACCCGATGAGTAGTAGTGATATCTATGGCGCTCGGATAAGCCCCATTGGTTGGTAGCTGAGTTCCACCGATGACAGCTATCCCAGACGGGACGGTTGCTGGCGTTATAGCGGGTGACGACCAGAGAATCTAGCCGCCAGCCTCCTCCAGAAGCAGGCAAGTCTGCCCAGAAACTGTCTCTCAGCCAAACTGAGGCGGTTCTGGCGAGAGAATGAGAATAAAGGGCTTCTACTTAGTTTTTCCCTTGCCAGCGAGAGAACTGGGCATGCATGAAACTTAGGACTGAAAGTAGGGTTACGGCTCGGCGCATGTGTAAAATTACTCAACTTTTACCACTCTACCCTCAAATAGTGGGGGGGTATAGAAGGGTTCATGATGGTTTCTTCTGCTCGGCTGCCTGGAAAATAGATGATGCACCCCCTTTTTCGCTCACGCAGGGCATAAAAGATAGGGGGAGACGGAAAAACCGGGCCAAAACCCAAAGGTTCTAAAAGTGGAGCCTTCTGGGCGAGTTGGGCAAACTGCTCTCCCTCTTCATATATATGCCCCGTCTCCAAATCTAATACAGCTATTCTACTTGGAGACACACTAATGACGTAACGATCATGTAGAATGGGGATACTTCTGTCCTCAAAGTCTGACTTGTTTATGGAAAACCCTTCTGGGGGGGCACCTGCGAAAAATAGCTTCAATCCCAAGTCTATGATTTCGGAGGCACAGAAGCCTGCTATGTAGAAGAGGATAGGATAGCTTTTGCCTCGTATCTGGATACTGCCCACAGGCTTCCAAGATACAATCCCGTTGTCCGGCTCTATTCTATCTCTGATTTCTCTGGGATGCTCTTCTCCTTCCACGTTGAAGGTATAAGCATGCATGCCGTTGGGTAAGGATTCTTTGCAGATTTCTGGAATGGGCACTGATAATCGCGTAGAGTGGAAGAGTGGAGGGTCTGGCTTGACCATAGTCGGGGCTACTGCAGAAGGTATGGCTTCCTGCTGAAACTGCTCCACCGATATCAGCTCATACACTAATCTCCCGTGGGAGGCTTCTGTTTCTGGTGCTGTTTCAGAGAAGGTGGATTCTTGGGAAGGAGAAAAAGAAGGAGAGCACCCCACTCCCCCTATGAAGAATAAGGCGGAGAGGAGTGCTCTCCCCAGAGCCAAAGCGAACTTCACGGCAACAGTAGCACCTTCTGCTGGTAAGTGCCTATCTGGATGATATAAAGCCCACTCTGGAGGGGAAGCGAGAGCGTGCTTTCTCCCGCTGGGAGATACCCTTGGTCCCAGAGGCGGCCGAGGGCATCTACGACTCGGTAAGGAGCCGCATAGTTTGTTTCTATGAGTACTCTATCCCCTGCCCGCAGCAGTGAAGGAATCGCAGCTTTGATGGGATAGACCTGCGCTTCTAAGGAGGCAGGAGCCTGCTGGCGAATATAAGAATACAAAGTACGCTGATAGTCCCGACAAACCCCAGGATTGGCTTGCGTACAGGTATCTACCTCCTCTCTGATAAGATTACCGTTAGAGTCGTAAGTGTAGAGAGTAACTCTTCTGTCTATTTCTCCGCTTGGGCCGTAATCCCGGGAGTAGCTACTATCTTTGAAGGGACGCGTAGCGCTACCTTGATAGAAATACCATACCCAGCTACCTTGTGCCGGGCCTGAGACTGGAGAAATGAACCATGCTGTGTCCCGCTCGCGTATCAGTCTATTCTGAGAATCATACGAATAGAGGGTGTAACTGCCTGCATAAATGTCGCTAGGTAAGTCGAGAAGGTATCTGAAATTTATCCACAAAAACGTAGAGTCTAGCCTATTATTTCGGAAGAAGAAATACTGCTTATAAAAGTCCTGGAAATTTCCAGAGACATATACTTGGGAGACCCCGCTATCAGGGGCTTGCTGAGCTATCCAGCGACTGCGGGGTGTCCATACAAAAGTCCGTAATCCTAACTCCCAACGGCTGGCATCTGCATTCCAGAGACTATCTCTGATTTCTACTCGGACGCGCCCCCCTCCTAAATCAGTATAAAAGAAATGTTGTCTGCTGAAGGGATTAGCGGGATTATAGTTCACGATAACAGAGTCCCAGTTTGCAAAGCTACCCGTTCTATAGCGGAGATATTGAGTGCGGACCCCGAGCTCCCATTGGGACGCGACCCAGGAATAAGAGCTATCCCACGTAGGACGCCCAAATCCATCATACCGAGTGATGTCTAATGTAAAGTTCGCCCAGCTTCCTGCGAAAGCGTTTTGCACTAAGACGCTCTCAGGGACCCAGAGCGTGCTTCCTCGGGCATAAGGAGCCGTTTCTTCACTAATGCCATGGAACTTGGGGCTCTGAAGTCGGTTTTTGATTTCATTCCAACGTAGGGTGCCTTGTGCCCAAAGTAGGGACAGCGCGAGAGGGGCTTGAAGTAGAGTTCGCATAGTGCAAAGTTAACATGCTAAGACTAATATGCTAATGATTACAATGTCAAGCGGAGGAAGCGCAGTACCATGAAGTCTTACAAGCCCCATAGCGACGAATTAAGCCTATGTCTCATCGGGAACCCCTAATATTGCTTCGTCCCATGCATACTGATGTCAGCATAGTTCTACAACTCAGATAATAGACGAAATATAGGATATCTACTCAATACCCAAAATACTGCGCCGAGGCGAGCAGCCATGGCTGCATATTACCTTGTTAAGATGATTATCCTGTGGGCGGTGTAGGTGCTATAGACAGATACGGAGATATTTTTAGTGGATACTTCGTGCAAGCATGTGCGAAGCATTTAGACGGTGCGATTCGCGTTAGGACTCCGGTCGCTCATCATCGTAGAAATGCCCCCGACTATCTACGCGATACTACCTCACTTCTGATATGACATGAAGATTGTAGAAAGCTCATATCCTTTCTGAGGCAAAAGGTACAACTACACAAGGGAAGACTGGATACAGTAGGCGTTGTATCAGGAGAGCCAAGGGGGTAGGTGTGTTCTCTTGTGGTTCATCAAGTTGAGCAAATGGGCTCGGATAATCGTACCGACCGAAACCGTGAAAGGCCAGGCCGAAACCTGATTTGAGATTATGGAGAAGGTAGCCGCCTCTCTTGTCCGCAGGGGTAAAGGGGGGGGTTCTAAGAGAGAGGAAGAGACAATCCTCCTTTTCAGCAGAAGCACAGACCTTCTACCTTTATGCTACCTGTGCGTGTGGTGGTACCCATAGCCGGGGCAGGAGTTCGGCTGCGTCCCCATACTTTCATGCAGCCGAAGCCCCTCATCCCAATTGCTGGCAGGCCGCTTTTGGGACACATCATGGATGGACTCATTCAAGCCGGTTTTAAGGATTTTGTCTTTGTGCTCGGCTATCTAAGTGAGAAAGTCCATCATTTCATATCTTCCTACTATGAAGCATACACTCAAGTTCGCTTTGTTTATCAAGAGCACCGATTAGGCTTAGCTCATGCTGTGTCATTGACGCGCCCCTATTTCGCTGAGGGGGAGCCCATGCTGATTTTTCTCGGAGACACCCTCTTAGAAGTAGATTGGGAGAAGGTAAAAGCAAGCCCTTCCTCATTAGTAGGGGTGGCGGCTGTGGAGCGTCCTACTGAGTTTGGCATAGCAGAGATGGACGCAGAGAACTGGGTCATTCGCCTGGTGGAAAAACCGGCTATTCCCCGCAGCAATCAGGCACTGGTCGGGCTGTACCTGATTCGGGAAACCGAAATGCTATTTGAGGCTATAGACCACCTCGTCCGCAAAAATCTCACCTCCCACGGCGAATATCAACTCACGGATGCACTCCAGTATCTACTGGAACGAGGGATTCGGATACGAGGCATGCCGGTGTCTCATTGGCTAAACTGCGAACAGCGCGAAAGTCTTCTGACCGCCAATCGTATGCTACTCCAACGCAGCTTTGCAGGTATCGCCACCGATTATCCTTATAGCGTTATTATTCCCCCAGTTTATATTCCATACGACTGCAAAATCTATCGGTCTATTCTCGGTCCCTATGTAAGCTTAGGCGAAGGAGCTGAAATCCAGAATGCAGTCATTCAAGACAGCATCATCGGCGCTCATAGCAGGGTGCGGAATATGATTCTGCGCAGTTCTGTGATAGGGGGGGATTGCTTGTTAGTGGGTCGGGAGGGTAGTTTAGATTTAGGAGAAAATACCATTATAGAGGTGTGAGAGTCTGATTTAGGGCGAGGTTATTTTCCCTTCTCGGGCATCAGACAAAGGATATTTGCCTTCGTCGTATCATATCGCTCTGCGCTCACTACGGTTCCCCATCCATCCGCTCCCACTTCAAATATCTTAGCCCATAGAAAGACATTCAGCCCGACAGCCCTATTACTTTGCTTAGGTAGCCTCCCTGCCAGGGCATATTGCAGCCATGCTTGGCCTTCTGTGAGATTATTCTTTTCTACTACATCAGCTGGTGCGGTGTGCCCGCTATATCCTTTCCAAGGCTTACACCAGGCTGAGTCGCCCATTAAGTAGGAGGGCACTACCAGCCAATCTACTTTCCCTAATGCCTCGTAGCTTTCAGGGTACCAACTATCCGCACAGATTAGCACTCCCAGTTTCCCTTGAGGCAGGGAGAAGGTAGGTAAGGCTTGGCTATTCCCTGCTTGGGTAAAGGCCTGTTCCTCTTGGGTGAGAAAAACCTTTTGAACGAAGTGAGGGAAAGGGCGTCCGTCCGGCTGGTAGACGACGCAGAGGTTGTAGAGGGGGGCCTTTGGGGTAATGTAGAGGCTATCTTTCTCTATGAAAGGACCTGGTAATACGACCGAACCAGCTACTATATATACCTTGTAATGGCGAGCAAGCTGCGAAAAAAGGCTATGATAACTTCGGGCGACAGAAATCGCCCGCAGATGAAACACAGCGGCTGTGGAAGGGTCAGAAGTTTGCGTTTGATAGGCGTGCCACCACGCCCTGAGAAAGGCGAGGGGAGAACTCATCGCGAGCCGAATCATAGCTTCTCGAAGGGTAGAAGCTCGGAGTACCCACGCCGGCAGACCTTCTAAGACAAGCCAGCTTCCGATGTACTCGGGAAAAACTACAATGCTGCTTTCAGCGAGACAGCCCCTCTGGCGGGCAGTTTTTAAGTAGAAGTTTAGTACTTGGTACAATCTTTCTCGGCAAGCATAATCCTGCGTGGAAAGGGTAGGCTGGATGCCGAGAAGTGGGAGGGGAGTAGAAAGTTGCCATGTTTGGAGGGAGGGTGTAGGAGGAGGTGCGGGGGTACAAGGGGCGGGGTGGCATTGTAGAAGGAGGAGGGATAGTAAAAGGAGGAGGGGGC
>JANWZJ010000109.1 GCA_025054525.1 Bacteroidia bacterium | reverse complement strand
AGACCATGTAGGGGTTATTCACTCTTCTAATCTGTGCACGGAGATTACCCTGCCTACCAGCTCAGAGGAAACTGCTGTATGTAATCTCGGCTCCATCGTGCTGGAAAATCACCTCAACCCGGACGGCTCTATCAACTGGGAGCTGCTGCGGGAGACGATTCGCATAGCAGTGCGGGCGCTGGATAATGTGATAGACATCAACTTCTATCCTGTAGAAGCTGCTCGCCGCTCTAATCTGCGTCATCGCCCGATTGGGCTGGGGCTCATGGGCTGGCATTACCTCCTCATGGCAAAGGGGATCGCCTTTGACTCAGAAGAAGCCGTAGAGCTGGCCGATGAGCTGATGGAGTTTATCGCTTATGAGGCGTATTCGGCTTCGTCGGATTTAGCGGTGGAGCGAGGGCCGTATCCTACCTTCAAAGGCTCTAAGTGGGATAGAGGCCTGCTTCCGCCTGATACATTGGAGCTTTTAGAGCAGGAGCGGGGGCTTCCTATTCAGGTCAAGCGCGGCGGTAAGCTAGACTGGAACGTCCTTCGCGAAAAAATTCAGCGCCAAGGCATGCGTAATTCCAATGTACTGGCCATTGCCCCTACGGCTACCATTTCCAACATCATGGGCAGCTCGCCTTCCATAGAGCCCCTCTACAGCAATATGTATGTGAAGAGCAACCTCTCAGGCGACTTCGTCGTGCTCAATCCCTTCCTGGTCAAGGACCTCAAAAAACTGGGCCTCTGGACTGAGCCTATCCGCAAGCAGATCAAATACTTTGATGGCGACCTTTCCCAAGTAGAAGGCATACCGCCTTATCTGGTAGAACGCTACAAGACGGCTTTCCAAATCTCTTGGCGACGCCTTATAGATGCGGCTGCGCGCCGCCAGAAGTGGATAGAACAATCCCAGTCGCTCAATCTCTACCTCGCTCAGCCCGATATGAAGGAGCTTAGCCACATGTAC
>JANWZJ010000108.1 GCA_025054525.1 Bacteroidia bacterium | reverse complement strand
TGCTATTAATCCAGTCCGTCCAAGGGAGTTTATTGAAGGGGAGGCGATAGGTGGCTGTGATATTTTGCTGGAAGGTGAGCGTGCGTCCGAAGTTAATGCGATGGTATTTCCCCCGGGCTGGGTCTTTCCCGATGCTGAAAAAGTTGCGCCAAAGTGTATCTCGCTTCTCGGGGGTATTGATAGGGCCGGTAGGTTCATCTACTCGGGCTTGGACATTAGCAGTGTAGTTTAGGCTCAGAGAGGGGGTAAGGGCCCACTGTAAAGCATATTGCCGATTGATGAGGAAATTTTGATAATAGGTAGGGCGCACGGGCGGCCCGCCATTTACAGCTCGCAGGAACTGTTCTTGATATTGGCGATTTCCTTCTATGCGCCAGCTTATTTGGGTAGGGAGGTAGCTGAGGCTGAAATCCCGCAGAAGCCTGCCACTATTCTGCCCGAAAGGCTTAAGGGGTTTGGCCTGAAAGTTGTAGCTATAGGCTATGCTCCCGGTGTATTGCTGATTGAGTTGGCTTTGGATTTGGGGATTACGGCTATAAGTCTCATTATAGCCATAGCTAAAGGTGAAGTTCTGAATATGCCAGAATCGCTTTTTCACATCAGGCTTGCGATAGAGCTTGCGCACCCCTGCGAAAGTGTAGCTATAAGTGCGCGTGTAGGAATTGAGGATTCGCTCTAAGCTATCTCGCTGGGAAGGAGTCCCCATAGCTTCTAAACGGGTGCGACTTAGCACGTCCGGATCATAAGGGCTGTAGAGCGGGCGAATAAAACTTTCCCCATAAGTAAAAAATGCAGGAATCTCCACAGCAGCTGCCCGAGGAAGGAGTTTATGGAGCTGGAAGCCGCCAGTGAGGGTATAACGCTGGGTCCATTCTGTAGAGCGTTGGCTGACTTTTCTTTCTATGGAGCCGTACCAGGGGGTGCCATAACTGCCCGACACCGCCAAGTTCCCCAAGTCCGCCAACTTGAGATTCATAGTGCCCGAGGCGCTCCAGCCCGAACGAGTATTATAGTTAACCACCC
>JANWZJ010000107.1 GCA_025054525.1 Bacteroidia bacterium | reverse complement strand
ACGCGCCTACTCCCAACCCCCCCAGGTCCGAAAGGAAGCAAGGGTCGGAGCCGGGCCGGGCGATGCCTTCCCGCATTCTTCTTATGCTAAGCGGTAGCTGCTGCCCCGAAGCTGACGCAGGCGCTCTATCCGCTTCGGAATCGGAGGGTGGGTGCTGAATAACTCTCTTAGCCAGTCCCCTGCACCTGCGAATGGATTAGCAATAAATAGGTGAGCCGTAGCGGAGGTAGCTTGCTCCATAGGGATAGCTTTCGTGTAGCTGTCCAGTTTGGCTAAGGCGCTAATCAATCCATCCGGGCGCCCTACCATCAAGGCTGCGGTGCGATCCGCTTCATATTCCCTCGTGCGAGAAATCGCTAACTGAATCAGCGTAGCCGCAATCGCAGCGATAATCCCTACCACGATAGCTATCACTAAACCCAGACCATTATCTTCTTCTTCTCGGTCGCGAGCACTGCGGAAAAATATAGACCACCGCAGCATATCCGTAAGCCAAGTAATAGCCCCCACTATCGTAGCAGCGATGGTCATCGTCAGCATATCGCGGTTTTTGATGTGGGCCAGTTCATGAGCCAAAACCCCCTCTATTTCTTCTCGGTTCATGGTCTGGAGAATACCTGCCGTGAAAGCTACGATTCCTGAAGAGGGCGAAGGGCCTGTAGCGAAAGCATTTGGTTGCATCTCGGGGATGAGGTACAGTCGCGGCATAGGCAGTCCGGCCCGCTGACATAAGCGTCGGGTCATATCATAGAGCCAACCGTATTCCCTTTCAGGGAGCGGCTGGGCGTTGTACTGCCAGAGGATGAGCTTATGGCCGAAAAGGTATGCCCCCAGGTTCATGACCGCTGCCATGATGAGCGCAATAGTCATGCCTGCAGGACCGCCCACCATTCGGCCTATCCATACTAGCAGAAGCGTAAGAAGGCTTAGAAGGAAAAAGGTCTTCAGGCTGTTCCACAGCATACCACAAAGATAAACTCAAATCCCATGCCACTCGGTCATATTTGCGGTTTGAGTTCTTGGGCGGTGATGAGGTGTTCCCAGAGCATATCTCCTTGAGCGGAGAAAGCCTTGATGCGGATTTGCCGATGGGTAGGCGGGCCTTCTACCTCTAATAGGAGGAAGTTTCGGCGAGTCGTGAGGGTAAAGGGCAAGCGTAGTGGATTAGGGTCTCGTTGGGCGGCGTTTC
>JANWZJ010000106.1 GCA_025054525.1 Bacteroidia bacterium | reverse complement strand
CAAAATCCGATGAGTTCCCAGCAGTCCGTCCAGCAAGATTTCCACTACTTCCACGTTGATGACCAGAAACCCCACATATATCACCCAGTGGGCTAAGGAAGCTACAGGGCGGTCTTTCATGCGGGCTTGGAGAATTGCTATTTGGAGCATTTGCCGCCAGCG
Source organism: Bacteroidia bacterium (assembly GCA_025054525.1). GTDB lineage: Bacteria > Bacteroidota > Bacteroidia > SpSt-205 > SpSt-205 > SpSt-205. The sequence goes on along the minus strand of JANWZJ010000106.1, from coordinate 1,271 downwards.
CTCAGCAGAGGTGCCAGGAAGTGGGGTCTCTCGTCCAAGCAGAATAGTGCGGCGCAATAGCCGTACGTGATAAATGAAAACCGCCACCGCCCCCCCCACTACTAATGCAAAGGCTACTTGAGGTATCCAGCTCATTAATGGCCTATTAACTATTCTTCGTCAAAAAGAAACTCATCTCGCGAGGGATAGTCGGGCCAAATGTCCTCCATGGACTCGTAGATGGTATCATCGTCAGGAAGTTCTTTGAGGTTATCTATTACTTCCAAGGGGGCGCCGGTGCGTTCGGCGTAGTCTATGAGTTCATTTCGGGTAGCGGGCCAGGGCGCGTCTTCCAAATAGGAAGCCAGCTCCAGCGTCCAGTACATATGGGGCAAAGATAGGACTCTATGCGGTATTTTTGTGTGGTGAGCTGGACGGAAATCACCCTTATTGCTTGTGGAGTTTTTTCTGTACTTGCTTGGGCGGGGACTACTCATGTAGTATGGTGGGAGTGGGGGCTCGCTCCCTATCGCATCAAAAGACATGGTGAATGGTATCGTCTCCTCACAAGTATATTTTTCCATGCTGATCTTCTCCACCTTCTCTTCAATGGGTTTGCCTTCTATTCCTTCGGTAGTAAGATGGAGTTGTTTTACGGAAGCAAAAGCTACCTCTTACTTCTCTTGGCAGGGGTGATGGGTAGTGGGTTAGCTACCTATTGGCGCTACCGAGACCACCTGAATCACCTCAGCATAGGACTTTCAGGTGTAGTGAATGCCGTTCTCTTTGCGTTTGTCCTACATCACCCGAAAGTGATTCTCTTAGTGTGGTTTGTTCCCGTGCCCGCATGGCTCTTTGGGGGTCTATATCTCCTGTATAGCTTTTATGAAGGGCAGCGCGAAAATGGCTTCATCAATCACTGGGCGCATATTGGTGGGGCCTTAGCTGGCATGGGATTTGCTTACTTCATCAAGCAATGAGCAGAGCGCTGGATGAATCTTTCTTTCTGCGTCCAGTGTGGGAGGTAGCTCAAGCGCTTTTAGGAAAGGTGCTAATCGTGCGCAGTGCAGAAGGAGAAGCCGCCGTACGCATAACGGAAACCGAAGCATATGGTGGCGTTACAGACCGAGCTTGTCATGCGTATAGAGGGCGCCGAACTCCCCGAAATGCCCCTATGTATGAAAGAGGAGGCACCCTCTACATCTATAAATGTTATGGTATTCATCACATGCTGAATATAGTTACGGGGGAGGAAGGTGACCCTTGTGCTGTGTTAGTGAGAGCTGGCGAAC
>JANWZJ010000105.1 GCA_025054525.1 Bacteroidia bacterium | reverse complement strand
ATGGTATTCATCACATGCTGAATATAGTTACGGGGGAGGAAGGTGACCCTTGTGCTGTATTAGTGAGAGCTGGCGAACCTCTATGGGGTATTCCTCTCATGATGAAGCGTCGGAATGCTCCTCTCTCTCGGCTCACTGTGGGGCCTGGCAGCCTTACAAAAGCCCTGGCTATTCCCCTCACTTGGTCTGGGCACTTTGCCCTCCAACATCCTTTTCTTCGGTTAGAGGAGGATGGTTTTGTGCCTCAGCGTATTTCCTGTGGGCCCCGCATAGGAGTAGAATATGCAGGAGAAGATGCCCTTCATCCTTGGCGCTACTGGATAGAAGGGTCTCCCTTTGTGTCCCATCCTCGTCGTGCTGCTTTTGTTAAACCTGCATAGCCCTTTCTTCCTCTTATTGCTTAGCTATGGATGTGGAATCCGCTTGGATAGAAGCTCTACAACATGAAGAGACGCGGCTCAAAGCCTTTGAGCAGCTCACGCAGAAATACTATAGTCAAGTGCGCCGTTGGGTGCGACAGTGGGTCCAGGATAGTCAAGCAGCCGACGATGTAGTCCAAGAGACATTTTTGCGCGCATGGGAGAAGTGTCATACCTTTCGGGGGGAGGCGGCTTTTGCTTCGTGGCTTTATAGTATTGCTCGGCGGGAAGCCTTACGGTATTTGCGACGAAAAGCTCAGGCGGAGCTGCCTTGGATATGGGAAGAGGAGTTAGAGCCCGCCGTAGAACCCGCACCGGATTATCAGCGCTTCCTTTCGCAGGTAGAACAGGCCGTAGCCGAAATGACTCCTACCCAGCAAGCAGTTTTCCATGCAGTTTGGCATGAGCATTTACCTTATAGGGAGGTGGCTCAGCGGTTACAGGTGCGGGAAAATACCATCAAAGCCCACATGCATCATATTCGCCAGCGGCTCTGGAAAAAGTTACACCAGTGGTTAGGTGAGGAATGAATTCTTTGCCGTATGTTTGCGCTGAGGTATGGAGTTAGTACTTCCGCAGTTTGGGTTATTCTTCTGGAGTGCGGTTATCTTCCTGACGTTCGTATGGCTACTGCGTAAATACGCCTGGCAGCCGATTTTGCAGGCGTTAGAGGCGCGGGAACGTAAGATAGCGGAAGCACTGGCTGCGGCGGAAAAAGCTCGGCAGGAGGTAGAGGCTGTCAAGGCCCAGCAGGAAAAACTGCAGTTGGAGGCTGCGCAAGAACGGGAAGCCCTTTTAGCTCAGGCGCAGAAGATGCGAGATGAGATCGTGGAAAGGGCTCGGCAAGAAGCGCGCAAGCAAGCCGAAGGTATTCTCTGGGCTGCCCAGCAGCAAGTGCAGCAGCAGCGCGAAAAGCTCATGGCAGAAATGCGCGCCTATGCGGTTACCCTTGCGGTGGAGATAGCCCGCAAGATTTTAGAGGACCATTTCCAAGACCCTGAAAAAGCCCAAGCCTTCGCAGAAAAACTCGCTGCCGAAATCCGCCTCAACTAATGAGCCCGCAGGTAGTAGCCCGCCGCTAT
>JANWZJ010000104.1 GCA_025054525.1 Bacteroidia bacterium | reverse complement strand
CTTTCCCCCTAAGTGAAAGACGCCATAAAGTCGGGTAGTGAGGCTTACCCCTCCCGAAAAATCCCGAGCGGTGCGGGTCATTCGTATGCGTCGCTGCACTATGCGCCGCAGCGTATCTAACTCGTAGTAAGTGTATTCGCTGTAGAGGTATTCGTTATAGTTGAAAGTGGGGGTGAGTTGAAAGTAGCGAAGGAGGGTGTAGCCGGCAGCGATTTGGAGGTTATGGCGGGCTCCCCAGAAGAAGGTATCCCGAGCCAGAGGGGAAAAGAGGAGGGATTCGGGTACTTGTACGAGCCCTTGGGCATCCAGCCGATAAGTATAGCCGATTCTTTCGTACCAGCGAGGGAGTCCTATTCGGTTCTTGCGCTGAAAAGGGAAAACGCGGTTCTGATACACAGCCAGAATAGGCAGCTGTAAGGTCCAGAGGCGCTGGATGAGGTTCTGAGTGTGCCCTGCTCCTATGGTGAGTTGCCAAGGCGAGTTAGGAAAAACTTTCTGATAAGAAATCGTGGACTGTAGGTTTGTGGCGAGAAAATCGCTGGCTGTATAGCTTTGGCGGGCTAAGAAGGAGGAACTGCCGCTTTGAACGCTGGCTGTGAGGGAGGCAGTGGGTGAAAAAGTCTGTCTATGCTGCCAGCGGGCAAATATCATCCGAAACCCCCGATAGTCTGGGTCGCCCGGTTCGTTGAAGGCTTGGTAGGCATACTGTAGAGAAAGGCTTCCGTCATACCAGTAGCGTCTGCGGTAAGTCCATAGCAGCTCTGAGCGGAAGCCCCCTCGTGTGAAGAGGTCAGTCTCCAACCGAGCATCCATATAGCGATTGATGGCCCAGTAGTACCCTAAACCCCGCAAAAAGAAACCTCTATCGGCAGCTTGTCCTACTAAGGGCAGAATGACCCCTGAAGTGCGTTTATCCAAGAGTGGGAAATATCCGAAGGGCGCCAGTATAGGCAAAGGCACATCTCCTACTACCATATACAGAGGGCCGCTAATGATTTGTTCGTTAGGGGTTACCTTCATTTTGGTAGAGGCGATATAGAAGTGGGGGGGGCGATGGGTGCAGGTCGTATAATATCCGCCTGCTCCATAGAAAGTGCCATCGGGATTGAGCTGAATAGTGCGTCCAGCCAGTACTTCTTCGGTGACCTGCTGCCGCATGCCGAAAATCTGCCCTCTACTTTTTCTCAAATCATATCGCAGGCTGTCCATGTCATACCGTTCTGCCCCTTTATAGAATATGGGTAGTTCTCGGAGGGAGTCTCCCTCGTATATTCCGTACCCATATAGCATACCTCGTTCCAAATCCACCCATGCATACCCTGTAAGGAGCTTTTGGTCACGCTGGCGAACTGCTACCTTCCGATAGAGAAAGACCTGCCCCTTCTCGGCCCAGAATACGATGGAGTCGGCTTCATAAAAGAGCGTATCGTCTACGGAGCTGTGTCGTATTAGGGAATCTCTTAGGGTTTTGGGCAAGGTATCTGAGCGCGGGCGGAAAAGAAGCTGCGTCCATGCTATTAGTCCTATAAGCCCATAAATTTGCATACACGCTTATGCGCAAAGGTAGAATACTCTTTTTCGTGCTTTCTGTTCTGCCCTGGCTCACTTCCTTTCGGGGGCTCAAGCCAGTGTTGGTCGTCGTAGACCCAGGACATGGAGGGAAGGACCCCGGCGCCAAGGGGAAAATCTATAAAGAAAAAGATATTACGC
>JANWZJ010000103.1 GCA_025054525.1 Bacteroidia bacterium | reverse complement strand
GCGCCGCCCCAGCCCCCCTCAATTCGTCAACGAAAACCGAAACTGCACCCCCACCGCCGTAAAAGAAGTAGGAAACGCATTAGAGAGCAACGGACGATTGCGTGTATGTTCTATGTAAGCTCGCACTGTAAGTTGGGTACTCACATTATAATCTACTGCGGGCTTTATCGTGAAAGAACGCGTGCCCCCCACTGGCTGCACAAAGGTCGGGTTATCTATCTGTTGATTTTGATTGACTAAACTGCGATAGGTTATCTCTACTCGGAATGTAGTAGCGTTGCGCAACTCAAAACTTCGTCCAAAAAGGCTAAAAGACTTGAAGAAACTTTCTCTGCGCCAGTTCCACACGATGCTTATTTCAGTATTGCGGTTTTGATTTAGTTGGAGGGCACCCACATTTAGGGTGATAGTGCGGGTACGGCGCAGCTCTACGGTGGTACTCATGCCATTTTTCCAAGAAACATTCAGCCCCGCTAGGGGAGAAAAGCTCTCTTGCAAACTGACTGCGTTGATAACGTAGATAGGCTCAAAGTTATACACAATCAGCCCTGGCAAAGTATCCAAAGGACTCTGAATGGGGCGAGGGGTATCCGAAAGGCCATCATTATTCAGGTCGTTTGCGCGAAGGTTGAGGGTATAGTTGAGGGTGTATGTGGACCGGTATCCATGCGTGAGGGAAGCGCTGCGAAAGTTCTCTTGGAAGAAGGGAATTTTCATAAGGCCTGAATAGGTGAGGTTCCACTGGGGAAAAGGCACCTGGAAGATGGGAGTGAGGGGGATTCGTTTAGGGTTATAGGGACCGTAGGCGCTGAGAAAGGAAAGCACGAGGACGTCCTGCTGAGAGCCGGTGTAGCCGTTCCAGTAATCTCGGCGGGTGAGCGTAGCATGAGGGCCGAGGGCTGTTTCGTAGAGGGGGTTAGCTAAGCGCAAACGCTGAGAAAGGATATAGCGGTATTCTCCCTCCAACCTTTCATAGGCTCGGTCTCGTTTTCCGCTGAGCGCCAGAGCTGGGGTAAAGAAGCTCATGCTGAAACTTCCTTGAACGCTGCGATTACTGAGGGAAAAATCTTGCTGGGTAGTATCCCAGCTAAAGAGTCCGCCTTGGGTGAGGGATTGATTACGGGTGGCGGTAAGGTCTATGCGCAAATCCGAAATAGGAGTCAGAGAGGTGCGAATGCTAAGTTGGGTACTTTGGGTCTGCTGGAAAGGCAAGGTGAATCGGGGATTACGGGTGAGCCAGCCTCGCTGGGCCGCATCCCGAAGCCATCCTCCTTGCAAGTTAGGCTGGGCCCCTGCGATAAAGTCCCATCCGGGTGCTTGGGATACCCTACCTGATATAGTGTCCCGATAGTCCCAAGCCAATCCCAAGTTAGCTGGCACAGGCATAAACCCAGGCAGTGTCGTACTACGCTGGCGAGTGTAGGTAATATCCACGTTCTGCATACTTAGCACCAGTTGCCCTATCGCTCTGCCAATCCTTCGCAAGGCTATGTAAGGGTCATCCCCTTCTTTGCGGGAGGAGTCGGCTTGGGAGATGAGATTTTTCTTGGGGGGAGGGGTAAGGAGTTTATCTATAAACTTTATCTTTTTGTACAAGCTGGAAAGCTGGAAAGAGCCCGAAAACTGGATATTTTGATTATTACCGATGGTATTACCGAAGGCCTCTTGTCCTAAAGCGGCGGTTTGCCAGCGATAATCCGCCCCGTAGGTAATGCTGCTATTAATCCAGTCTGTCCAAGGGAGTTTATTGAAGGGGAGGCGATAGGTGGCTGT
>JANWZJ010000102.1 GCA_025054525.1 Bacteroidia bacterium | reverse complement strand
CGTCTATGAATAGAATGATGTTGCCTTCAGACTGGGTAACCTCCTGGATGACGGCTTTGAGCCGCTCCTCAAACTGACCCCGGTACATCGCACCTGCCAAAAGAGCCGCCATGTCTAAGGAGAAGATGCGCTTATTTTTGAGATTTTCGGGCACATCACCTAAGGCTATGCGATGCGCTATTCCTTCTACGATAGCAGTTTTCCCTACGCCTGGGTGTCCTATGAGGACGGGATTATTTTTGGTACGGCGGGCTAAGATTTGCAGGGTGCGGCGAATCTCTTCATCCCGTCCGATTACGGGGTCCAACTTGCCTTTACGGGCTAAGTCGGTCAAGTCTATGGCATAGCGCTGTAAAGCAGCTAAACGCTCCTCTGCCGAAGGGTCTGTGGCTTTTCGCCCACCACGCAGCTCTTGCACAGCCTTTTCTATGAGATTAGGGGCTAATCCTTGTTCTCGCAGGAGCTTCCCCACGGCATCTTTGCCGTCGGCGAGGGCTATCCACAAGTGCTCCACGCTAACATAAGTGTCTTTCATACGGGAAGCCTGGGTCAGCGCCCGCTGCAATACCTCATTCAAAGCAGGGGCTAGGCTGGGATTCCCGCCACCTGCCAGCCGAGGCTGCTCCGAAAGCCATTTCTGGAGCTGCTGAGCAAGAGAAGCGGTACTAACACCTATTTTTTGAAGGAGGTAGGGCGTTACGATATCCTCCCGCTGGACAAGGGCAAGAGCCACATGACCCGTATCTAAAAGGCTATGTTGATGACTGCGGGCGATTTCCATGGCCTGTTGCAGGGCTTCTTGAGCCCGCAGGGTCAGTTGCTGGAAGTTCATGGGGGAACTCCCTTCTAATTTCATACCTCATGCCATAAAGGCAGACTTGGGTGAAAATATGACCCACCTTTCTGTGTAGCTTTACGCCATGCGCGCTATAATAGAAGAGAACTTCCGCCGCTCCCTACAAGTCAAGCAGCAGATTTTAGCTTCGCCTGAGCTACTGCGTCTTATAGAAGAAGTGGCAAGCCGCATGATAGAATGCCTGCGAAAGGGCGGACGAGTCTATTTCTGTGGGAATGGCGGCAGTGCAGCGGATGCCCAGCATTTGGCAGCAGAGCTGACAGGACGCTACTATAAAGACCGCCCCCCTCTCCCCGCCGAAGCCCTCCACGTCAATACCTCCTTTCTTACCGCCGTAGCGAATGACTATAGCTATGAGGAGGTTTTTTCGCGCCTTTTGCGGGGGGTAGGTAGAGCTGGCGACGTCCTCTGGGCCATGAGCACTTCCGGCAACTCCCCGAATATCCTGCGCGCCTTAGATACCGCCCGAGAACTGGGCATGATCTCCATAGGACTGACAGGAGAAACTGGCGGGAAAATGGTAGGGCGCTGCGATTACCTCGTCCGCGTGCCCTCTCGGGACACCCCTCGTATTCAAGAGGCGCATATGCTGATTGGTCATACGGTCTGCCAGCTCATAGAAGAGGCTCTCTTCGGAAAATAAAAAGCCTCTCAGGCTTTCCAGCCTGAGAGGCTGAAGGAGGGGATTTCTCCCCCACTTTATTCTACGACCCAGCGCAGGTGCACCTGCTCACCCGAGCGCGTCCAACCCTCTACGAAGAAGATACCCTTGCTCGGGCTGGTAAGCTCCCAGCGAGGACTATCTCCCGCAGCTTCCCACACTAAGCGCCCTTGCAGGTCCCAAATGCGCACCCGCACCAGCGCCTGCGAGGCCTCCAGTACAGAAGTGCCTGCAGATGGATTAGGATACAAGCTGGCTTGAATAGCAC
>JANWZJ010000101.1 GCA_025054525.1 Bacteroidia bacterium | reverse complement strand
ACCTCCTCCGCTTCTTCTACCCGACGAAAACTAAGCGAGAGCCTGCCCAGTCGCTCTCGGTCATAGAATATCCGTCTCTGAATATGCTTGGGGCGTATCCACCAGCTTTCGCCGGGAAGTACTTTATACACGCCCTCATACCAGCTTCCCGGGGCTGGAATAAATCCAAGGTGGAGAAACTCTGCTATCGCCCCCTTCCGAACCGAAAGCCCTCGTAACCAAGCCCGCAATACCTTTAGCTCGGAGGCAAAGTAAATCCCACCTTCCTGCACGGCTACCCATAGCGGCTTGATACCAAAGGGGTCCCGCGCCAGTAAAAGGGTATGCTTCTGCTCATCATAGAGCGCAAAGGCAAACATCCCCTCCAGCTTCTCTAAGAATACCTCACCCCAGCGTAAATAGGCATGCAGTAGTACTTCTGTATCACTGCGAGTATGGAGGGAGAAGTTTCCCCCTTGGGCAAGCTGGCGAAAGTTATAGACCTCTCCGTTATAGACGATATGCGTGTGAAGGTAATGTAGAGGCTGGTGCGCTGCCTCGGATAAATCCAATATACTAAGCCGTGTATGGGCTAATCCTACTTCTCCTGAGGGGGAGGTCCAAGTCCCTACCGCGTCAGGTCCTCTGTGTCGTAAGAGAAGAGTCGCCTCTTCTAAGGAGGGGGGCGCTTCATCCCAGACAAAATACCCTGCAAGCCCACACATTCCTGCGAAAATAACGCCTTTTTTTAGGCGTTATTTATCTGCCTCACCTAATACAGGGTCTACCGAGCCTATGAGGAGTACCGCATCTGAAATCATCGCTCCTTCCAACAGCCGCTCTAAAACTTGGATATTTGCGAAAGAAGGGGACTTAATCTTCACTCTCCAGGGAATTCCTGTGCCATCCGAATAAATATAGAATCCCAGTTCTCCTTTGGGTGCTTCAATCGCATGATATACTTCTGTGCCCGCTGGCGCCAATGGCCCTACATCAGTCATCATGAAGTCGTGAATCATGCCTTCCATGGAAAAGTAGACTTCATTTTTGGAGGGGTAGGCGGCTTTTGCGTCATCTATGCGAATAGGGCCTGTCGGTAGTTTAGCCAAGGCTTGTTCTACGAGGCGGGCGCTCTGCTCCATTTCATCCATGCGTACATGATAGCGGGCCAGCATGTCTCCCTCTTCTCGTATAGGTATCTCAAAGTCCAGCTCCTCATACACTAAATAGGGCTCAAAAGCTCGTATGTCGTACGGCACACCACTGGCGCGCAGATTCGGTCCAGTGAAGCCATAAGCAATCGCATCTTCCCGACTGATTATCCCCACGCCCTCCATGCGTCTAAAGAAGATGGGATTCTTATCTAATAGCTTCCGCCAACTGCGCAGTTCTGGGTAGAATCCCTTGATAAAAGAACGAATCATCTGTATAGTTTCCTCAGTAATATCGTACTGCACACCGCCAATACGACAATGACTCACAGTGAAACGCACGCCAGCCAGCTTGTCAAAGATGGAGTAGATTTTTTCTCTTTCTCGGAAGGTCCAGAGGAACATAGAGACCGCTCCTGCATCCATAACGGCTGTGCCGAGCCAGAGCAGATGAGAAGAGATTCTTGCTAACTCGCAGGCGATTGTACGAATATATTGGGCGCGGAGCGGGGCTTGTATGCCTAAGAGCCTCTCTACCGCCAGGCAAAGCGCCACATTATTAGAGTACGGGGAGAGGTAGTCCATGCGGTCTGTGTATGGCATGAACTCCTGAGGGGGCTTATACTCGGCGATTTTTTCTATGCCGCGATGGAGATAGCCTATATCTATGACCGCTTTGGTGATGCGTTCTCCATCCAAAAGGAGCACGGCTCTCAGCACCCCATGAGTAGCGGGATGTTGCGGCCCCATATTCAATACGACGCGAGTG
>JANWZJ010000100.1 GCA_025054525.1 Bacteroidia bacterium | reverse complement strand
GAAGGCTCAGCAGGCTCGGGCTGTATGTCCGTGAGAGAGGGTGTTACAGGAATAGGTTGAGGTTCTGAGGGAGCCGGCTTGCTTTCCTCAGGAGGCGTCGTCGGCTTAGGGGTAGAAGGAGGATTTTTCGCTATGGGAGATGCGCTTCCCGATGGCGATACCGGCTTGTATATGTTATCTTCCGAAGTGCCCTCACACTCTTCATTTAGACGGAACTCGTAATAAACAGGGCGCTCCAAGCGAAACCCCTCCACTTTCCAGCGAGTAGGTAGAATAATATCGCGAAGGGATTGCTTATAGCATTCATTGCGCCCTGTGCGGGCTCGGACATCTGCCACCCCCCCTTCAGCAGTGAAGAAAATTTCTACATAAATGTCATCCGTACCACAACAGTTGGTGTGTTCTCTGAGCTGATATAGCACATAATCCATGAAGGAAGTTCTGCCATCATCAAATACAAAAGTCCTCGGGTCAATACGATGTTGGGTAATATCTATGGGCTGAGCCTGAAGGAGGCATAAGCCAAGTAGCCATCGGCTCCACTGCATAATGCAAAGTTAAAGCGTTTCGCTTACCTTCGCAGCATGCTGACGAGTCGTCGCTTCTGGGATGGCATAGGCGGCTTAGCTTATGCTTTTGCCAAGGCAGATGGCGCCATCACAGATGATGAAATGCAAACCTTTGCTAACCGGGTGGAAGAGGCTTTCCGCCACTTTCCCACAAACTTTCCCCACCGCTCTCACTCCATCATCCGTATGTTTCACGACTTAGAATACTCTGCAGCAGAAGCATATGACGAAGCCATCCAGCACCTTCGTGCCGTCAAAAACGAAGTGCGTCAATATCGCTTTGACATCTTGAATGTTTTCCGAGAGGTTATCCGAGCCGACGGAAGAGTTCATCCCTATGAGAGTGAATTCTTGGATCGTTTAGACAAGGATTTAGCCCAGATTGCTGAGTGAAGTACAAAATACTTTTGTCTCGTCTTCCGCCCGGCGATAGCCGCTGGGAATGGAAGTTAGATTCTACATTATTCAAGCTCGTGGGGTCAGACTACGGCATACATGACCTCAGAGCTCATGCTCATATAGTGGCGCGGAAAGAAGCGCGTTACCTGCGGCTCACCATCGTCATCCAAGGTGAAGTAGAAGTAGCATGCGATAGAGGATTAGAACCGATACGCTTGCCTATTCAAGCATCCCATCAGCAGGTTCATAGCTGGGATGAATTATACCTGCCGCAAGCGGATGAGGAAGAGTTCTTCGTAGTGGAGCCCAAGCAAGATGAAATAGACCTTACGCAAGCACTTTATGATTATGTCTGCTTGGCGATACCTGTGCGAAGGATAAGAGAGACCTGCCCCGATGAGTTCTGCCCCGCTCATGTGAAGACTTATTTAGAAGAAGAACCTTGACAATCCCTTACCTTTGCAGCATATGGCGAACCCTAAGCGCAAACACTCTAAGAGCCGTAGAGACAAAAGGCGTACCCATCACCGACTACCTCAGCCTGCTTATTACATAGACCCGCAGAGTGGGGAGCCGACTTTGTTCCATCGGGTCAATCTCCAGAGTGGCTACTATCGTGGGAAAAAGGTTCTACGCACCGAAGAAGACGAAAGTTGATGCGCATCGGAATAGATGCCTTTGGGGGGGATTTCGCCCCGGAGAATCCACTAAGAGGTGTAGCCTTAGCCCTTCCAGAGCTACTCGCCGAAGTAGAAGTCTGGCTGATTGGCAAAACCTCTGAAATTCAAGCCACAGCTCAGCGGATAGGATTACCCTTGCGCCCTCCCATATACCTAATCGATGCCCAGGAAGTCATAGAAATGGACGAGAATCCAGCTCGCTCTATCGTGCAAAAACCTAACTCCTCTATCGCAGTAGGTATTCAGGCTCTAAAAGAAAAAAGTCTGGATGTTTTCATCAGTGCGGGTAATACAGGGGCTGTTGTGGCTGCTTCCGTGCTTAAGTTAGGCAATCTGCCTGGCGTATCACGACCTACCCTGGGGGCTTTCTACCCCTATGGAGAGAATAACTATTCCCTCATTTGCGATGTGGGGGCTAATGTAGACTGCAAGCCAGAACATCTCGTTCAGTTTGCGCAGCTGGGTACAGTATTTATGCGAGAAATCTTTGGGATAGAGCGCCCTCGCGTGGCTCTTCTCAATATTGGTGAAGAATCCAGCAAAGGTAATCTCGTCGCTCAGCAAGCCTATGCCCTGCTCCAACAGCATCCCCAAATA